>JBQTJG010000376.1:0-12244 GCA_052387355.1 Armatimonadota bacterium | reverse complement strand
CCAGGGACCGCCGAATTCCAGTACCATCCGCGCACCCAGCTCCGTTGGACTAGAAGGCCGACCCGGTAAGAATACAACGTGTAGATGTCGTTGTAGGCGATCTCTTGAAGCTTGGCATAGATCGCTCGCCGCTTGGCCGGATTGGTCTCGAACCGGGCCTGCTCAATCAACTTATCGACCTCAGGGTTGTTGTACCCCTGCGCCTTGGCATAGGTGCCGGTGCTATGCATGAACGGAGTCACATAGTTATCTGGATCGATGAAGTCGGGCGCCCAGCCGATGATAAAGGCCGGCAACTTGCCGGCGCGGTAATTCTGCAGCAACTGTGGAAACGTGACGCTGCGGGCGTCGACCCTGAACTTGGGGTTCAGCGCCTCGAGGTTGGCCTTGAACACTGAGGCCATGCACTGACGGGTGGCGTTACCGGTGTTCCACAAGATGCTGAACCGGAACCCGTTGTTCCACACCTGACCGCCCCGGGCCTCGCGGAAGGACGCGGCCGCCTTCGCCGGATCATAGGCGTGCCACTTCCCGGTGGAAACGTAACCGAACAGTCCTTTGGGAACCGGACCATTGCCGATGGTCGCCTTGCCGCGCCAGCAGTCGCGGACTATCGTATTGTAGTCAACCGCCTGCACAATACCGCGGCGCACATTGATGTCGGCGAAGAAGTCGCCTGGGATGCCGTTGCCGTCCAGGCGCCCGCTGCCGACGTCGGGGTTCCCACCACCGGTGTCGATCTTCATGCTCATGAAGAGCCCGTCCGCCACCAGCGAGGGGAGGTCATCTATGACCCGGATGCCCGGCAGACCTTCGACCTGCGACACCTCGACGCGGTTGATGGTGGCGATGTCGGCGTCCCCCTGCTGCAGCATCAACCGCCGCGCGCCGAAGTCCTCGACGGTGCGGATGACGATTCGCTTCAACGCGGCCGGCCTGCGCCAGTAAGTGTCGTTGCGCTCCAGGATAATCTGGCGGCCCTGCCGATCCCACTGGGCCAGCTTGAAGGGCCCGGTACCGTTGGACTTGCTGAACATCGTGGTGTTCTCGGGCTTCTGCGGGTTGTTCAGCTTTCTGAGATCCGCCGCCGTGCCGTTCCAGTCACCGTTCTTGATGGCCCACGACTTACTCCCGACCATTGACCACGCGGCCATGATCGACATGAAGGGCGCAAACGGTTCCTTCAGGGTGATGCTGACGGTGCTGCCGCTCACCTTGATCGCCTGATCAGCCCTGGTGAAGAGGGCTGAGTTCAGGGTGCCCTTGTCGTCCCGGGTGACGTCCTCTCCCACGATTGGGGCGAGCACGAGCCCGGATGGGCCGCCGTCGCGGTCCATGAACATGAACCGCAGCAGCGAGTACTTCACGTCCTCCGCGGTCATGGGCGTTCCGTCGTGAAACTTAACGCCGTCGCGGATCTTGAATGTGTAGGTCTTTCCGTCTTTCGAAATGCCCCCGTTCGCCGCGCTGGGCACCTCGGTGGCCAGCATCGGCACGAACGAGCCCGTGGACCCCCCGTTGTAGAACACGAGAGTCTCGTAAATGTGCCACAGGTAGACCTGCGAACCCGCAGTATCGTACCCATAGGCCGGATCGAGGGTCTCCGGATCCGAGATCGTGGCGTGGATCAACGTATCCGGATTTTTCACTGCCTGCCCCTGCGCGACGCCCGTGAGTCCGGCCAGCAGGATCACCAGCGTCAGCGCGAGGAGCTTCTTGTATCCATTCATCTGTCGTCCCTCCTCATGGACTCAGTGACTTTGCAATCCAGCACTCGGTGCGGTGCGCTTCCTAGATGGACTCATCACCTCCTCTATTGTCGTACCACAGGTCCACTGTACTCCACCTTCATCTCCTCGTACTTCTGCCCCTGGCGGGCCGTCACCGTGGCCAGGAGCGTTCGCCGGACGTACAGGAGAATCGTCACCTGCTGCACCGGCGTGTTGCCGAACAGCGCGAGCTGCGCGCCTAGCCTTCCTTCTGTAGACAGGTACTCCCGGTTCTCATTGGCGGGCTTCGCGGCGTCATAGTATTTCGACGTGACCTCAACCTTCGCCGCCTTGGCCGCCGGATCGTACGTCGCGCTTCGCACGCTGTCGCTGCCGGAGATGCTGCGCACCGCACCGGCCACGCGCACCGCCGGGTCGCCGGCGTCCACCTGCTCGCGGGCCAGCCAGACTCGGTCCATCGCCACCAGGCCGCCCGCGACCGCCAGCACGCCCACGCCCCACAGCACCCAGGGCAACCGGGCGCGACGGCCCGCCGGTGCGCTTCGGCCGCGTGCGTGGCGTCCGACCCTGGTCATCGCATCCTCCATCAGTTGGTCCGATGGCGCGGATCAAGGGCATCGCGCAGCCCGTCTCCAAACAGGTTGAACGCCACCACCGCGGCGATGATGAACAGCCCGGGAAACAGCAGCCACGGCGAGAGGATGAGCGTCGGCAAGTTCGATGCCGCCGTCAGCAGATTGCCCCACGACGAGCACGGCTCGCGGACGCCAAACCCGAAGAACGACAGGGCCGACTCGCCCAGGATGGCGCCGGGAATGCCCAGCGTCGCCACGACGATCACAAACGATGACGTTTGGGGCAGGATGTGGCGCACGATGATCCGGAAGTCGTCGAGGCCGGCCGCCTTTGCGGCGAGCACGTACTCCTGCTCCTTCAGTGACAAGACGATCCCTCGGATGATGCGCGAGAACCCCGCCCAGCCGATAAACGACAGGATCAAGGTGATCAGGTAGAAACGGGTGGTGCAGCCCACCGCCGACGGCAGCACCGCGCTGAGGGTGAGCAACAGGTAGAACTCAGGGAAGGCGATGATGACCTCGGACAGCCGCATCATCCCGTTATCGACGCGGCCCCCGTAGTACCCCGAGAGCCCGCCGTAGATCAGGCCGATGGGGATGGTGATCGCGGCAGCGAGGAGACCGATCGTCAGGGAGATGCGAGAGCCGTACAGGATCCGGCTGAACTGGTCACGGCCGGATTGATCAGTGCCCATCAGGAACAACCGGGCCGGTTCGGCGACCCCGAAGAAGTGCAGCGACGACGGAAACATGCCGAAGAGCCGATACGGCTCTCCGCGCACGAAAAAGCGTATGTAGTGTCGCTGGCCCGGATCGATGGCGTACGTCCGCAGCCCGGGGTCGACCAGCGTCGTCTTGTGGACGAACGGGCGCAGACTGAACCCCTGGGTGTCGACGAATGCCGGAAGGATCGGAGGGTGAAAGAACCGCTCGCGGTCGGCGAAGTCGAGCGAGTACGGGGCCAGAAACTCCGCGAAGATCGCCAGGAAATAGAGCACGGCCAGCACCGCGCCGCCCAGGAGCGCGATCCTGTGCTTCCTGAGCTGCCGCCACGCCAGTTGGGCAGGCGTTCGCGCCTGCTCCTCGGCAACGGCGGTCCGCTCCGGTCGCGCGGCCTGCCCGGCCGGTGCAACGGCAGCGTGGGCGACTGGGACCCCGGACGCGTCCTCAGTCATAGCGGATCCGGGGGTCGCTGATCACGAGCATGACGTCCGCGATGAGATTGCCTACTACCAGGGTGGCCGATCCGATGACCAGCGCCGCCATGACCACATAGAGGTCTTTCTGGATCGTCGCATCCACGATCAGTTTCCCGATACCGGGCCAGCCCATGATGTTCTCGAGGATCGCCGCGCCGCCCAAGAGCCCGCCGAGGCTGAATCCGAAGATCGTGATGATCGGGTTGATGGCGTTGCGGACGGCGTGCTTGTTGACCACCACGTTCTCGGCCAGACCCTTGGACCGCGCGGTGCGGACGTAATCCTGCCGGAGGGTCTCGAGCAGGCTTGCGCGCATCTGTCGCATCAGGCCGGCGATGCCGAACACGCCCAGGACCAAAACGGGCAGCACCATGTGGTGGGCCACATCCAGGATCTTCCCCCACGGCGAGAGGAAGTCATGGTCGATACTGGTCATGCCCCCGATGGGGAACCACCCGGTCTTGAACGCCCAGAACAGGAGGAACAGGCCGGAGAAGAACGTCGGCGTCGAGATGCCGACGTAGCCCGCGAGGGAGAGGGTATTGTCGGCGGCTGAATACTGGCGCCGGGCCGCGTAGATGCCCAACGGGAGGGCGAGCGCCCACGCGACCGCAAACGCGACCACGTTCAGGAGCACCGAGTTGAGCAGGCGTGACCCGATGAGCCAGGTGACCGGCACCTGGAAGGCGAACGAGTAGCCGAACTCCAGCCGGACCGCGTTCCACAGCCACCTCAGATACTGAACGTGCAGCGGTTGATCGAGGCCAAAGTTCGCCCGCATCTGGTCAACTGTTTGCTGGCTGACGATCGGGTTCATGCGGATTTCCGCCAGAAAGTCCCCTGGCGAGAGCTGGATGACAATGAAGGAAATCAGTGTGATCCCGAAGAGCATCGGGATCAGGTTGAAGACACGGTGCACGATGTGCCGGAGCATCGATACCCAGTGTGGGAGGAGGCCGGGACCTCCTCTCCCCATCCCTACCGGTACGGCGTCCGGTAATAGATCGTTTCGATGTCGTAGAACGCCAGCGGCGCAGGGCTGAAGTTTGCCAGCGTGTTCCTAAATGCCGGCTGCGTCAGAGTGCTCGCAAAATAGACCATCGGAACCTGCTCCGCGATGATTTCCTGGAACCGACTATACAATTGCTTTCGTTTGCTCTGATCCACTGTCGTCGCCGCCTGGTCGAAGATCCTGTCGATGTCGGCTTCCCAGTCGGTCGCCGGCTTCTCCTGCTTGGGCCACCACATGTGCAGCGAGCCGCTGGACTTCCAGACATTCTGCCCGTTGTGCGGATCGAGGGTGCCGGTAAGCCCGAGAATGATTGCTTCCCACTGGAAGGAGCCAACCAGTTTGCCGACCAGCGTGTTGAACGCCTCCGGCGCGAACGTGACCCGCATCCCGAGTTTGGTGAAGTCCTGACGCACCAGGTTGCCGATGGCCTCTCGATCCTGGTTGCCAGCATTTGTCGCGATCGTGAACTCCACGATGTTGCCAGCCGAATCACGTAGAAGTCCATCGCCGCCCTTGGCGAAGCCGGCTTCACGCAGCAAGGTTTCGGCGCGCCCCAGGTCGTAGGGGTATTTGCGCGTATTCGGATTGAAGAAGAACTTGTTGGCAGGGCTCTCCGGGCTGAACCGTGGCGTCGCGCGGCCGGCGTACACTTGGCGGACGATCGCGTCACGGTCAACCGCGTGGCTAACGGCCTGCCGGAACTTGACGCTCTGGAACCAGGCCAACTTGGGCGCCCGCACGCCGGCCGGGTTCTGGTTGAAGACAATGAACTCGCCACCAAACGCCGGCGGTCCGTCAAAGATCGTGAAGTTGCCTGCCTGTTGCTGGTTCCGCAGCTCTGCGTACTCGCGTGGCCGCGGTGCGTACGAGTCGATCTCCTTCGCCAGGAACCTGAGGCGCGCCGCGTCCTGGTTCGACACGATTTCGATAACAAACCTCGCCAGGTAGGGCAGGCGCTGACCTTTCTTGTCCACCTTCCAATACTTGGAGTTCCTCACGAACAGTACACGCTGGCCCGGGACGTACGAGTGCATCACGAACGGCCCGGTCCCGACGAGCTCCCGTGGATTCGTGTTCACGCCCCAGGTCTTGTTGAATTCGGCGGCGCCTTGTTTGAGCGCAGCTTCCAGCTTGTGCTTGGGGACGATCTGAACCTGGATGGTGCGCAAGAACGGACCGAAGGGCTGATCGGTCTTGAATTCCACGGTCATGTCGTCGATCTTCTTGTAGCCAATCCTCTTGCCGGCGATCGTAAGGACGTCGGGCAGGCTGGACTGCACACCCTGCGTAAATGCGGCGTCAAAGGTGAAAATTACGTCGTCGGCGGTGAACGGCCTACCGTCGGACCACTGGACGCCCTTGCGTAGCTTAAACAGCCAGGTCCGGCCATCCTTGCTGACTGTCCAGGACTCGGCCAGAGAGGACTCAACCTCCGTCGTGGCACGGTGTGTTTCAGCTAACGCCTCGAACAGTAAGGCCACCGGGGAAGACGACTCCTGGGAAACAATCGGGTTGAAGGTCCGGGGATCGGATATGGACGCGACGACGAACGTCCCGCCAAAGCGGCCTACATCGGCAGCCTCCACAACCGCGGGACTTGGGACATCCGGCAGAGTCAGCTTGCCCGTCTGAGCGGTGACCTGCGAGGTGACGAGCAAAGATGCTGCGACCATCACGAGCAGAAGTCGGAAGACCACCTGGCCCATCTTGAGCCCCCCTTCTCCGGTCCTTGGAAGCCAGAGACCGGAGCCAGCATGGAATGGTCTGCTATACTTCAGTATACTCTAGTAAACAAACACCATACAGAGCCTACGCCATTTCCGGCAAATCTCCTTCTCTCATGTACGCCCTGGACCGCAATGCGGTTCCCTCCCAGGCATGGCTGCGCGGATCCCGCAGAAAGTGCTACTCGGACGCCTCGAGCGGGGCGTACGAGAGGGCCAGCCGTTTGACCGCGCCGGCGAACCGGACGGTCACGATCGCGCCCGCTCCCTCCCCCTCGACCTCCAGCACCTGACCCTCGCCGAACTTGAGATGGCGCACACGGGCGCCGACCTCGAATTGCGGGATTGGACGAGACCCTCCGGCGTGGCCACGCCTGTCAGACCCGGCGCTGGCGTCGCGGCCGCGACTGCTGCCGGCCTCCTCCCAGGGGTTCGGGGCGGTCGACACGGTGACCAGGGCCGAAGGAATCTCCTCCAGGAACCGCGATGGGACCGCGAGCGCGGGACTCCCGAAGATGGCGCGCGTGCGCGCGTGCGTCAGGATGAGTCGAATCTTCGCTCGCGTGAACCCCACGTAGCATAACCGGCGCTCCTCGTCGAGCCCGCCTTCCTCGTCCATCGCCCGCACGTGCGGGCACAGCCCCTCCTCAAGCCCGGTCACGACGACCACGGGGAACTCGAGCCCCTTGGCGCTGTGGAGCGTCATCAGCGTGACGCGATCGACGTCCTCGCGATAGGTGTCGATGTCGGCCACGAGCGCCAGGTGCTGGAGAAACGCCGCCAGGTGCGGCTCGCCGGTGGACTCCTCAACTTCCCGCGCCACAGTCACCAACTCACGGAGGTTCTCCAGGCGCCCGAGCGCTTCTTCGGTCCCCTCGGCTTCGAGCATGGCCTGGTAACCTGTCGCGACCATGGCGCGCGCGATGACTTGACTGGCGGGATGGCGAGCCGCCTCTTCTGTGAGCCGAACGATCACATGCGCGAACTCGTCGAGGGCGCGGGCCGCGGTGCGCGGAAGGCCGTTCAGCACCTCAGGCCGGCCCATCGCCTCGAGCATTGTGCATCCCGCCGCCTCGGCGCACGCCGTCAGACGCCCCAGTGAAATGTCGCCGATGCCGCGGCGCGGCGTCGCCAGGGCGCGCCGCAGGCTGATGGTATCTCCGGGCGCGATGACCAGGCGCAGGTACGCGAGCAGATCCTTGACCTCTTTACGCTCGTAGAACCTGACGCCGCCGACAATCTGGTAGGGCACCCCGGCCTTCAGGAACTCTTCCTCCAGCACCCGGGACTGCGCGTTGGTGCGGTACAAGATCGCGATGTCGCGCAGGCGGAGGGCATCGCCCGCGAGCGCGCCGTCCGCACGGGACGCGCCCGCGACGGTATCGCCCGCACGTGAACCGTCGGCGAGCGTGCGTATCTGATCCACCACGAATCGCGCCTCGTCCCCGCCGTCGACCGCCTCGTAGACCTGTACCGGGACGCCATCCTGATTGCTGGTCCAGAGCTCTTTGGCATGTCGATGCGGATTGTGCTTGATCACCGCATGGGCCGCAGCGAGGATGGTCTTGGTCGAGCGGTAGTTCTGCACCAGAGTAATGACGGTTGCGTCAGGATAGTCGCGTTCGAACTCGAGGATGTTGCGGACGTCGGCGCCACGCCAGCGGTAGATCGAGTTGTGCACCAGGACGCCGTTGGCCACGTACGTGCGAAAGTCGGGCACGTCGAGATCGTAGACCGGCCCGCGGTAGGAACCGATCGTCCGCGATACCACCTCGTCCTCCACCACGCGGCCGTCCCTGGCCACGGCCAGCCCCATGCCGGGATGGAGATGGCCCAGCGGCATCACGAGGTGAACCGGCCGATCCCGCGACCTGGCTGCGCCCGGCGCGGCCGATGGCGCTGTGACGCATGCGCGCAAGACAGGCTCGCCATCCACCAGAGCGGCCAGGCGCCGCGCCATGTGCCAGCCCACATCGTAGTCGCGGCGGGCGGTCTCGACCCGCCAGACCGCAGCTCGGCTCTCGTGCGTGCGATGTTCGAGTGCCACCCGTGCGCGTATCTCTTCGCCTGAGGTGACGAGTTGAATGCGGTGTTCGGACCAGGCGCGGTGCAGGGAGGTCCTGCGGTCGCCGAACATCGTGAAGTGGACCAGCCGCCTGTCCGTTTGTCCCCTGACCACAGCGCCGGAGCGATGGTGCGGATATTCCACGGCCATCGCTAGGCCAGCCAACAGTTGGTGCGCCCGGCTCTCAGTAAACGCCGTGGTGGGAAGACCGTACCGAAAGGCGTACAACCGCTCCAGACAGACGATCTCGGCTTCATCTGGAGATGCTGCCAGCACCCAGAGGCGGTCGGCGATCTCGCCATTCAGACGCAGGCTCGGACCACTGTCGAAGCTGCCTGGGCGACGGCTGCGCACCCCGCGTGTCCATCCGATCCTGTAGCCCACGCCGCGGCGTTGCATCAGGTAGACATAGTGCAGATCTAGCCGCGGGATCAAGCGGCCGAAGACCAGGTGATTGGGCGTCGCTGTCAGGCGGAGACCGCTGCGCGTGGATACGGTGACGACTGGACCCTCGTAGTGCCGCGGCAGTGGGGCGGCTGTGACCGTCGGGACCAGCCGGCCGCCGCCGCCCGCCGCCATCACCGTCGCACCTTCGGACAGCGACTCGATCGCCCGCGCTCCATCTGGACATGCGACCATCGCGCCAGCCGGCAGGCACTGGTCGTCATCCCCGACGACCGTCACATTGCGATGCCGCGCCGCGAGCGCGCGGATAAGCAGGTACTGCGCGTGATTCGTATCCTGGTACTCGTCGACCAGCACATGCTCGAATCGTTCCTGATACTTGCGCAGGACGTCGGGATGCTCGTCGAACAGCCGCAGCGTCTCGCCGATCAGGTCGTCGAAATCCAGCGCGCCGTGCGCGCGCAGTTCGGCCTGGTACGCTTGCCAGACGCGGGCGGCCGCCTCTTCCATGAAGGTTGAGGCGCGGGCCGCGTATCGCGCCGCATCGAGCGCCTCATCCTTCGCCCGACCGATCATCGCCTGCATGACGGCTGGCGGAAACCTCCGCTCATCGAGCCGCAGCTCGGTCAGGCAGTCGCGGATCACCCGGCGCTGATCCTCGTCGTCGTAGATCGTGAAGGTCGACGGGACGCCGATGTGCTCTCCATCGGCGCGCAGGATCCTGCCGCAGATGGCATGGAACGTGCCGATCCAGATCGGCCGTGCCATCGGCCCGCCCAGGAGCGCATCGATCCGCTCGCGCATCTCGTGGGCCGCCTTGTTGGTAAACGTCACCGCCAGGATCCGGGACGGCGCCCCGCCACGCTCGCGGATCAGATAGGCGATGCGGTGGGTCAGCGCCCGCGTCTTGCCCGACCCGGCCCCTGCCAGGATGAGGAGCGGGCCGCCGGGGTGGACGACCGCCTCGCGCTGAGGGGGATTGAGGTTGGCCAGCAAGTCCATTGTCTGCCCGTCCACTATATCGGCCGACGCTGGCTCGTGCAAACCGCCGACAGTGGTCAATCGCGGACGCCGAACCGTGCGAGGATGGCCTCCGGACGTTCGGGATCGATCCCGTCGCAGCGCTCGAAGTCGCCTACGTTGTAGGTGCAGATCGTCCCGATGCCTGCTGCTCGCATCTGTGCCACCAGGAAGGAGTCGAATACCTCTTGCGCCCTTGGAAGGCGATGGTCGATCACCCGGGCGAGCTCATACAGCGCCTGGCGCTCGGGGCCGACCACCGGAATCATGTGTGCGAGACCTTCGAGTTCCGCCCAGGCCTGCCGCGGTGCCAGGGGCGCGGCGACTCGCCGCGCATCAGTGAGTACAGCATGCGCCTCCAACATGACCTGAGGCACCAGGACACCCGGAAGTCGCCGCTCCCGCGCGGCAGAGACCACCGCGCGCGATGCGCGGTGCCCGCCCTAAGGTCGAGGCTTGCGACGAGAACGTTGGCGTCGAGCAAGATCACGGCGTGGCGCGATGCGGTCGAGTCGTTCGGCGTAGAGATCTCCCCGCTTCCAAGGGATGACTGCGCCCAGGGGATACCGGCCCATCTCGCGCGGTCGCTCCCGGTGGAACTGCTCGATCGCCTCGAGGACAAGTTCGTTCTTCTGTCGACCAGTCGCGCGGCTGGCCAGGTCCAGGGCCGCCAGGAGATCAGCCCTGGCCTTGGGGACATAGATGTTCAGCTGCATGACCATCACCTGATCACACCCTGGCATCTTTCGCTAGTGAGTGTCAATAGCTATTGGCTCTCCCGGTGAACCGCCCCGGCATTCCCCAGGCTCTCCACGAGGATCAATCGGCTGCCTGCCCAACGATATCCAGGCCTTGACGAGCGGATCTCGAGGTCCCCTACGGGCAGCGGGCCGGTGCTCCGGAGGCGATGGCCTCCTACTCCCACTCGATCGTCGCCGGCGGCTTGCTCGTGATGTCGTAGACCACGCGGGTGACACCGGGCACCTCGCGGGTGATGCGGCTGGCGATCGCCTCCATGAGGTCGTCCGGCAGCCGCGCCCAGTCGGCGGTCATCCCATCCTCGCTGGTCACCGCCCGGACGACCACCACCTGCCCGTACGTCCTGGCATCGCCCATGACGCCGACGGTGTGAACCGGCAGCAGGACGCCGAACGCCTGCCAGATCTCGAGCATGAGTCCGGCCTCCCGGATCTCATCGAGGATGATGGCGTCGGCTGCACGCAGGAGGTCGAGCCGCTCTCGGGTGACCTCCCCCATGATGCGGATCGCCAGTCCGGGCCCCGGAAAGGGGTGGCGGGCGATCATGCGGTCGGGCAGGCCAAGCTGGCGCGCCACTTCGCGCACCTCATCCTTGAAGAGATCGCGAAACGGCTCGACGAGCCGCAGGCGCATGCGCTCGGGCAGACCGCCGACGTTGTGATGGGTCTTGATGCGCGCAGCGGTGCGCGTGCCGCTCTCGATGACGTCGGGGTAAAGCGTGCCCTGCACCAGGTACTCGATCTCGCCGAGCCGCTGCGCCTCTTCCTCGAAAACGCGGACGAACTCTTCGCCGATCCTACGGCGCTTCTGCTCCGGATCGGTCACGCCTGCGAGGCGGGCGAGGAACCGGTTGCGGGCGTCGATGTGGACGAGGGGCACCTGAAACGTGTCGCCGAATGTGGACACGACCTGCTCGGGCTCACCCTGCCGCAGCAGGCCATGATCGACGAAGATGCAGGTAAGTTGACCGCCGATGGCGCGGTGCACCAGGGCGGCGGCCGTGGCCGAGTCGACCCCGCCTGAGAGCGCGCACAGCGCCCGCCACTCGCCCACCTGCCCCCTGATGGTCCCGATACTGCGGTCGATGAACGACGCCATTGTCCAATTCGGCTCGCACCGGCACACCTCGTAGAGGAAGTTGCGCAGCACTTCCGTGCCCCATGGCGTGTGCGAGACCTCAGGGTGGAACTGCAAGCCATAGAGGCGGCGCTCGTGGTCGGCCATCGCCGCGATAGGATTGCGGTCGGTATGGGCCAGCGGCACGAACCCGACCGGCAGGGACGTGATTGAGTCCCCGTGACTCATCCAGCAGATCAGCCGTGGTTCCAATCCGGCGAACAGGTCGGATCCATCGTCAACGAAGAGACGGGTCCGGCCGTACTCCCGCTGCTCCGCGGCAGCCGTCAGGCCGCCCGGAAGCAGGTGCGCCATCAACTGCATGCCGTAGCAGATGCCCAGCGTCGGGATCCCAGCGTTGAGGATCGCCGGGTCGACGAGCGGCGCGCCGGTTTCATAGACGCTGGCTGGACCCCCCGAGAGCACGAGCCCCTGGGGTTCGTGGGCCAGGATCCGATCAAGCGGTGTGTCGAACGGGAGAATGACGCTGTAGACGCGACTCTCGCGGATGCGGCGCGCGATGAGCTGTGCGTATTGGGCGCCGAAATCGAGCACGATCACCGGCCGCGGCGGCGCCTCCGCGGGCGTCGGCAGCAGGAGTTGCGGCTGCACAATCATCATACATCACTCTGCTCA
>JBQTJG010000375.1:0-17880 GCA_052387355.1 Armatimonadota bacterium | reverse complement strand
GCGTGCGGGGTGACGCCCCAGGCGGTCGCGGCACGCGCGCGGCTCCCGCTGATGATCACCCATGCCCCGGGCCACATGTTCATCACCGATATGAAGGCGAGTGTACGACAAGCTCAGGAGGTGCAGCGATGAAGAAGATCTCACGGCGGAAGTTCGTGGCGTACTCGGGCGCCGGACTCGGTTCGCTCGTCCTCAGTGACCGGCTGGCCGCTCTCCTTGTCGCACAAGAGCAAACGGTCACGGTGGGCGCAGTCTATCCGCTGACCGGCGCGCTGGCCCGCATCGGCGCGGCGATCAAGAACGGGATCGAGCTGGCGGTGGACATCGTCAACAATCCCCACCCCGACCTGAGCCTTCCCCTCGCCGCCACGTCCGGATTACCGAAGCTCGGCAACCGCAAGATCCGATTGGTGTGGGGAGATACGCGAGGCGACCCAGCCACCGGCCGGGCGGAGGCGGAGCGGCAGATCGAGCGGGAACGGGTCGTGGCTCTGATCGGATCCTACCAGAGTGCGGTGACCGCAACCGCCAGCCTGGCGGCGGAGGCCAAGAGCATCCCGTATCTCAACCCCGAGTCGTCATCGCCCCGGCTCACGGACCGCGGATTCAAGTGGTTCTTTCGCACCGGGCCGCACGACATCACGTTTACGAAGCTGTTCTTCGACATGATGGAAGAGCTCAGAGGCCGCGGACAGCGGCTCTCCCGCGTGGCCATCCTCTCCGAGGACACCGAGTTCGGCGCCACGGCGGCGGGCGTCGCCAAAGGGTACGCCGAGGTCTACAAGTACAATGTGGTTGCCAACGAACTCTACACTTCGCCGCCGGCGAACTTGACCGCTGAGTTCCTGCGCATTCGCGCCGCCAACCCGGACGCCATCATCGGGGCGAACTACCTGGTCGACGCACTGGTGAGCGTCCGCGCGCTGAAGGAGATGCGGTGGTTCCCGCAGGGCTTCTTTGTGCACGCCGGGTTCACCACGGTCCCCGATTTTCTCCAGTCGGCCGGAAAGGATGGCCACTACTTCCTGCCGCGCGCGCCGTGGGCGCTGGGCATGGGACGGCGCAAGCCGGTCGTGGCTCGCGTGAACGAGATGTATAAGAAAAAGCACGGATCAGACATGGACGAAGTCAACGCCCGCGCATTCACCGGCATGATGACGCTGGCGGACGCGCTCAACCGGGCCGGATCCACTGCTCCGGCCGCGATCCAGAAGGCGCTGCAGGAGACCAGCATCCCGAGCGCGCAGTTGATCATGCCCTGGACGGGGATCGAATTTGACACCAAGGGTCAGAATCGCCACGCCGCCGGGATTCTGACACAAATCCTGGACAACGATTACAAGGTGGTCTGGCCGTTCGACGTGGCGGAGGCTCCGCTGGTCTGGCCGGCCCCGCCGTGGGACAGGCGCTGATCCGAACGCGCACACCGGTCTGCCTGCACGCCTGCTAGTCGCCGGTGATGGAGTTACTCCTCCACGCCGCGGTGAACGGTCTGATCCTGGGCCTCGTGTACGCCCTTGTGGCCCTCGGCCTGTCGTTCATCTGGGGCGTGATGGACGTGGTGAATCTGGCCCACGCCGAGTACCTGATGCTCGCCCTGTACGCGACGTACTGGCTGTGGGCGCTGGGCCGCATCGATCCCGTCATGGCCGTGCCGATCGTCGTACCGCTCTTCTTCCTGTTCGGGTGGCTGACGTACCGGCTGCTCATCCGGCACATCTTACGCGCGCCCCTGGCGACCCAGATCTTTGCCACGTTCGGCTTGCTCTTCTTCCTGCGGTACGCCGCGTTCGCGGCCTTTGGCCCCAACGTCCGCGGGCTGCTCGAGGGCGGCGGCCCGGCGAGCATCCTCCTGCTCGGTGTGCCGATCGCGATGCCGAAAGTCGTCGCCGCGGTGGTCTCGTTGGCGGCGTTCGGCGCGCTCGGGCAGTTCCTGCGCCGGACAAAGACCGGCCGGGCGCTGCAGGCCGCCGCACAGAATCGCGATGTCGCCCTCTCGCTGGGCATTCCCGTGGAGACCATGTACGCCCTGGCCTGGGGGATCGGGATTGCCAGCGTCGCGCTGGCAGGCGCCCTGCTCTTTCCCTTCTATCAGGTCTCGCCGACGATCGGGGACGCGTTCCTGCTGATCGCTTTTGCCAGCGTTGTGTTGGGCGGATTCGGGCGCGTGGACGGCGCGCTGGTGGGCGGGGTATGCATCGGGCTGATCGAGAACGTGCTGGGGACCCTGCTGCAGCCCTCGTTCAAGCTGCTCTTCGTCTTCGCGGTCTTCGTCCTCATTTTGCTTCTTCGCCCTGAAGGGCTGGTGGGCGAGCCGCAGTGACGCGATCGTGACCCGTTCGTGGCGGCTGATCATCGGCGCGGGGGCCCTCCTCGCGCTTCTTCCGCTGGTCATCCGCGACACCTTTTTCCTCAACGCGCTCATCATCGCGTTCCTCTTCGGGACGATGGCTCAAGCCTGGAACGTGATCGGCGGATACGCCGGGCAGATCTCGTTCGGACATGCGGTCTTCTTCGGGTTCGGTGCGTACGCCGGCGCGGTGCTCTTGAGCCTGTACGGCATAACGCCGTGGGTGGGCATGGCTGCCGGCGCCGCGCTGTCGGTCCTCGTCTCGCTGGCCATCGGGTTTCCGACGTTCCGGCTCCGCCGGCACTTCTTTGCCCTGGCCACACTGGCGTTGGGGGAAATCACCCGCATCCTGTTTCTGAACTGGAAGTACGTCGGCGCCGCAGTGGGATTGTACCTGCCCCTGGAGCACCGTAACCGACCTGGGTACCTGATGTGGGACAGTAAGCCGCCGTACTATCTGACGGCCCTCGGGCTGTTCGTACTGGCTACACTCATTGTCGCGCTCGTGGACCGCAACCGTATCGGCATCTACCTGCGCGCCCTCAATCAGGACGAGGATGCGGCCGAGATGCTCGGGATCCCTACCAGGCGCTGCAAGCTGTACGCCCTGGGGCTGAGCGCCGCGCTGACCTCGCTGTGCGGAACGGTGTACGCCCTCTATGTCCTCTATATCGATCCGTACAACGTCATGGCTGGCCGCATCTCGCTGCTCGTGGTGGTCATCGCCTTGATCGGCGGACGGGCGACGGTCATCGGTCCCGTGTTGGGCGCGCTGTTCATCATCCTGCTTAGCGAGTACACGCGGTCGTGGCTGGGGGGACTGGGAAGCGGCGCGGATTTCATCCTGTTTGGCGCGCTGATCATGGTGGTGTCCATCCGTGAGCCCGGCGGGCTGGCCGGCTTGCTGCGCAGGAGAACTCCGGCAGCGGCACCAACCTCACCACCACCAGCATCGCCGCTACAGCGGAATACGCCGCTACGGCGGAATACGCCGCTACGACTCAATACGCCGCTCGACCGAGATGAGCCGGTTCTCAGCATCAAGAGGCTGGGCAAGCGCTTCGGTGGTGTCCAGGCGGTCCGCGACGTCACCCTGGATGTGCGCCGGGGCGAGATCTGCGGTCTCATCGGCCCGAACGGCGCCGGCAAGACCACGCTGTTCGAATGCATCACGGGCTTCGTACGCTCGGATACCGGCTCCGTGCGCCTGAACGATCGCGAGGTCGTCGGGGCGCTTCCTCACCGCATCGCCTGGGCCGGACTGTCGCGGACCTTCCAGGCCATGAGGATCTTCCGGGAGATGAGCGTCTGGGAGAATCTCATGTGCGGGCAGGAACACCTCTTAGAAGGTCTATGGCGCGCGACGATCAGCAGCCACCCGGCGTCCGCAGCCGATCGGGGCCGGGCCTTGCTCGACTCATTCGGCCTGTGGGACCTGTGTGACGATCCCGCCGGCGCGCTCTCGTATGGGCAGCAGAAGCTGTTGTCCATCGCGATGGTCGTGCTGCGTGAGCCCACGCTGGTGCTGCTCGATGAGCCCGCTGCCGGCGTGAACCCGGTGTTGGTCGAAGAGATCTCGCAGCACATCCGCCGTCTCAACGCCCAGGGGATGACCTTTCTGGTCATCGAGCACAACATGAAGATGATCATGTCGCTGGCGCATCGCATCGTCTTCATGGCCGGTGGCGAGATTGTCGCCGTGGGGACACCGGACGAGATTCAGCGCAACGACGCGGTGCGCGAGCTGTATTACGGACGATGAGACAGAACGGTCCTCTGCTGGAACTCATCGACGTTCACGCCGGATACGACCGTCGCGAGGTCATCCGCGGCGTCAGCCTGCGCATGCGCCCCGGGGAGATCGTCGCCATGATCGGGCCTAATGGCGCAGGAAAGTCCACGTTGCTGAAGACGATCTTCGGCTTCCTCGTGCCCACGGCCGGGGAGGTGCGGTTGGCCGACGAGTCCATCTCCGGCCGCACGCCGCCGGAGATCCTGCAGCGGGGCGTGTGCTACGTCATGCAAGGCTATAGCATCCTCCCCAATCTCACGGTGGACGAGAACCTCGAGCTGGGCGCCTACATCCGGGCCGACCGCCGGGTGCGAGAGGACGTGGAGCACCTCTACGATCTCTTTCCGATCTTGCGAGAGCGCAGGCAGCAGCGGGCGCGAGTCCTCAGCGGGGGCGAGCGGCGGATGCTCGAACTGGCCCGCGTCCTGCTGCTCGACCCGAGGCTCGTGCTCTTGGACGAGCCGACCATCGGCCTGGCGCCCAAGATGATCGACGAGGTCTACCGCATCATCCACGACCTGCGCCGGCGCGGCATCGCCCTGCTGATCGTCGAGCAGAATGCGCGAACGGCGCTGCGCAATGCTGATCGGGCGTATGTGCTGGAGCAGGGACAGGTGCGGTTCGAGGGGAGCGGTGAGGAGATCCTCCACGATCCCGAGGTGCAGCGGGCCTACCTGGGCTCGGGAGGATGAAACGTCCGGAGCGTTGTGAACGCCTGGAGCGTTCGACAGACTTCACGTGAACGTCTGGGCACAGAGATGGTAGAATCGAGATATGGCCGAGATTTCGAGAGGAACCGCGGCACGGGATCAGTTGCCTTGAAGCTGACGCCGAATAAATTCATCTAGAAGTGGAACCGCCAACGAATACCGCCCCCACCTATTCTTGTAGACCAAACCAGCGTTACTCAGCGACACAAGCATTTGGTTGACGTGACTTGCGCTGGACGGCGTCTCGAGAAGCCGTTCTGACAGTTCAACAATTTCTTGGACCGCGAATTCCCCTGCGCGGGTGGGCAGTTGGGCGATGACCCCAAGCAGGTCGCGTTGTCTATCTGTGGCTCGCGCCCACCGTCCGGCGAAGAAGTCTGTATCGAGTTTCCGCATGATTTCCTCGACAGGAACGGGGATTGGGCCATCGTTCTGCACCCACACGTCGTATACTTCGCGGCAGACGTATTGGATGAAATACGGGTAACCTGCAGTAACCGCGAAGATTGTTTCCACCGATTCGGGCGTAAACTTTACAGGGCAACGAGCATCCTCGATTGGTTTGAGAATCGCCTCTTTGCTCGCAGGCTTGTCCAGTTGGTTCAAGAAGATCACGCGGAACATTCGTTCACTATAGGTTCGCGCCTCAACCAACTTCGGGAAAAGGGTCGGAAGCCCGGTCAATGCTAGCATGAAGGGTATGCCTTTTCTTTGAATGGATTGAAACACATCAAGAAGAAGCGACAATGGATACTGATTTTGCGTAGCATGATCGGCCAGGTTTTGCGCCTCGTCGTACGCGAAGATCGCGCCACGCTTCCCTTGGCCGCGTAGATAGTTCCATACGGTTTCCAGAACTGCCTTCAGTTTGTCCGCAGCTAAGCCAGGAGTATCTTGATACAAGCCCAGGAGCGTATCGAACGTCAGCGTGCGTTGGGAGGTTTCGTCTTTCGATCCAATCCCGATTCCCGGTCGAGTTTCGGTAGTGATGACAATTGATGAAGTAACCACCGCCAAGTCAGTCAAGAGACGAATGGCCATGCTCTCCTCGCTCACACTTGTAGATTCGGAGAGATCCGTTCCAACCCATAGCCAGTCGGCTTGAATGGCGAGGGGCTTGAACGTTTCTAGGAGGACGGTTTTCCCAACCCCCCGAAGACCAGTGAGAATCAGGTTCTGAAGGATGGTATCCTGCTCCAGAAGTTTCTCGAATTCTTTCCTCTCATCTGCGCGTCCGGCAAGATACGGCGGCATGTGCCCGGCGCCGGGCTTGAAGGGATTCAAAAACCTGGATGTGCGTTTTGGTGAGCTCACTACAAGAAACCCTCAGCCATAAATTCATTCGTATATATAAATTTATACCGCAGAGTGATAGCACCTGTCAATAGCAAGGTGGATAAATTTAGTCGCTCGGCTAACTTCATATTGACAATGCGCAAGGGTCAAGGGCGTACACAAGGTCACCGCCGCCCTCGTCGAGGGGCAATTGCATCCTGTAAACAAGATCACGGGCTAGCTGTGACCGGCGCAATCGTGGCGATCCCCTCACCGCCGTACTGTATGCAAGGAGGGGGAGGATTGCCATGAACAGACTTGTCCTGATGATCGTCGTTGTCGCAGTGGCCATCGCCATCGCCGCGCAGTTCACGGCTGTCTCGGAAACGAGCAGCAACCGCGCGATACCAGCGATCTGCCTTGAGGAGCGACTGACGGACCATGACGCAGAGGGACTCATTGGTCCGTGGTGCAGCCCGGTCATCATCGACGACGGCCGGAGGGAAAGAGAGGATATAGAGGAGGAGATGGAGGTGGACGGCGATGCCAGACTTTGAGATCTGGGAATCTCCAGGAGGACTGGTCTGGGAAGGTGTCGATCAGGAGGAGGCGTTCCTGACTGCGCTGCGGCGGCGCCGGCGCGGTATCGTCATCGAGGTGGCGGAGATCCGCGACATGTTCGACCAGGTGCGTCCGCGGCGAATCGCCTGCTACGGTGACCGGCAAGGGGCCGAAGTCTCCGACTGATTCTCATTCGTGCGCCCCAAGACCGTGATAGTAGGGGACGGGGCGCGGACCCGGCACATCCGGCGCAGGCGGCGGCCCGGCGGAGGCCGCAGGGGGCGTGAGTCCGATCAGATCGTCGGGCCGCACCGGGACCCGGTTGAGTGCTCGCCCGGTGGCATCCCGCAGCGCCGCGACAATCGCCGCCGTCGAGACCACGGTCGATGGCTCGCCGACGCCTTTCGCGCCAAACGGCACATCGGGCTCGGGTTCCTCCACCAGCACTGAATCGACCGGCGGCATGTCCAGGATCGTCGGGATCAGGTAATCGGTAAACGACGCGTTGCGGATGTGTCCGTCCTTGAGCTGGATCTCCTCCATGAGCGCCAGGCCGAGACCTTGAGCGGTGCCTCCTTCGATCTGCCCATGCACGCTCTGCGGATTGATGGCCCGGCCGACGTCCTGCGCTGTGGCGATGTGCACGACACGCACCAGTCCCAGATCCGTATCCACGTCGACGACAGCACGCTGGGCGGCGAAGGCAAAGCAGACGTGC
Source organism: Armatimonadota bacterium (assembly GCA_052387355.1). GTDB lineage: Bacteria > Sysuimicrobiota > Sysuimicrobiia > Sysuimicrobiales > Humicultoraceae > JBQTJG01. Next base: position 10,474 of record JBQTJG010000375.1, on the reverse strand, counting down.
GGGTCGCCCTGCCCCCTGGCGTCCAGCGGTCGGGTCATGCGGTGGTGATAGACGCGCGTCCGCTCGATCGGTTCGCTGAGGAAATCCTGGATGGCGCCGACGGGAACGGCGGCGGCGAGAATCGCCCCGCCCTCGAGGGTCATTTCTCCACTGAGTGACTGCCGCGTCGTCTGCATGAAACGGCGCACGCGTTCGAGCAGCGCCTCTCGAACAGCCTGGCAGGCCAGTTGCACCGCGCCGCCCGACATCATCGTCTGGCGCGACGCGGAGGTCGATCCGGCCGATCCCACGTGCGTATCCGATGGATGCAGCACCACGTGCTCGACGCCGAGCTCCGTTCGGGCGATCTGGACGAAAATCGTGTGGACGCCCTGCCCGACCTCGGCCGCCGCGCTGTGCACCTCGGCAACAGGACCCGAGGGGCCGGCGAACAGGCGCACCCGCGCCTCGGAGGAGTCGTCGAAGCCTTCGCTGTAACCGATGTTTTTGTAGCCGACCGCGAACCCGACGCCGCGCCGGATCCCCTCACCGCGTGACACGTTGCCGGCGCCTCCAGGCAGAGAGAGCGGATCGCAGGGGATGACGTTGCGGCCGCCGCTCCACACGCCACCTGGGTGGGCATCATCGCCGTCAGTGGTGGCTTCACCTGGAATCGGGATGGCGCTGCATCGATCGATGACCTCGCGGACCGGCGCGCTGCCTCGTACCACCTGGCCCGTCGGCAAAACCGATCCTGTCTTGAGCGCATTCTTCAGCCGCAGCGCGATCGGATCCATCCGAAGCGCCTCTGCGAGCTTGTCCATCTGCGCTTCATAGGCGAAGCATGCCTGGACGGCGCCGAAGCCCCGCATCGCTCCGCACGGGGGATTGTTGGTATAGACGCGGGTGCCCTCGATCAAGGCGTTCGGCACGTCGTACGGGCCGACGGCGAACGTCGAGGCATTGGAGACCACTGCAGCACCCGATGACGCGTACGCCCCGCCGTCGAGCAGGAGCCTGGCGTGGACGTTGACCAGGCGGCCATCGCGAGTGGCGCCGTGCCGCATCCAGATCCGGGACGGGTGGCGGTGCACGTGGCCGAAGAACGACTCCTCGCGGCTGTAGGCCATCTTCACCGGCATGCCGGTCCGCAGGGCCAGCATGCACGCGTGGATGTGCATGCTGACATCCTCTCGCGCGCCGAACGCGCCGCCGACACCCGCAAGGTGCAACCTGACTCTCTCGGGGGGCAGGTTAAGGCACGGAGCCACCTGTTCCTGATCGACGTGCAGCCACTGCGTGGCCACGTACAGATCCACGCCTCCGCCCGCCGCCGGGATCGCGAGACCGGCTTCGGGGCCCAGAAACGCCTGGTCCTGCATGCCCGTCTCGCAAAACCCCTCAACCCAGATGTCGGCAGCGGCGTCCGGATCGCCGTGCACAATGCGAATGTGACGCAAGACGTTCCCGAACTCGTGTACACGCGGCGCCTCGGGCCGGAGCGCCTGCTCCATATCGGTCACCGCGGGAAGGACCTCGTAGTCAATCACGATCTTCTCGGCTGCCCGCCGGGCGGCCTCGGGATCGACGGCCGCAAGGATGGCCACAGCCTCACCGGCGAACCGGACGCGGTCCCAGACCAGCACCGGCTGGTCGGCAAACTCCAGTCCAAACGTTTTCTTGCCGGGGACATCGGCGGCCAGGAGCACTGCAGAGACGCCCGGGCTGGCCACCGCCTTTGAGATATCGATGGATCGAATGCGGGCGTGGGGATGGGGACTGCGCAGTGTGTGGCCCCACAGCATCCCCTCAGCCCAGAGGTCGCTGCCGAACAAGAAGGCGCCCTTGACCTTGGGGACGCCGTCGATCCGGCGGACGCTCTCGCCCACGCCCCCGCGCGTCCTCGAAATAGTCCGAATGCTCATAGCGACATCCGCGCCGCTGCAACCACCCTCATGCGTCGTCTACACATCGATTCGAGCCTTTTTCTTGGCGATCCGGCGGGCGACGCGCCGGCCCTCCGCAGCGATCGCCTCTTCATCGGCGTTCACCAGGCGCGAATCCCGAACAACCGGACGACCTTCGGCGAACAAATGCCGCACACGCCGCGGCGAGCAGTGTAGTAATGCCGCGACGAAGTCGGCCTCCGCCCCGGCAAACCCCAGACCCTCAATACTCCACAGCGCCACGTCTGCCCGCTTGCCCACTTCCAGCGACCCAATATCATCGCGGCCCAGGCATGCCGCTCCTCCTCGTGTGGCCACACGGAGGGTCTCGCGCGCACTCATCCTGTCAGCCCCGCCGGCGCGCGCGATGAGCAGACCCATGCGAGCCTCAGCCAGCATGTGGCCGCCGTCGTTTGACGCGGAGCCGTCCACCCCGAGCCCGACATGCGCGCCTTCATCCAGCAGCGCGCGCACAGGCGCGATGCCCGAGCCGAGGCGGAGATTCGACGTCGGGCACCACGCCACGCCGGTCGCGCTCTCTACGATGCGGCGGATGCCACGCTCATTCAGGTGGACGCAGTGAGCCAGCCAGACGTCCGATCCCACCCAGCCGAGATCGTCCAGCACCTCCACCGGCCGCTTGCCGTGGTGCGCCAGGCAGTAGGCTTCTTCATCAAGCGTCTCGGCGATGTGTGTATGCAGCCGGACGCCGAACCGCCGGGCCAGCTCGGCCGACTCGCACATGAGATGCTCGGTCACCGAGAACGGAGAACACGGCGCAACGGCGATACGCAGCATCGATCCCGGCGTGGGATCGTGGAAGCGGTGGATCGCCTCTTCAGTCTGCGCCAGAATCGTGTCGGTGTCTTGCACGATCGAGTCTGGAGGCAGACCGCCGGCCGACGCGCCGAGGTCCATGGAGCCGCGACAGGGATGGAACCGCAGACCGATCTCCCGGGCGACGTTGATCTCCGCCTCCAGGATGGCGATGCCTGCCGTGGCGCTGGCGCGTGGGAAGATGTAGTGATGATCGGTGGTCGTCGAGCATCCCGACAGCGCCAGCTCGGCCAGTCCCACGCGCGCAGCAGTCCACACCCATTCGTCATCGAGACCCGCCCAAATCGGATAGAGTGCGCGGAGCCAGCCGAAGAGTCCCTGATCGGTGGCCTGGGCTCTGGTGAGTGTCTGATAGAGATGATGGTGTGCGTTGACGAGTCCGGGGAGAGCCACCGTTCCGCGACCATCCACTCGATCCGCGCCGGCGGCATGCGGCGGCTGCCCCGCGCCCACCCACGTGATGACGCCATCTTCGATCAGGATCGACCCGCCGGGGATCTCCGTCCCCGCGTCGTCCATCGTAGCGACGACCTCGCACGAGCCGATGAGGAGTGTTCTTCGGGCGGTCATCGTCACCCGTTTCCCTCGCGGATCCGCCCGGCCGCCACCTGCACCGCGTCGAGGATCTTCGCGTAGCCGGTGCAGCGACACAGGTTACCGGACAGCGCCTCGCGCACCACCGACTCGCCCGGAGCGGGATCGCGCGCGAGCAGATCGGCGACCGCCACGATCAATCCTGGTGTACAAAACCCGCACTGCACGGCGCCGGCCTCGACGAACGCCTCCTGCACCGGATGCAGCCGTCCCTCGACGGTCAGCGACTCGACAGTGCGGACCTCACGCTCGTGAGCCTGCGCGGCCAGCACCAGGCAGGCGCACACCAGCTCATCATCGAGCCATACCGAGCACGAGCCACACTCGCCCTGTTCGCATGCGTTCTTCGAGCCGGGCAGACCAAGGTGCTCGCGCAGCATGAACAGCAGGCTGGCGCCGGGCCAGACATCGGCCGACCGCCATTCGCCGTTCACCATCGCGCGGATCAGCACTCCGATTCCCTCATCGCCGGGGCGCGCACCACCGACGGCCCTTTACGGCCGCGGCGCCGCACTGCCGGCCGCCGGGCGCCGCTCTGCCAGCGCCCACGCGAGCGCGCGCCGACCAAGCACATGACAAACGTGGCGCCGGTAGGCCGCGGTGCCGCGCACGTCGTCGATGGGCTTCGCAGCGGCGGCCACGCGGTCGCCGAAGCCTGCAAGCAGGTCGCGGGCCGGGGACGCTTCGGGATCGTCCCAGACGCCGGCGTCCGCGCAGGCGCGGGCGGCGAACTCCTCGGCGTCGGATGCGCGGAGAATGGTTGGCCCGACCGAACCCAGCGCCACCCGGATGGCGCGCTGGTCCTCGTCCAGCACCAGGCAGAGACTGGCGACCGCGATGACCATTGCGTTGCGAGGACCGACCTTTGAAAAAGATCCCGGACCGCGGGAGATGCGCCAGCGGGTCCCGACGATCAGTTCGTCAGCCTCGATCAGGGTCTTCTTCGGGCCGACCATGAACGTGTGCCACGGGATCGCGCGTCTGTGGCCCCCGGCCTTCGCCAGGACGACTTCTGCATCGTACGCAGCCAACACCGGCAGAGCATCGCCCGCAGGAGAGGCTGTACCCAGGTTTCCGCCCACCGTGCCACGATTCCGAATCTGCGGCGAGCCGACCGTCCTGGATGCCTGGACCAGCGGTAGGAAGTCGCGGAGTTCATGGGTGATACGGCTGTATGTCACACCGGCGCCGAGAAACTGCATCCCATTGTCGCGCCGCCACTGGCGAAGCTCGGGGAGCCGGCTGACGTCGAGCATCGCGGCGGGCCGGCGGCGGTCGAAGTTCAAATCAACCATCAGGTCCGTCCCGCCGGCAATGGGAACAGCTTCGGGCCGCCCAGCCTTCATCTCGAGGGCTTCATCCAGCGACCGAGGCAAGAGCACATCCATGAAGGCAAGGGTTCAACGGCCACAGAATTGGTCTCCTGCCTGAGAGGATGCCGATCACGGAGTGGCGGGGAACTTGGGGGGCAGACGCATGGTGCAAAAAGAGATCGAGGTCATCCTCATGCGCCAGCTTGCAAGCTGCCTGGTCATGCCGATCTTCGTGGTGGATACGAAGGGGAATCTCTTGTTCTACAACGAGCCGGCTGAGCCGCTCCTGGGCCGTCGGTTCGATGAGGCCGGCGAGATGGCGGCGGAGACGTGGTCGACCGCCTTCCGACAAAGTGACGAGGATGGCGCCCCCATCCCGCCAGAGTCTCTCCCCTTGATGGTGGCCCTTCGTGAGCACCACCCCGCGCACCGCGCCATGCGGATCACGAGCCTCGACGGCGTCTCAAGGAGAATCGAGGTCACCGCATTTCCCCTCGAAGGTCTGGGCGGCCGACATCTCGGCGCGGTAGCCATCTTCTGGGAAGTCGAGGAAAGATGAGGATCACCCTTTGGGGGACGCGTGGGTCGCTGGCGAGCGCAGGCCCGGACACCGTGCGCTATGGCGGCAATACGTCCTGCGTCGAGGTGCGCGGTCGCGATGGCACTGTCCTGGTGCTCGACGGCGGGACGGGGATCCGCCGGCTCGGCGCGACCATAGGGACGGAGGTCGCGCGTGTAGACATCATCTTGACGCACCTGCATATGGATCACATTCAAGGGCTTGGGTTTTTCCCGCCTCTCCACCGCGAGGATATCGATGTCCACATCTGGGGACCTCCATCGACAACCCTGGACCTGCGAGCGCGCCTCGCGCGATATCTCTCGCCGCCGCTTTTCCCGGTGCGTCTGCGAGACCTGCCGTCCCGCCCGACGCTTCACGATGTCCCTCTGGGAGGATTTGAGGTCGAAGGGCTCCGGATTGCCGCCGCCCTCGTGTGCCATCCTGGGCCGACCGTTGGGTACCGGATCACGGAAGGCGAGGTCTCGGTTGCCTACCTGTCTGATCACGAGCCTGCGCTCGGCGTGCGGGAGTTTCCGGCGGACGGGGATTGGACCTCGGGATTTGATCTGGCCGCGGGCGCCGACCTGCTCATCCACGACGCGCAATACACGGACGACGAATACGCGACGCACGTCGGGTGGGGACACAGCTCGATCGGGCATGCCGTCAAGTTTGCGGCGGCGACGGGCGCCCGCCGACTCGTCCTCTTTCACCACGACCCGAGTCATGCCGACACGATGCTCGATCGCCTGGTCGACAAAGCGCAGACAGCGCCTCATCCATTCGAACTCATCCCCGGCAAAGAAGGGATGCGCTTCGACCTCTAGACCAGGCGTCTAGCGTCTGAGCGTCAGGCCGATCACCCCATAGGGGGGCCGCGGGTCGGTGTACACCTTGACGCGCTCGTCGACCTCGGAGACCTGCGCGGTATCCCACAGGCGGTTCTCCGCTTCGAACGACACCTCGACGATCTGCGGGAACTGCGCCAGCAACCGCTGCGCCATCTCGTGCACAAGGTGCTGGATCGACCTCGACACGAAGCCATCAAATGTCGCGCCCACGGCATCGCGCACCAGCTCGCTCGCCATCCGATCTGCCAGGGACGCGTGACGCCAGTAGACGTTCAGGTGGACGTAGAGCGGTCGGTCGACCATCTCGGGGAGCGTCGTATGCTCGTCGCGGAGAAATCGAGCGAACGAGCTGCCCGTGATCTTGATCAGGTGCAGTCCCTCACGGCCGCTGCGATGATCGAGCACGCCGCTGCGGTCCATGCCGATCTCAGCCACGCCGCAATCACCATACGTACGCTTGAACAGGACGCGGCTTTCGCGCGCAAACGGGATCTCGCGCGCGTGCAGGCGAATGGACTCGACGTGCGCGTACGCCGCCAGGAACCGGTGGCCGAGGAGCTCGAGGAATCCTTCGAGCGATGTCCCATCATACTCGAGGGCGGTCGCGTACACGAAGTTCTTCATCGTGTCGGTGGCGACGACCATCGTGTTGTCGCCCTCGGTGTAGGCGGGCATGAAGTTGCCGCCAGTGACATCGATTCTGACCTCGGCGGCAAACAGCGCGCTCTGCCCGTCTGTCCGGTACACCGTGACCGCGGCCTTGCCATAGTGGATGCTCATGCCTGGCGGGATTGCTCCCCGGCGAGCCGGCGGTACCGGTCCTCTGCGATCGCGACCAGTTCGTCAATCGCCGCGCTGAGTTCTTCTTCCCGCGACCGCGCGAGACGCGCTCGCAGCACGCGGAGGATCTCGGCTCTCGGCCGGCGGCTGACGAAGACGACGAACCGGAAGCCGAACTTCTCCTCATAGGCGCGATTGAGCCGCGCAAGGTCCTCCAGCACCTCTGGAGCGCCATCGTTTCCCTGCTCGCGGGCGGATGCGGTAGATAGCCCGTGAGCGCCGATCGCGGGATGCGCGTTCAGCGCTTCCACCTGCTCGTCTTCCGGCAGCGAATGAAGCAACCCTCGGGCTTCGGCGAACAAACCGGCGTCACCAGTCAGGTGCGTACGACGACCGTCGCGCAGGCCTCCTGCCGCCGGCTCTGCGAGGCGACTGGCCAGCCGCTCGACGAAACGCGTCCGGCCCTCGAACAGCGCGGCGAGGTCCTCGATGCTCAACTGCCGCGATACGTCGTGCATGCGTAGGGTGAGACCAACAGCGGGATGTGGTAATGACGCCCGGCATCGGTGACGGAGAACTCCACCTCGAACCGCGAGAAGAACGCCGCCCCCAAGTAAAACACCAGTCGGTACATGCCCGGCTGCAGATCCCCCGGCGCCAGGTCGGCGATCCGGCCGTCCTCATTCGTCTCTTGAGCCGACAGCAGTTGGTCCTGCCGGTAGAGCTCGACGCGCACACCTCGCGACGGCGCGCCACGCGCGGCGTCAAGCACATGCGTGGAGATCGAGGGCTTCATACGGACACGATTTCGGCTCGTGATTCCAGTCAACCTCCCTGACCGTCGCCACCGACGCGCGCGGCCGGCAAGCCCCGCAGGAGGCCTCCGTTGATCTAGGGAAATCCGCGCCTATGGACCTCGCCCGCCTCATCCGCGTGGCCCGCGGCGCCGAGCCGGCTGACCTGCTTCTTAGCAACGCCCGCGTGATCGACCTCTACAACCACGAGATCATCGAGGCCCACGTGGCCATCGCCGGCAACCGCGTCGCAGGGCTCGACAGCGGGCGGACCTATCAGGCTCGAGAGACGCATGATCTGCGGGGATCGTACCTGGCGCCCGGGCTGATCGACGGCCACGTCCACATCGAAAGCTCGATGGTCAGCGTGCCGGAGTTCGCGCGCGCAGTCGTGCCCCACGGGACGACGACGGTGATCGCCGACCCGCACGAGATCGCCAATGTCCTGGGGATGAGCGGCGTCCGCTACATGCTGCAGGCAGGCAAGTACAATCCGCTCAGCGTCTTCATCATGGCGCCGTCGTGCGTGCCTGCCAGCCCGATGGAGAGCGCCGGCGCGGAACTCACCGCTCAAGACCTCGAAACACTGCTAGAGAACAGGTGGGTCCTGGGCCTGGGTGAGTTGATGAACGCGCCCGCGCTGTTGCGCGCCGATCCAGACATGCTGGCGAAGCTCGCGGCCGCCGCAGGCCGTCTCATCGACGGACACGCGCCCGGCATGGGCGCGCTCGACCTGAATGCGTATGTTGCCGCGGGGGTGGGCTCCGATCACGAATGCACCACCGTGAGCGAGGCCCGCGAGAAGCTGCAGCGCGGCATGGCCGTCATGGTGCGCGAAGCCACAGGCGCGAGAAACCTCGGGGATTTGCTGCCGCTGGTCACCCCCGGGAACGCGCGGCGGTTCATGTTTGTCACCGATGATCGCACACCGCTGCACCTGCTGGAGGACGGACACATCGATTCGATGGTTCGGCAGGCGATCGCTCTGGGGCTCGATCCTTTCCTCGCTCTTCAGCTTGCCAGCCTGAATGCCGCCGAACACTTCGGTCTGCGCGACCGAGGGGCCGTGGCCCCGGGCAAGCTCGGTGACCTCGTGGTATTCGACGACCTGAAGGCCCCGCGACCCAGGCTTGTGTACCGGCACGGCCGCCTCGCGGCACGCGATGGAGAGTTGCTGCCGTACGAACGTCCCGAGAAACTTCCTGCGCTCGGCAGTTCGGTCAACGTGTCGCAGAGCAGCCTCGACTTCCGCATTCCGGCCCGGGGTCGGCGCATCCGCCTCATCGAGGTCATCTCGAATCAGATCATCACCAGGGCTGCGGAGGCCGTCGCGACCGTCGTCAACGGCGAGGCCGTCGGAGATGCAGGCCGAGACCTCCTCAAACTGGCGGCTATCGAACGCCACACGGGCAGCGGTCGGATCGGTCTGGGCTTCATCCGCGGATTCGGACTCCGATACGGCGCACTCGCCTCGACCGTGGCGCATGACGCGCACAACCTCATCGTCGTAGGCGCCAGCGATGCGGCGATGCGCCGGGCGGTCGAGCGCATGCTGGAGATACGAGGAGGAATCGTCGCCGTCGCAGGAGACCGGGTCGAGCAGCTCGCGCTCCCAATCGCCGGGCTCATGTCCGATCACCCGCTGGTGAGCGTCGCGGCAGCCATGCGCACGATGCTGGCCATGGCGCGCGGAATGGGCGCCACACTCGAGGATCCCTTCGTCACCCTCTCGTTCATGGCGCTCTCGGTGATCCCGGCGCTGAAGCTCACCGACCGCGGGTTGCTCGATGTCGAGCGCTTCGAGTTTGTCCCGCTCTTTCTCGACTAGCCCTTAGCCCGCTAGCCCTTCGCCCGCCACCTCGGCCAGCCCATCCGCGAGGACCGCCTTGCCGGCCGGGTTGGTGGTCTCGAAACCGTACATGCGGCGGTCGATGCGCTCACCGGCAGGCCAGAGGTGTGTCGTGATCGCCTGCCCGGGCAGCACGGGCCGGGTAAACCGGACTGCGAGTCGCTTCAGACGTGTCGGGTCATCCGCACAGACGGTCGTGGTCACGACGCGGCTCGCAAAACCCATTGTGCAGATCCCGTGGAGGATAATGCCAGGCAGCCCTACCGATCGGGCGAACTGTGCGTCGAGGTGGATGGGATTTCGGTCGCCTGACGCTTCAGCGTAGCGATACGTCTGATCGGGATCGATGGTGTGGGTCACGCTGATGATCTGTCCCGTCGACCGGGCGGCGGCCTTGGACTCCGCCGGAACCCCGTGGTCGGGCGCCTGCTCGCCGGACCCCTGTCCGATGTACTTTTTCCGAAAATCCAGAGTGAGGTACCCCTCGTTCAGCAGATGTCTATCCGGACCGCGGGTCTCGGTCTTGATCACCACGGAGGTCACACCACGTCGGGGGTGTACGCCGATGGGCGCGGCCCGAGTGCGCACCACCATCCCAGGCGCCATCGAGCGGTAGAAGAACGTGTCCTGGTCTCCATGGACGCCCCACTGCCGATCATCGTCAGAGATGAGTCCCACAACCGACAGCCAGATATGCTCAGCAATGGGCACAGAGGCAAAGAGCGGAGGCGCGAGCACCCCGCCGGTGTGCAGAGGATTGTCGTCATTGATGGCGGCAGCGTACGCCTTCGTCCGCTCGGCGTCCACAGCAAGGGAGCTCTCTTCGGTCCACTGACCCAGCTTGCTGAGCTCAATCTGCATCGTGCTCATGCGTGCGCAAAGCCCCAATTGTCGGTGTCGGAAGACGGCTTGATGCCTTCTCCAGGGCACACGGATCTCCTTCGCGCAGCGCCTCGTTCTGGCCGTCTT
>JBQTJG010000374.1:0-1798 GCA_052387355.1 Armatimonadota bacterium | reverse complement strand
CTAGACGCGATGATTGCCCAGAACTACGGCCGGATCGTGAATATCGCTTCGGATGCCGGCCGCGCCGGATCGTCCGGCGAAGCTGTGTACTCCGCCGCCAAAGGTGGGGTCATCGCGTTCACGAAATCGATGGCGCGGGAGCTCGCCCGGTGGGGCATCACCGTCAACTGTGTATGCCCAGGACCGTCCGACACCCCGCTGTTCCGGCGAGAGATTACCGAGCCCTACCCAAAGCTCGCCGAGAGCCTGACGCGAGCCATCCCGCTGGGCCGGCTCGGCACGCCGGAGGATGTGGCGCCGGCGGTCACCTACCTGGCGTCCGACGACGCCCGGTATGTCACAGGGCAGACGCTGTCGATCTCTGGTGGGCTGACGATGATGTAATCGGGGCCGTGTGCAACGCGTGGTTACGTCTCCCCGGGGACCGGCCGCCGCTCGAATCGCAGCACCTCGTCGAGGCCAATCCTCGCCAGCATCGCGCCGATCTCATCCGGTGCTTTGCGCGACACCGGGATATCGTCTACCGTAGCGAGGCGCAGTGCCGCCCTGGCGACCCGGATGGCCTCCAGTTGAACGAGGCGGGCCCCCACCTTGTCGAGCGAGTCCATCGCCGTATGACCGTACCCGCGCATCGCGGCTGAGGTCGCGCCTACGGACTGGGATTGGAGCGTGGCCGCCGGAATCCCGAGGGCCGCGAACGGATACATGTCCGAGTACAGTCCGATCTGGTCGCCCACCGCGACGTCGGTCTCATGCATCCGCTCGAAGAGGCGCTTGAACCACGAAATACCCTCAGGCCACCCCTGGAGTTGAAACGCCGCGTTGATGCTGCGGCCTGCGCCGTCCAGATTGAGCATGAACCTGATGTTCTCGCGCTGATGCCGGGTGGCGTAGTCGTGCGCCCCATGGAGACCCATCTCCTCTTGCGCGAACGCGACACATCGGACCGTCCGGCGGAGTAGATCTCTGTGGGGCGCCAGCGCGCGGGCGGCTTCAAGCACCACTGCGACCCCGGTGGCATTGTCCATTGCGGCCTGGCTGATGTCGTGCCCGTCGTAATGCGCGCCGAGCACGACAATCTCGTCGGGCCGCTCGGTTCCTCGAAACTCCGCGGCGATATTGTGAGAGGTCACTGTATGGTTCTCGTTGGTCGAGACGATCCGCAAGCGGGAGTCGCCGCGCCGGGCAAGCCGTGCGATCTCCTGCCCGACTTCGTATGAGACCGAGATGGCCTGGACTTCGCACGACTGCCCGAAGCGAGCCGAGCCCGTCTCCGGCAAGCCGCCGGGCTCGCCACGCATCCAGATGAACCCTGTGGCGCCCGCGTCCACCGCCCGGCCCAGCTTTTCGCACCTGTGCATAGGCCGGTGAAAGAACTTCGGTGTCGCCGTCGTGGCCATCACGATAGCGCCTCGTATCTCGTCGTTTCGGGCGACGTAGCTCTGCGGATCGCCGTCCCCCAGGAAGACGAGCGGTCCCTCAGCCTCGCCAGGCGGACAGTAGGGGAGGGCGATGCACGGCATCTCCCTCGTCACCGGCGCCAGCATCCTGAGGTTGATCTCCCTCCGCGTCCAGCCGGGACACATGAAGGTCTCGAGGTCTGCCCGGTCCGCTCCGTGGTGGGAGAACCGATCCCTGATGAACTGGGCCGCCTGATGCTCCTGCGCGGTCCCTGCAAAGCGGGAACCAAACCCGTCGACCAGCTCCTCGACGAAGTCCGCCCCCGAACGGGACAGGTACAGGTCCGAGACGATCTGACGATCCGCGGTCTCCAGCACAGACGGCCTCCCCAGACGAA
>JBQTJG010000373.1:0-4281 GCA_052387355.1 Armatimonadota bacterium | reverse complement strand
GCGTAAAGGACGCGGGCCGCTGCGGTGAATTGGCGGATGGAATGGATCCTTTCAACCAGCGGTCGGGAGAAGGCGTCGAGATTCTCGTCCTCGACGATCGGCAGGTCGACTCTCAAAACGGTTCGGGGATACCCTTCCTGTGTTTCTCCCAAACCGACGTGGAAAAGCACAGCGCCCCTTCGCAGATATTTGGTTCCCAGCGTCTGAAATGATGCGGCCCGACCAGGGGGCGCCGCGCCGGTAATCCTGCAGCAGGGCCCCTGCCGTCGACCTTCCTTGAGATTGTCGGCAGATGCTCTCCTTTGTGCTCGATATCGCGCGCTCGGCGGAAACCGAGGCTTTGTGCCATAGCGGACAAGGGGCTCTACGCCCGAACGCCGCGAACTTCTCGGCCGCCACCGGAAGTGCCTGCATCCAATCTTGTTTCGAGTTGTATGCTGATATACATTAAGAATATATATTTGATAATGAGGAAGATCATGTCCGATACCGGTATTGCAAAGATCTTTATGCACGGCAGCAGCCAGGCGGTGCGCCTGCCTTTGGCGTTTCGCCTGCCGGGGGACCGCGTACGGGTGCGGCGCGTCGAAAGCGGCATTCTGCTGGAACCGATGGTGACCGATATGGACACTTGGTTCGCCGAACTGGACCGCTTTTCCGACGTGCCGTTCATGGAGGACGGTCGCTGTCAACCACCGATGCCCGAGGCGAAGGACCTGTTCGAGTGACCTACCTTCTCGACACTAACGCCGTCATTGCCCTGCTAAAAAACCAGCCCAACGCCGTTCGCAAGCAGCTGCGGCGCGCGGCTGCCAAGGGCGCTACTATCAGGGTCTCGTCGGTGGGGTTGTTCGAGCTTTGGTATGGGGTTGCGCGGAGCGAACGCCGTCGTGAAAACGCCGAACGGCTGCGTGTCTTCCTCTCGGGTACCATCGGCGTCGTTTCCTTCGATGAGGAGGACGCCACGCACGCCGGTGATCTGCGCGCCGCGCTGGAAGCGGCGGGAACGCCAATCGGTCCTTATGACCTCTTGATCGCTGCTCAGGCGCTTAGAATCGGGGCAACGCTTGTAACTGCGAATGTCTCGGAGTTCGCGCGTGTCAGCGGTCTCGTCTGGCAGGACTGGGCCGCAAAAGGCTGACGGGGGCGTCACGACCTGTGGCGCATCCACGCTCGGCGCCTGACCCCCGCATGCCCCTTATACCTGGGGATTTCGAGCACTACCGGGAAGCCAGGGCCAGGGCGAATACCCGAGCGCCAGTCGAAGACTGGCCGGGGCCGAAGGCGGCCCTGTTGGTCGCCTAGCCAACCATTGTCCACGTTTGTTCCGCCCACAGCCACCAGTACCTTGAGCAGCTCGAGCGGTTAATAACACTTCGCACGAGCGACCGGTTTCGCTAGGCATGACGCTTGCACAGTGACGGGTTGGTGTCGGCTGGTTTGGTAAAGGGGGAGACACATTCGAGATGTTTGGAGGGAACATCCAAAGGGGCTAACTCGTTGACTATCACGTATCTGAAGCTTCAGCAGGCGAACGATCCGGACGCAGTAGGATTCGAAGAACTGCATTCGGTCTATCGAGATTACGACGCCTTTCTGACATCCGGCGCGGCTGCCAACGGCTTTGTCCTGAACACCACCGATCCGCGCGAAGCCGAGACTACGCTCACACAGATCCGTTCTAGCGCCCCGCACAGCCTTAAGCCTGTTTATCTGGTGCATGATAACGGCCCGCGCGCCGCGACCCTGGCCGACGGTTGCATATCCAGTTTGCAGGAGGCGAGTACTCACTATGAGCGCTTCGCCAAGCGAGCCGCGGTATTTCAAGAGAGCTCGCCGACGGATAGCGAGGAGCTGCGCTTGCTTCGTTATCTCTACCTGCGCCCTGAACTGACGCTGGCCCCTTTCAAGGACTGGCGGCACCCGCAACTCTATCACTATCCCATCGTCGACGCCCTCTTGCTATCGGGCCAACGGCGACCGGGATTGATCAAGAATCTGCGTAACCGTGGCCTAATCGAGTCCGTGCAACTCTTGGATCGCTTGCGCGTATGTCCCCACTGCGATCATGCGCACACCGGTTTCATCGATGTCTGCCCGAACTGCCACGTGATCGACATCAGAGAGGAGACGTTCTTGCACTGTTACACCTGTGGAAACGTGGCGCCGCAGGCAGAGTATCTGCATGGTGGCAGGCTCACCTGCCTCAAGTGCCAAGCCGTGCTCCGCCATATTGGCGTGGACTATGATCGCGCCTTAGATAACTTCTCTTGCGGTATTTGTCGCCACCTGTTCGTGGAGCCCGAGGTGCGGGCGCGTTGTTATGCCTGCGATTGGTCCGGCGATTCTGAGCAGCTTATTACTCGCCGGATTGAGAGCTTGCGATTAGCCGACGCTGGACGGATCGCGGTGCGGAGCGGTCAGATCGGCGACCTGTACTCGGTCCTGGATGACCTGAATTACGTCAATCCGCCTTATTTTCGCCATATGACGGATTGGTGCATTAACTTGGCTCGTCGTTACACCGACACCCCATTCTCGCTCGTTGGCATCAAGCTCAACAATGTGCTCGACCTCATCGAGCGCATTGGCGGCAACCGCGTCATGTTGATGATCGATGGTTTGGCAGAGCGTCTGAAGGAGTTGATCAGGACGACTGACGTCGCGACGCGCACCGGTGATCAGTATCTTTGGCTGTTGTTGCCGCATACGCCGGCAGAAGGATGCAAGATAGTGCTGCAGCGGATCCTAGAGATCCAAGCGTTGACCCGCCAGGAAGACGGCGCCGATCTCGTCCTACACGGAACCTATGCTACCGGTCCCGCAGGTATCGCCGCGGCCGAGACTGCGGAGTTGCTGATGGCGCGCCTCGCAGGCGAGCTGAGCTAATGGATATCATCGAGTTTTTCCAGGAGGTATGGTTCACCTTCGCCTCGCTTGTGGCCTCGATCTCGGTTTCGGGTCCCATGCAGGTCGCGCTTAAGTTTATTCCCTTTGCGTTGTTCATCGAGCTGCCCCTGCAGATCACTATCATGCTCGGGGTGCTCAAGTGGGCGGTGTATCGCGACCATTCGGTGCCGCTCGATCTGCCCTACTATCCGCGCGTCTCCTGCGTGATTCTCTGCTACGCAGAGGGCCTGGCGGTGGCGAGCACAATCCGCTCCTTAGCCGAGCAACTCTATCCCGGGCACATCGAGTTGCTTGTCGTGGTGGATGGCTCCAGCCAGAATCGCGCAACCTTGGAGGCATCCGAGGCGATGGTGCCCGAGGTCACTAGGCTGCGCAACCGTAGCATCAAGGTCTTGCCGAAGCTCCAGCGCGGCGGGCAAGTATCGGGTCGCAACCTCGGGCTCGAACTCGCGAGGGGTGAGATCCTGATGGCCCTCGACGGAGATACGTCGTTCGACAACGATATGGTGGCGAACGCCGTTAAGCATTTCCGCGAACCTAACGTCGTCGGTGTTGCCGGCAATCTGCGGGTGCGTAACGCGAAGGTATCGTTGGCGACTCGTCTGCAAGCCATCGAGTACATGCTCACGATTCACGCGAGCCGTATCGGCCTCGACCAATTCAATGCCGTGAACAATATCTCGGGCGCGTTCGGCGTCTTCCGCCGGTCTTTTATCAAAAAGGTGGGTGGGTGGGATAGCGGCACCGCGGAAGATCTGGATATGACACTGAGAATAAAGAACTACTTCGGACGCCATCCCGAGCTCAGGATCCGCTTCGAGCCCTACGCCATCGGCCATACCGATGTGCCCGAGACGCTGCGCGGGTTCTTCAAGCAGCGCCTGCGTTGGGATGGGGATCTGTTCTACGTCTACTTGCGCAAGTATCGCCATGCGTTGACGCCGAGATTGCTCGGCTGGACAAATTTTTTGGTGTTGATGTGGACCGGTCTCTTATTTCAGATCGTGCTTCCGCTCGTGATCATCATCTACACCACGTACATCTTCCTTGTCTACCCGGCGAGTGTTGTCTTCGGAGTATTGCTATTCATCTACTCGTTTTACGTCTTGATCACGGTGCTCTTTTTTCTCGAGTACATCGCCTTGGTCTCGGAACGCCCGCGGGAAGACCTGCGTGTCGCCTGGTGTCTGCCTTTGTTTCCTGTGCTGGCCTTCGCGAGCCGTGTGTGGTGCGGGGTTGCCGGTCTCAGTGAGATGCTCTTGAAGTCCCATCTCGATTCCTCCATGGCGCCTTGGTGGGTGCTGCGGAAGACCAAATTCTAAGCAATGAAGCGCCCATACCTCATCTGGCTGGGTGCTCTGTACCTGGCGC
>JBQTJG010000372.1:0-7207 GCA_052387355.1 Armatimonadota bacterium | reverse complement strand
GACGAGGCCTCGTTCGTCACCGGCGCGCCGTTCATAGTGGACGGCGGCTTTACCGCCCAGTAACGGAACCGCCGTGACAATCTGATCGGGAGGTGGACAGGCATGTTCTTCGTGGTGATTGCGTACGGGTCGCCGAACTTCGAGCCTGGGAAGGCCGGCGATGCGCCGTTTCGGTCCCACCGGTACCGCGAAAGGCTCGTGGAGGAAGGGAAGATCGTCGTGCACGGCCATATCGCCGGCCAGAAGGGCCACCTCTGGGTGTACAACGTGGGTGGCGTCGACGAGCTGGATCGAGTCGTTGCTGAGGATCCCATGTACCCATGGTTCCAGAACGACCCGACCATCTACATGCTGATCTCTGAGGAGCGCGCCCACGAACGGGAGCGCACGGCCGAACTGCGGCGGGCTCAACCACAGGGCGGCGTGTAGCCGCGTGCATGGTTGCCGGGAAGGTACGCGCGATGCGTCTCGGCGGCAAGGTGGCCATCATCACCGGCGTCGGGAGCGGGATGGGACGCCAGGCAGCGCTGACGTTTGCACGTGAAGGCGCGCGGGTGATCGGATGCGACGTCAACGATGCCGCGGGCCATGAGACCGTGGCGTTGGTCTCCGCTGCCGGCGGGGACATGGTCTTCATCACCGCGGATGTCTCACGGGAGGCGGACGTGGCCCAGGTCGTCCGGAATGGGGTCGAGCGATACGGCAAGCTCGACATCCTCTACAACAACGCCGGGATTGGCCCGCCAACCGATAGCATCGCCACCGAGCTCCCACTGGATATCTTCGAATGGGTGATGCGGGTCAACGTGAATGGGGTTTTCCTGTTCAGCAAGCACGCGATCCCTCACCTCGTGAGGAACGGCGGCGGATCGGTGATCAATGTGGCGTCGATCGCCGGGTTGGTTGGCGGGGGAGTGCTTCCCATCACCGCCTATGGGACCTCGAAAGCCGCGGTGATCGGCCTGACGAAGCAACTGGCGGTCCAGTTCGCCCGGCACAGAGTGCGCGTAAACGCGGTGTGTCCCGGGCCCATCGAGACGCCGATCCTCGAGCCGTTCTTCACCGACCCCGAGGTCAAACGCCGGTTCTCTGCGCGGGTGCCGATCGGCCGGATGGGCGTGCCTGCCGATGTGGTGAACCTGTGTCTCTATCTGGCGTCAGATGAGTCCTCGTTCATGACGGGTTCCATCATCGTGATCGACGGAGGAATCACGGCCTCCTGACGTTCGCACAGGGGTCCTGCCCTGAGCGCGAGAATAGGTATGCCGACATATTGGGGGAGTGGGTGCCGGACGTGAGTGCAACGGCTAGCCACACTGTGAACTCGGCTCGACGGCTGTCCAACCTGCGCAAGACGATGGCTGAGCAACGCTTCGACGCCATGCTGATCGGTAACCTCATGAACATCCGCTACCTGACCGGGTTCACCGGGTCCGCGGGCTATCTCGTGGTGGGCCACGACCAGGCGACCCTGTACGTCGACGGCCGATACACCGAGCAGGCCGACGGACAGTTCGCCGACGGTCGGGTGACGACGACGGCGCGCGACATCCTCGGCGGCGTGCTCGAGTCCCTCAACGGTCCGGCACGATCGGTGAGGCGTCTGGGATTCGAATCCAGTGCACTGCCGTACGATCAATGGCGACGACTGGCCGATGGTCTTGCGGGCGCAGAGGCCGTGCCGGCGGCCGGTGTCGTTGAGAGCCTGCGCGGCCGTAAAGACGCGCAGGAGATCGAGGCGATCCGCCGCGCCGCGGCGATCACCGATCGGGCCTACGAAGATGCGCTGACCTGGATCGCTCCGGGCATGAGCGAGTTCGAGGTCGCCGCCCGGTGCGAGTTCTTCCAGCGCAGCCAGGGCGCCGATCGCAAGGAAACGCGCACCGCGGTAGGATCGGGGCCGCGCGCCGCCATGCCCCACTGCATCGCGACCGATCGGATTCTCGGGTCCGACGAGCCGGTGATGCTCGACATCGGGTGCGTCGTCGATGGATACACCTCCGACCTGACCCGAACGATCTTCCTCGGCGTTCCGCCCAAAGAATTCGAGACGATCCACCGGGTCGTCGGCGAGGCGCTGCAGTCGGCCATCGAAGCGATCCGTCCGGGCGTTCCGGGGCGCGCAATCCACGAGGTCGCCCGCAACCACCTCGCCCGCCATGGATTCGCCGAGTTCTTTCCACACTCGCTGGGCCATTCGCTGGGACTCAACATCCACGAACGGCCGTCCTTCTCTCCTGCCGAGACGGCGCTGATCGAACCGGGGAACGTGATCACGGTCGAGCCGGGGATCTACCTGTCCGGACGCTACGGCGTCCGCACGGAGGATCTGATCGTCGTGACCGAGACCGGATGCGAACTGCTGAATCACGCTGATCGTGCCTTGATGGTGCGCTGATACGTCATCGCGTGAGGTGAGGGAGCATGACGCCTGATCGCAAGATGGACGATCGCAGACCACTGGATCCTGAACTGGCTGCGCGCATCGAACTGTCGCGGCGCGAGTTCCTGGCCAGGAGCATCGCCGCAGGCGCGGGCGTCGGCCTCACAACCGGCTACCTGGCGACGTTCCTGCGCCTTTTTGAACCGGCGAAGGCGTTCGCGGGCGCGGCGCCGATCGGCGTCACGGCCCACTGCTTCGCCAGCCAGCCACTGCCCCAGGTGTTTCTTCAAGTTATTGACGAGTACATGAAGACCCGACCAAACGTGAAGGTGACACCGTGGTTGAGCAGCGCGTCAGACACCTTCCTGAAGGTGCGCGCGGCCTACGCTGCGGACCCGAACCGGCCGCTGACCAACATGATGCACACCAACGCGGCGTGGAACGCGCTGGGCCTGCTCGACGACATCTGGGAGCCGCTCAATCTCGATCGCATCCCCAATGCGAAAGACCTGCCAAAGCAGTACATCAACAAGGGCAACAAGGGCATCGCCTTCGCGTCGGCCCCTATGGCGCTCACGTACAACACGACGCACGTAAAGGGCCGCCCGACGGGCTGGCGCGACCTCTGGGGCAACCCAGCCTTCAAAGGCAAGACGACGACGCTCGACTATCAGTGGCTGATGAACGGGCTGATCATGGCGGCGCGCATCAATGGGGGCTCCGAGAAGAACGCCGAACCGGGATGGAAGGTTCTCATCGAGCACGCCGACCAATGGGCCACGATCGCTGCCAGCAATGCCCAGGAGAAGGACCTGCTGGTGAACGGGACGGTGCACCTGTACGCACATTACGCCGGCAACATCTACAACTGGCAGCGCGAGGGCGGGCCTTTCGGCATTGTGATCCCGGTCGAGGGGATGCCGATGACCGAGGTCTATCTGAACATCATCAAGGGCACCACGCCGCAGCAGAAAGAGATCTGCGAGGACATCATCAACATGCTGCTGGCGCCGGAATGGCTGGCCAAGTGGGCCGAGGTCGTCCTCTACGTGCCGGCCTCCGAGGCCGCGCTCCGATTGCTGCCGGGCGCGCTGCGCAATCTCGGCGCGTACCGGCGCGATAATTTGAGGAAGGCGCACTTTGTCGACTGGACCGTGATCGCCGAGAACGACGCCGAGTGGCGGAAGCGCTGGGACAAGGAGGTCAAGTCCCGCATCCGTTAGGGTGATGGCGGCGGCCGGACACGGCGTCCTGGAACTCGAGCTGCTGGGCGTCACGAAGCGATTCGGCGACATCGTCGCGGTCGACAATGTCTCGCTAGAGATCCGCAGGGGGGAGTTCTTCTCCTTGCTCGGACCCAGCGGATGCGGGAAGAGCACCACCCTGCGGATGATCGCGGGGTTCGCGACGCCCACCAGCGGCGAAATCCGGCTCCGCGGTGGCGCCCTCACCCATGTGCCTGCATACCGGCGTCAGACCAACATGGTCTTCCAGCACCTGGCCCTCTTCCCCCACATGAACGTGGCGGAGAACATCGGGTTCGGGCTGCGGATGAAAGGGACGGACCGCTCGGAGATCACACGCAGGGTATCCGAGATCCTCCGTCTGGTCGATCTCGGCGGGTTCGAGGGTCGCCGGATCCACGAGTTGAGCGGCGGCCAGCAGCAGCGAGTCGCGATCGCCCGCGCGCTCATCAACGAGCCGGCGGTACTCCTGCTCGACGAGCCGCTGGGCGCCCTTGACCTGAAGTTGCGCCTGCAGATGCAGGCCGAACTGAAGGCCATCCAGCACCGCGTGGGAACCACGTTCGTGTACGTGACGCACGATCAGGGCGAAGCCTTGATGATGTCCGACCGGATCGCCGTCATGCACCGCGGCACCATAGAGCAGGTCGGAAGCAGCGAAGAGATCTACTCGCGCCCTCGGACGGAGTTTGTCGCCACGTTCATCGGCGACACGAACTTGGTGCGTGGTGTGGTTCGCGAGGTCGGGCCCCACGTCTATGTGCTCGAGTGTGACGGTCTGGAGATCCGGGTGTACGATGCGACGGGGCGCGCGGCCGCAGGCCGGACCGCCAGCCTCTCGGTCCGGTTTGAGCGCCTGCAGCTTGGCGCCGCGGCCGACGGCTGCGAGAACCGGTTCGCCGGCCGCGTCGTCGATGGCGTGTTTCTGGGATCCAGTATTCGATACCGCGCGCGGCTGGCAGAGGGCATCGACGTCATCGCGCAGGTCCCGAACACAGGCGGCGCTACCCTGGCGCAAGGCGACGACGTTGTCGTAGGATGGCAGGCCGGGGATGGCATTGTGCTCGACGTCCCGCCCGCCAAGACTCCGCATGGGCATTGATCGACGCGAAGGGGTGCCAGCCCGGTCCTACGGGCTGATCGCTCCGGCGACCGCGCTCGTGCTGATGGTCTTCTTCGGATCGATGCTGGGTCTGTTCGCGTACAGCTTTCAGCAGTTCAGGCGCGGGAGGCTTATCCCAGGGTTCACGCTGGATGCGTACGCGCGGTTCTTTGGGGACGCCTACTATCTCGAGATCTTGCTGACCACGCTGCGGCTGGCCGCGACCGCGACCGCGGTGGGGCTGCTCGTCGCCTATCCGGCGGCGTACGCCCTCAACAGGCTGCGCAGTCCGCGCGCGCTGGTACCCGCGTACATCGTGCTGTTTTCGCCGATGCTGGTCAGCGCCGTGGTCATCTCGTACGGATGGCTGCTGCTGCTGTCGGAGCAGGGACTGCTCAGTTTCGCTCTGCGGACGCTCCACCTGGTCGACCGGCCGGTCCGGACGATCTTCACCTTCCACGGTGTGGTCATCGCGATGACGCACGCGCTGATGCCGTTCCTCGTGTTCCCGATTCTATCGACGCTGCGCCACGTGAGGGAGGACCTGAAAGAGGCCGCGCAGGATCTCGGCGCCAACCGCTGGCGTACCTTTCGGTATGTGACCTTTCCGCTGACGATGCCCGGCGTCATCGGCGCGGCGCAGGTAGCGTTCACCTTGTCGGTGAGCGCGTTCGCCGTGCCCGCACTGATCGGCGGCGGCCGCGTTCGCGTGCTCTCTCGCCAGATCTACGCGGATCTCACCGGGCTCGACTTCCCCCTGGCGGCCGTGGGCTCAATTGTGATGCTGCTGGTGGCGCTCGGAGCCATTCTCATCTCCAATGTGCTCACCCGGCGATACTTCGAGTATGGAGCGCAGGTGCGATGAGGCCGGCGCTGGGGCAGGTGCGGTCCCGGCCGGACGTGCTGCGCTGGGGCCTGGGGGCCTTCTTGGGTCTCGTGTTGTTCTTCATGGCCGCGCCGATTCTTCTGATCGTCGTGAACTCGTTCAACCGCGAGCGCTACAGCGTCTTTCCGCCACCGGGCTTTTCCCTGCAATGGTACGCGAACATTCTAAGCGTCCCGAACCTGGGACCGGCCGCGTGGGCGTCGTTCATCATCGCGTTCATCGTCAGCCTGCTCACCCAGTGCGTGGCCGTGCTCGCGGCGTACGGCCTCGTCCGGTTCCGGTACCGTGGCCACCAGGCCTGGCGCACGCTCTTCATGAGCCCGCTCGTAGTACCCCGCGTCGCGTTCGGCGTCGCGGCGTTCATTCTCTTCCTGCGGCTGCGGTTTGTGGGTGACCTCTGGCCGTTCATCGTGGTCCACCTGCTCGTGGCGCTCCCGTTCGCCGTGTCGATTCTCTCAGCCAGTCTGGTCCATATCCCCCGCGAGACTGAAGAGGCGGCGATGGATCTCGGCGCCAACCCGCTGCGTATGTTCGCCGAGGTCACCCTGCCGCAGATGCGGCCCGCCCTTGTTATCAGCACGTTGTTCAGTTTCATCATCTCGTGGGATCAACTCGACACCAGCTTGTTCCTCGCCAGACCGGGCCAGACGACACTTCCGGTGGAGATGCTCTTCTTCACCGAACAGCAGCAGGATCCAACGCTGGCGGCGCTTTCCACCGTGCTGGTCCTGGCGTCGTTGCTGTTGCTGCTGATCGGCGCGGCCGTGATCAGGCCTCGGGAACTCCGCCGGTTCGTCATGCGTAATCAGACGCTGCCTGAGGAGGGCTGACTATTGGAGACGCACCTGGGAAGGATGAACCTGAAGGATGCTGAGGCTCGGCTTGCGACACGGCCGGTCGTCCTCATGCCATTCGGAGCGCTCGAGGCGCACGGCCCGCACCTGCCGCTCGGCGCGGACTACCTCGTCGCGGAGGACGTGGCGCTGCGCGCATCGCGGCTCACCAACGCGGTGGTGGCGCCGACAATGCCGTATGGCTATGCGCCGACGTTCCGGGGATTCGCGGGGAACGTCAGCACTCGGACGCAGATCACGCAGATGCTTGCAGAGGACATTGTGAGCGATCTGGCAGCTGCCGGCGCCACGCACTTCGTCTTCGTCGACAATCACGCCGGGAACGATCCGCCGCTCGAGGTCGCCGCCCGCACGGTGCAGGAGCGACTGGGCGTGAGCGTCGGACACTTCTACCCCTGGAAAGTCATGGTCACATGGGGGCCCGAGATCTTCGGCGGTGAATGGAAGAACGCGTTCGGACACGGTGCGGAGCCCAATACCTCGGTCATGCTCTACCTCACCTCCGAGAACGTGGAGATGCGGCACGCGGTGCCGGGCGGCCTGAACGCGTTCGGGGGCCAGCGGATGGCCAGCAGCCGCTACGTCGAGATCGACGGCGTGCAGCACCAGGTCTATCTCGAAGTTAGGCGGATCAATGACTCGAGCGTGACCGGCGGCGATCCCCGGCTGCGCCCCGATCCCGAACTTGGCCGGATACTGCTCGAACGGTGCGCGGCCTCGCTGGCGCGCTTCCTCGAC
>JBQTJG010000371.1:0-2005 GCA_052387355.1 Armatimonadota bacterium | reverse complement strand
CGCAGCAGGCCATAGACGGCGCGGTTGCGGTCGTAGAGACTCTTGCTCGCGTCATTCGCGGCATTCATCAGCTCGCGCAGTGATTTCTCGATCAGCGCCGCGGCGTGCCCTTGGCTTTTCAGCCAGGTGCCCAGCCGCTCCGACTCGATGTTGCGGTGGTTACCTTCCTGGTCGATCCAGTTCCCGAGATAGGCATAGCCCAAGGTGTCGCGGAAAAGCGCGACGACTCGCTGCTGGGTCTTCTTCTCGATCTGGCCGACGGTACTCATGTCGCTGTTATAGCCGTAGCCGTAGGTCGGGTTAGCGCAGCGTAACCCGACAATGCCTTATTCATGCCCCACACCTTCAAAATCGATCTCAGATGGCGTTCCTGATCTCAGCCACCGGCAACTTCAGCCGGCTGTAGCCGGGACGGCCGGCCGACTCGAACAGTAGCGGGCGCACGGCGGGAAAGACCTGCCAGTAAGGATCGAGGGCGTCGATGTCGCGGTCGGGAATGCCGCCGCGCAGGTGACCGTCGATGTCCTGTATATCCTCCGGCGCGGTACTGTCGATGTAGCGCGGCAGGTTGAGGTTGTAGTCATTCTTTGAATCGCTGATCTCGGCCAGCGGCACCATGCGCGAATACCTGGGAATTTCCATCTGCCGGGTGAAGGTGTCCACGATCTTGTGGATGTCCTGGGCGCGCAGGCGGTTCTTGTTGCCGTCCTTGATGAAACCCTTGGAGGCGTCGATCATGAAGATGCCCCTGCGGGCGGCGGCGTTTTCCTTGTCCAGCACCAGGATGCACGCGGGGATGCCGGTGCCGTAGAACAGGTTGGGCGGTAGGCCGATGATGCCCTTGATGTAGCCCTGCCTGACGATGCGCTTGCGGATGTCGGCCTCGACATTGCCTCGGAACAACACGCCGTGGGGATGGATGACCGCGCCCTTGCCGGTGCTCTTGAGGCTTTTCAGGATGTGCAAGAGGAACGCATAGTCACCATTCTTCGCGGGGGGAATGCCGTACTCGAAACGGCCGTAGAGATCATGGGCCGGGTCGAGACCGTTGCTCCACGCCTTGTTCGAGAACGGGAAATTGGCCACCACGAAGTCGAAGGTCTTGAGCCGCCCGTCGGCCTGCTTGAAATAGGGCGCTGCCAGCGAATTGTCCTTCCAGATCTCTGCCGTCGGGCAGTCGTGCAGGACCATGTTCATCTTGGCCAAGGCGGCGGTGGCGTTGTCCATTTCCTGCCCGTAGAGGGCGAGGTCCAGCCGCGCGCGGCTTCGGGCTTCGTCGTGGGCTTTCAAGAGCAGCGAACCGGAGCCACAAGTGGGGTCATAGATGCTTTGGTCGGCACGTTTGGCGGCGCCGAGGTCGATCACCCTGGCCATGACGCGGGACACCTCGGCCGGGGTGTAGAACTGCCCCTTACTCTTGCCGGATTCTGTGGCGAAGTGGCGCATCAGGTATTCATAGGCGTCGCCCAAGAGATCGTCGCCCTCGGCGCGGTTGCCGCGAAAATCGAGCGCCGGGTTATTGAAGATGGCCACCAGGTTGGAGAGGCGATCGACCATCTCCTTGCCCTTGCCGAGCTTGTCGTCGTCGTTGAAGTCGGGAAACGCGATGCCTTGCAGTACTTCGTTGGCACCGGCGAGCTTTTCGATGATCTTGTTGATCCGGTCGCCGATCTCCTTGTCGCCCTTTAAGGCCACCATATCGGTGAAGCTGCCGCCCGCAGGCACATCGAGCAGCGCGTCCTTCTGCCCGGCGTATTTGTCGGAGACGTATTTGACGAAGAGCAAGACCAGCACGTAGTCCTTGTACTGGGAGGCATCCATGCCCCCGCGAAGTTCGTCGCAGCTTTTCCAAAGAGAGCTGTAGAGCTCGGATTTCTTGATGGCCACGGCTCAGAGTGCTTGGGGTTTTTGGCTTTGAGGTATGCCGGCTTCGCTTGCCGGTACGAGCCGGTGCTTACGGGCGTAGTCGAGCACCAGCACCTCCACCATCGAGGCCACGGAGTGG
>JBQTJG010000370.1:0-2481 GCA_052387355.1 Armatimonadota bacterium | reverse complement strand
GCGAGCGCGTGGTGATCGGCAGGCACGCGCTACGCAACGCCCTGATTCCCATCGTCACCGTGATCGGCCTGCAGTTCGCGCTGCTGATGGGTGGGGCGATTCTCACCGAGACCGTCTACTCGTGGCCCGGCGTCGCCCGCTACCTGCTGGAGAGCATCGAGAACCGGGACTTCCCGGCCATCCAGGGGACGGTCGTGTTCGTGGCGCTCTTCATCGCATGTGTGAACCTGGCCGTCGATGTCCTCTACGCCCGCCTCGATCCGCGTGTCCGCTACTGATGCTGGCGCCGATCCCGGCCTGGGGGCCGAGGAGCCCCGGTAGTGCATGGTCGCCGCATCATCCTGTATGCCGGTCTGGCGATCGTAGGCCTGTTTCTCCTGGCGACCCTCTTCGCGCCGTTGATCGCTCCGCACGACCCGACGCAGGCAACGGCCGACGCCCGGCTCCAGCCTCCCAGTAGCGCGAGTTGGATGGGCACGGACCAGCTCCGGCGGGACGTCTTCAGCCGCGTCATCTACGGGGGACGGATTCCGCTGCTGGTCGCCGTCCTCTCGTGCGCGGTCTCGCTCGGCGCCGGCACGGGGCTTGGGTGGCTGTCCGGGTTCCTCGGCGGCCCGGTGGACCGCAGCCTGTCCACGGTCATGGATGCCATCTATTCATTCCCCGCGCTCGTGCTGGCGATTGCCATCGTGGCGATGCTCGGTCCCGGATTGGTGAACATGGTCGCCGCGATCGCCTTCGTGTACATTCCAGCCTACTTCCGCGTCGCGCGTGGTCAAGCGCTCGTCGTCCGTGAGCAGGAATATGTTGAAGCCGCGCGTGCTTCGGGCGGCTCGACGCTTCGCCTGCTGGTCCGCCATATCGCGCCGAACACCCTGAGCGCGGTGATGACCGTCCCGTCGTTCAATATCGCGGACGCGATCCTGACCGAGGCTGCCTTATCATTTCTAGGCTTTGGCCTGCCGCCGCCGACACCGGACTGGGGATTCGACATTCAAAATGGACAGCGGTTTCTCCAGTCGGGGTTCTGGTGGCTCATCACGTTCCCTGGCCTCGTGATCGTCGCGGTTTCTCTGGGGTTCGGCATGGTCGGAGAGGGCTTGAATGACTTGCTGAATCCAAGGAGGCGCCGGCTGGCCGGGTAGCGAAGACGGCGTTACAGCACACGCAGTTCACATATAGGAGGTGGAACGTGCGAAGAATCACGGTCGTCGCGCTTGTTGTTCTGGCGCTGGCGCTCTTTCTGCCGATGGGGATCCCGGCGGCGACACCCAGGGACACTATCATCCTGGGCACCACCGACAAGATCACCACGCTCGATCCCGCCAACTCGTACGACTACTGGACCTGGCAGGTGTTCTGGAATACGACCGAGGCCCTGGTCGCGTTCAAACCCGGCACGACGGAGATCGTCCCGTCTCTGGCGACGAGCTGGACGGTGTCCGGAAGCGGCACCGTGTACACGCTCAAGCTGCGCCGGGGTGTCACGTTCACCGACGGAGCTCCCTTCAATGCCCGAGCAGTCAAGTTCTCTTTTGACCGCGCGTTCAAACTGAAGGGTCCTGAGGGAGCGCTGGGCCTCATCGAAAACATCAAGTCGGTGGATGCGGTCGATGCGAATACCGTCCGCATCACCCTCAAGGCGGCGGACGCCACCACCCTCTCGCGCATCTCGGAATCCATCGGGATTTCGGAAATCGTGAGCCCGAAGACTACGCCGGCTAACGCCTTCGCCAAGGGGTTTAACCAGTTCGCAGGCACGGGTCCGTATCGCCTGGTGCAGTACACGCCCGGTCAGCGAACTGTTTACGAGACCTATGCAGGTTACTGGGGCCCCAAGCCCAAGAGTCGGCGCGTGATCACGATCTTCTACGCCGACTCCGCGGCGCTTGCGGCCGCTGTGGAGTCCGGCCAGGTGGACCTGGGCTACCGCACGTTCAGCCCCGAAGACATCAAGCGCCTGTCCAAGAATGACAAGCTGCAGGTCGCCAAGAGCGCGCAGTTCCCCTCGGTGCGCTACCTGGTGTTCAATGTGACCGCCAAGCCGTTCGACAACGCGAAGGTGCGCCGCGCGATCTCCTTCGCGGTCAACCGGGACCGCATCGTCAGCGATGTGTTCGGAGGCCTCAACCAGCCGCTCTATAGCATGGTGCCGCCCGGGATGTGGAGCCACATCGATGCCTTCCCCAAGCGCGACCTGGCGAAGGCCAAGACCCTGCTCACGGAGCAGGGATACTCGGAGAGCAACAAGCTGGCGCTCACGTTGTGGTTCTCGCCCACTCACTACGGGAACACCGAGGCAGACGCGGCCGCGGTCCTCAAGTCCTCGCTGGAAGAGACCGGGATGATCGCGGTCGAGGTGAAGTCCTCTGAATGGGGCGACTATACGAAGGCCTTCGCCGCCGGGCAGTTTGGACTGTTCTTGCTGGGATGGTTCCCGGACTTCGTCGATCCCGACAACTTCCTGGCGCCGTGGCTGAC
>JBQTJG010000369.1:0-3071 GCA_052387355.1 Armatimonadota bacterium | reverse complement strand
GTCGTGTTCGAGGATGGAGTGAAAGTCACCAAGTCCATGCGGAGGGTTGCGGCCTGAAGCCGTTTACCCACCTCTTGACTTTAGCTCGTCGGGCATCCGTCCCCAGCCTGCGCTGGAGCGCCTCGATCTTCGCGGGCGTGATGGTCGGGCCGAGACACCGGTATCCGCGGTGCATCACCTGTCGTCGGCGCAGGAAATGAGAGGCCATGAGAGGAAGTGTCATAGTTGAATGGCTGTTCAAATACATCCTAGCACTCTGGGAAGCACCGTC
Organism: Armatimonadota bacterium; assembly: GCA_052387355.1. Lineage (GTDB taxonomy): Bacteria > Sysuimicrobiota > Sysuimicrobiia > Sysuimicrobiales > Humicultoraceae > JBQTJG01. The sequence goes on along the minus strand of JBQTJG010000369.1, from coordinate 2,800 downwards.
AATCCCCGTGGGATCCATCACTGATTCGTTAGGCGCGGAGCTGCCGCTGACGTATCAGGATGTTGATGATGGAGGACACCAAGAGTCCGGCGATGCCGACATATGCGAGCGGGCGCGAGAACCGGACGAACAGGAAGACCACAGTCACCACGGCGCTGACGAGCCCGACGACGAGTGCTAGCGGGTTGCGGTGATGCCGCACGCCGAGCCATAGGCCCGAGAGCAGCACGAGCAGGAAGATGAGGAGGAGCGGCAGCAGCGTCGCGTCGTTGATCAGGAACCCGAGACCGAGCGCCGACGCGACTGCGATCACGGCCGGGACCCCCAGGCAGCAGAGAGCCGCGATGAGGGAACCCGTGACCCCAATCTTGTCGAGATGGCGGCTCCAGAAGCCCCGTCGTCCCGTCCTCTCATTCATATGAGCCTCCGGATCTATTCGGAATGGAGCAGTGGCGTCAGGTCGTGCAGGGCCGTTTCATAGGCGAGCTGGATCAGCGCCCTGACGCCGGCCGCGTCGGAGCCGAGCCGCTCGCACCCACGGCCGGGCTCGAGGATCACCACCTCCACCCGGTCACGGCGGCGCATGAGGTCACCCTGCGATCGGGCTCGCCGCGCCAGATGAAAAGCCCGGAGGATGTGTGCGAGGAACCCCGTCGTCGGCTCCGCGTAGGCGTCGTCACACCGGCAGTCCATCGCCAGCACCCGAGTGGCTCCATGGTCAACCGCCACCTCGACGGGGAGATTGCTGACAATGCCGCCGTCGGCAAGCCGTCGCCGGCCGATCCGGACCGGAGGGAAGATACCGGGCACTGCGGTGCTGGCCAGGATCGCGTCGATGAGATTGCAGTCACCCGTGCTCAAGACCACAGACTCGCCGTTGTCCAGGTCCGTAGCGGTGATGAGCAGCGGCGTCGGTAGCTCCTCGAACGTCTTGATCGGCAGATGCTTCACGACGAAGCGGTGCAACCGGCGTGGCGTGCAGAGGCTATCCGCCGCCGCACCGCGCAACAGTACGCCCCAGTTGGGCTCGAAGAAGCTACGCAGGCGAATCTGCGTCCAGAGTCGCTCGAGCTCGGCAGGACTTGCACCCGCGGCGATGAATGCCCCGTTGATCGCGCCAATGGAAGTGCCGACGACGAGATCCACACGCAGCCCAAGCTCGATGATTGCGCGATAGAAACCTACCTCCACCGCGCCGCGGAGGCCCCCGCCGCAGAGCACGAGAGCGGTCCTCGGCTGAGACGTGGATCTCGGCGGCCCGTGGGCAGGCGTGATCATTGCTCGGGCCTTCTCGAGATCAGGCGCCACCGGAGCCAGATCCCCACTTTGACCAGGCCGCCTACCGCGAGAGCCGCGAACCCGGCCAGCAGCACCGCGCAACATGGATCCTTCAGAAGGAGGTCCACTGTTCCCCCTCGTCCTCAAAGGTCTCGCCGCGATGAGTCTGGGACCGCTCCACCGTCGGATCCGTGGCTGCGATCGTACAGCAGTCGGAGCAGCGTTCCGTCGTGGCGAACGTACCGCTCGACGAGCAGTCCGAGTGCGATGCCAAACGCGACATGGGCAGTGAAGCTGGTGGCGAAGAGCCCAGGCCCGAACTTCACACCGAAATAGCCGGTGTCCATCGCCACCACCATCGGCGGGGTAGTCATCATCCCGATCTCGATGATGAGCCCCCAGATCAGAGCGCCCCACCACCGAAACCGACCCATGAGCAGCGTGAAGGCGAGCCCGAAGCAGGCTCCCGCCCAGTAGTGGTAGAGATAGCCGAGGATGTCCGAACCAAGCGTCGGACCGAGCGCCATCCGGTCCAGGATCAGGACCCCAAACATCCGGGGCATGTTCCCGGGCATCTGCCCCAGGTGGAACCCGGTGAGACGGATGATGTCGAGGACGCCTGTCGCTGCTGCTCCCGCCCACAAGCCAACCCAGATGCGGTTGGTCAGCCGAGCGTGGCCCCGCCATGCGGCCACGGCCCAGACCCCGGCGAGCAGTCCGATCGAGGGCAGGAGAACGTATCGCGCCCAGAATGGCATCTCCGGCATGCCGGGAGTGAGCGCCACGACCAGAACGTTCGGGCCGATCGCCGCCGCGACCAGGCCGCCCACCGTCAGGAGCAGCTCCTGCCGGGTTGCGGGCGGAGCGCTCTGAGCGACGGGCGGCTCTCGACGCCGCCACAGCCGGACAGCCAGCAGGATGATCCCCGCTGCGGCGAACGCGACGTCCACCATCAGGCTGAGAGTCTCACTGCTCATGGCGGCGTTCCTCTTGGTGGCTTCGACCTACCGCGTGACCGCTGCGGTGATCTTGTCGAGCATCATGTCCATCATCTCGCCCGCCTTCGCGACTTCCGGATTGTCGTAGGTCGCGAACCCGCTGGCGACCTTGCGGTAGCTGACGACGACCTTGCCGGCTGACGTCTCATAGACGTAGATCTTGGCCGGCATCTCCAACCCGATGGCAGGATTCATCGGCAGGAGCATCTTGCCCATGTCGGGCTTGCCGAACTCAACGGTCGTCGCGCCTTTGATCTTGGCCCCGACCATCGAAAGCATGTTGCGGTGGTCGATTTTCGCAGCGAGCATCATGTGCTCGGCCTTGATCGTGGTCTCGAGCTTCTTGAGGGACACGGCGAAGGAGCTGTTCGACTTCCGATCGACGCGGTCCGGGTCGGCCGCCTCCGCGCGCGCTGTACTCAACCCGATCAGCGCGAATGCTGCGATGGCGGTCCACAAGGCGCTGCTTCGGGCCATAAAAGTTCTCTCTCCGTTCATCGTCCTTCCTCCTTCGGTTGTACCTC
>JBQTJG010000368.1:0-2691 GCA_052387355.1 Armatimonadota bacterium | reverse complement strand
AGTGGGTCCGCCGACGCCTGCGGATGTGCCTGTGGCGGCAATGGCCGCGGGCGCGCACTCGATACCGAGAACTGCGCGGATTAGGGGTGCCGACGCGTGATGCGCGGCAGATCGCCAGTACAGAACTGGGACCATGGCGCATCGCAGGGAAGGCCCTCGGCCGCTGGCTCGGTACCGCCTTTTGGACCCAGCAGGGTCTGGAGAGTGTGACCGAGACGTATAACCGTCTTCGATTGGCTTGGTGAACCGCCGGATGCGGGCCCGCATGTCCGGTGGTGTGGAGGGGGAGTGAGGGAGACCTCACTCCCTACCCCGATCAAATATGGCAGAAAGCGCTACTTGACTACGTTGCACCTCCCTGTGGGTGGACGGTCCACACGACCGTCGTCCCTACCTTCACCCTCAGCTGCGCCGGCACGTAACTGAAGGTCAACGTCGCGCTCGCCCCGCCCGGCATAGGCGTGAACCTGCCCCCCGGACTAACAGCGACGTTCACCGTGCCTGACATCGGCGCGGCGTTGATTCCCGCGCGGTCGGGACGATCAGGAACAGCATAAGGACGACGAGCATCACTCCAACCAATCTCATTGCAGACCCCCTTTCAGGAGTCCGGCATCGTCGGCCGCCGGTTTGTACACCTGAGGATTCACAACATGTCTCGGCCGTTCTCCTCTGAGCGCGGCCAGCACGGCGGTCGCGCACGAGTGCTCCATCCTTGCCATCGTCTCGACCGTGTGCGACGCCACGTGAGGCGTGGCGACCACGTTCTCCAATGCGACGAGCGCGGTGTCGCGGATGGGTTCGTCGCGGAAGACATCGAGTCCCGCGCCGGCCAGGCGCCCCTCCCGCAGCGCCTGCAACAGCGCCGCCTCGTCGACGATGGCGCCCCGGCTGGTGTTGATCAGGACCGCCGTCGGCTTCATGTGCCGGAGCGCCGTGTCATCGATCATCCCGCGCGTGGAGGGAGTGAGCGGTGCGTGCAAGGTCACGAAATCGCTGGTGGCGAGCACCCTGTCCAGACCGCACAGGGTGACCCCCAGCGCCGCGGCCGCCTCCTGGTCAGGAAGGGTGTCACAGGCAAGCACCTTCATGTCGAACCCCGCCGCGCGTCTGGCCACTGCTCGGCCGATCGCGCCGAAACCGACAATGCCCAGGGTCTTGCCGCCGACGTCCATGCCCGGCGTCCGCTCCCACCGGCGGGCCTTCACGAGCCGGTCGAGCGGCGGGATCCTGCGGGCCACCGCCAGCAGGAGCGCCATCGTGTGATCGGCGACGGCCTCGGTCAGCACTCCAGCGGTGATCGCCACGGGGATCCGTCGCGCGGTGGCTGCAGCCACATCAACCGAATCCACGCCCACGCCCCGCCGGGCGATGATTCTCAGCCGCGGCGCTGCATCTAGCACGCGCGCGGTGATCGGCTCGACGCCGGCGATGATGGCGTCGGCATCAGCGATCAGCGGTACCAGCGCTTCCTCGGTGAGGGTTGCGCCTGTCGGGTTGAGGATGATGTCGACACCCGCGTCGCGGAGCATGAGTAGCGCGGTCGCATCTGCGTGACCGAAGCTCGGAGCTGTAATGAGAACGCGCGCCACAGGAGCAGTCAGCAGTGAGGAGACCACCGGGAGAGGATCACGAAGGCGGTTGCGATGCTACGATCGCACTGCGGCCGCTCCGACAGCAACCGGTCCCGCGCCGGCGCGATCGAGTCCCAGCGTCGCCAGCAGCTCGTCAAGTTCAGCCCGGCTGCCGGGGTCGAGACTCGGGCCTGGGTGACGGATTGTGGATCCGGCGATCGCCCCTCGCCGCCGCAGGATCTCCTTCCGCAGCGCCAGTCCGATAACCGGCTGGCCCTCATATCTGATCAACGGCAGGTATCGATAGAATAGCTCGCGCGCACCCGCCCGGTCGCCTGCGGCAAACGCAGCATAGATGGCCACGAGCACTTCAGGGAAGGCGAACCCCGTCATGGTGCCGACGGCGCCTCGCAACAGTTCCTCGGAGAAGGAGACGCCCCCCATGCCGCCGCGGACCGCGACCGGCTCTGTCGCGGCCGCCAGTACCTGGGCGGCCTTCACCGGCGAGGGCAGCTCCTCGAGCTTGATCGACCGGGCGCGAGGTAGCGCATCGGTGATCGAGGCAAGAAAACCGGCCGGCATCACGACACCAGAGAAAACCGGTTCGTCCTGCACCACGATGGGCAGTGTGGTGCTGTCATGCACGCGGCGGTAGTACTCCCGCACCGCTTCGAGGTTGCGCAGATTCGTGGGTGGCGCTACCATGACGGCCGTTGCGCCCAGATCCTGAGCCTCGCGACTGTACCGGATCGCCAGGTCGGTTGCCGGGGCGCTCGTCCCAATCACGACGGGGATCCGGCTGCGTACGCGCCGGATGAACCGCTCGACGACGCGCCGCCGTTCATCCTCGGTGAGTTTGTGGGCCTCGCCCAGGATGCCGAGAATGGTCAGCCCGTGGACACCAGCGCCGAGTTCGAAGTCGACGAGGCCATCAATGGAGGGGAAATCCACGCTCCCGTCGTTCGCAAACGGCGTGGCCGTAATAGCAAAGACGCCTGCAAGCGTGCTCATAGAAATCCCCCCTCGAGGGACGGCTCGGCTACCGCAGCGAGAAGCATTGAGTCGTCTTCATTGTACTACGCTCCAGAGACCTCCGGCCCTGCGCCACTGGCGAGAC
>JBQTJG010000367.1:0-12414 GCA_052387355.1 Armatimonadota bacterium | reverse complement strand
CGGCGCGGAAGTCTACGATCCGCCGGTGCTCAATCAATCGACGACAACACCCATTGAAGCCGGAATGGTCATCAACGTCGAGACCCCGTACTACGAGCTTGGGTGGGGCGCCGTTCACGTCGAGGACCCCTACGTCGTGGGCTCAAATGGGACGAACCGCTGGCTGACGACGCTCAGCCGAGATCTGATCATCGTTGAGTGAGGTGTCTCAATGAATCATGTCACCGGATTCACGTGCCTGCGGTGTGGCCGCTTCTACGCCGAGAAGAAGATGTTCAAGGGCTGTCCCGATTGCGCGGCCAGGGATAGGCCGAGCAATGTGAGCGTCCAGTACGACTACGCCGCCCTGCGCAAAGCGTTCAGCCCCAAAAAACTGGAGGGGCGCCCGCCGACAATGTGGCGCTACAAGGAGCTGCTCCCTCCGGATGAGGATCGCATCGTCACCCTGGGCGAAGGCCTGACGCCGTTGCTGCCCGTCCCCCGGCTTGGGCGGCAGCTCAACCTGTCCGGGCTCTATGTAAAAGATGACTCCCGCAACGCGACCTGGTCATTCAAGGATAGAATGTGCAGCTCCGCGGTTTCGGTGGCCACGGAGTTCGGCGCCCGGGTGATCACCGCCTCATCGTCGGGCAACGCCGGATCCGCCACCGCCGCCTATGCTGCCCGCGCCGGGCTCGACTGCGTCCTGTTCACCCTGCAGCGATTTCCGACGGCCATGAAGGTGAATATGGCGGTCTACGGCACGCGCTTGATCGCCTGCCCCACGCTGCTCGACCGATGGCGGATGGTCGAGAAGTGCGTCGACGCCTACGACTGGTTTCCGACTGCCGGGTTCATCTACCCGCTCATCGGCAGCAACCCGTACGCGATCGAGGGGTACAAGACGATCGCCTACGAAGTCTGCGAGCAGTTCCACTGGAAGGCGCCCGACGTCATGGTGTTCCCGGTCGGCGCGGGCGACGCGTTCTTCGGCGCCTGGAAGGGCTTCAACGAACTCCGCGACTTCGGAATCATCGACCGCGTTCCACGCATGATGGCCGCCGAGGTCCTGGGGCCGATCGAGAATGCAATCCGCAAGGGACTGGATGTCGTCGAGGAAGTCCCGTATCGGCAGAGCGTCGGAATCTCGGTCGGGATGTACACGAGCACCTATCAGGCGTTGAAGACGGTGCTGGACAGCAAGGGCGCCGCGCGCAGCGCGTCCGACGACGAGATGCTGCAGATGCAGCACGCGCTGGCCGCCAAGGAAGGCATCTACGTGGAGTGCTCCTCGGTGCTGTCGGTGGCGGTCGCGGCTCGTCTCGCCGACGAGGGACTGATCCACGATGGCGAAACCGTGGTGTGCTTCCTGACCGCGGGTGGGCTCAAGGATCCGGAGACAACGCTGAAGTACCTGCCGGACGTTCCCCTCATCGAGCCGAATCTCGACGCGCTCAGGGACGCTCTGAAGACGAGCTACGGCGTCGACGTCAAGGCGCCGGTCCCGGTGTGACGCCCACGGCTGCCTGAGTCGCGCGCCGGGACACGACGATCAGATCGAGGAGGCCAGAGGCAGATGCGGTTCAGCGCGGCGCTCCCCACCTGTGTCGAAGGGCTGATCTACCCGGTCCCTTACATCACGCCCGACAAACTGATCGAGGTGGGTCTGGCCGCCGAGCGGCTCGGCTACCACTCGGTCTGGGGCAACGATCACCTCCACACGCAGAACTATGTATGGGATGAGTGGCATGCCGTCCCCAACTACTACGAACCGCTCATCTCGCTCGCCGCGCTCGCCAGCCGGACGCGCACGTTGAAGCTGGGCACGTCCGTCATCGTGATGCCGATGCGCGAGCCGACGCTGCTGGCGAAGCAGGCGGCCACGCTCGATCAGTTGAGCGGCGGACGGCTAATGCTGGGTATCGGCGTGGGGGCGTACCGGGAGGAGTTCGAGGCGGTCCGCCCTGATGCGCCGCCGAAGACCAACCGGGGCGACATGGTCGACGAAGGCATTCGCGGGCTCCAGGCGCTGTTCACGCAAGACACGGCGTCGTTCAAGGGGCGGTACTACCATTTCAAGGACGTCAAGATGGGACCGAAGCCGCTCCAGAATCCTCTGCCCATCTACAGCGGGGGCAACAGCGACGCCGGCGCAGTGCGCGCAGGGCGGTATTCGCAGGGGTGGCTGCCGGCGGTGCTGCCGGTCGAGGTGCTGCGCCGAAAAGTCGCGCTGCTGCGTGACGCGGCGCAGGCCGCTGGCCGGTCGGCGGAGGCGCTCGACATCGCGCCGCAAATGTCGGTCAGTCTGGGAACGACCGGTGAGGAGGCGCTCAAACAGTTTCGTGACAGCCAGGTCTACCAGCACATGCTGTCGTTAAAGCGATCCACCCTCAAGGATCTCGACCTCAGCCAGGTCGAACGCATGAATCTGATCGGCACGCCGGCGCAGGTCATCGAGCAGATTGGGGTCTATGGCGACGCGGGCGTCACGCACTGCTGCGCGCTCATCTTCCCTGCGAACACAATCGAGGAGACCATCGACCAGATGGACTGGTTCGCCCGTGACATCATGAGCGAGTTTCGCTCGTAGCTGGCCGGCGGGCTGCTTACCGTGGGCGCGAGGGCCGTATCACCTGGCGCTGAATCCGCTGTCGATGACCAGGCAGCTACCGTGCACGAACTCGGCCTCCGGGGAGGCGAGGTAGAGGATCGCATGCGCGATTTCCTCCGCGCGGCCCAGACGCCCTATCGGCTGCCGGTCGACCATTTGCTGCCGAGCCGCCTGCGGATCGGACTGGCGGGCGACCATGCGGTCCACCCATGGCGTGTCGGTGGTGCCGGGCGCCACACAATTGCAGCGGATGCCCTGACCCATGAAGTCCACCGAGATCGATCGCGTCAGGGCCACCACGGCCCCTTTTGACGCGATGTACGCGGCGCGATTGGGAACGGCGGTGAGAGCGGCGACAGAGGCGACGTTCACGATGATGCCGCGGCCTCGCGCGAGCATGTGCGGGAGCACGGCCTGGCAGCAGCAGAACACGCCCTTGACGTTCACGGCCAGGGTGCGGTCAAAGTCCGCTTCGCTGGTCGAGATCAGGTCTCCCGGAACGCCGAACCCTGCGTTGTTCACCAGGATGTCTACCTGTCCGAAGGCACCGACCGCGTGCTCGATCATGGCCCGCGCGTCTTCGGACCGGCTCACATCGACGCGGCAGGCGATGGCAGTGCCGTCCCGCGCGATCTCCCGGGCCGCGGCTATGGCCGCCTCTTCATGGAGGTCGGCCGCGACGACCTGCGCTCCGCCGTGCGCGAACAGCTCAGCCGTGGCCCTGCCGATGCCCGAACCGGCACCGGTGACGACGGCGACCTGCCCGGCAAACCTGCCCGTCTTCATCGCTTCACCTCGGCGGCGAAGTTGCATGTGGCGCCTGTGGCGTCACCGCACAGGTTCACCGGACGCGCGCCCTGCTCCCTCCGGCGGCGTGGCCGCATCGAGGAAGGAGTACGGCCGTGCGGTTTAGCATGGCGCTGCCAAATGGTGTCGAGGGACTCGCATTCCCTCTCAGGTTCGCCGGACCGGTGGAGATCGTCGATCTGGCCCGCTCGGCGGCGCAGTCGGGATTCGATGCGGTCTGGTGCAACGATCATCTGAGCACGCAGAGATATGTCCAGGCGAAATGGCGTGAGCTGCCCAACTACTATGAACCGCTGATCTCATTGAGCTTCGTCGCCAGCGCAGTCCCGGGGATTCGATTGGGGACATCGGTCGTCGTGATGCCGATGCGGGAACCGGTCGTGCTGGCGAAGCAGGTCGCCACGCTAGACGTCTTCACAGGCGGCCGGCTGTGGCTCGGGCTCGGCGTCGGCGCCTACCGCGAGGAGTTCGAAGCGGTACGGCCCCGGCTCCGCGGGGCGAATCGCGGCGCCATCCTGGCCGAAGGCATCCGCGCCCTGCGAGTGCTGTTCGAGGAACACGACGCATCGTTCAACGGCACATACTATCAGTTCGAGGGCGTCACCATGGCGCCCAAACCCCTGCAGCGCCCGTTCCCCATCTACGTGGGAGGTAACTCCGAAGCGAACGCCGAACGGGCAGGACGGTTCGGTCAAGGCTGGCTGCCCGCGGTCCTGCCGCCCGCGACGATCGCGGCGAGGCTCGACCGTCTGCGACAGGCGGCCGACGCCGCGGGAAGGAATCCCGACGAGATTGACGTCGCGCCGCAGGTCACCGTGTGCCTGGGACGCACGGCCGAAGCGGCGCGCGAGCGCTTCAGGCGCAGCCACCTGTTCCACCATCTTGAGTCGCTCCAGGCCTCGACGCTGCGGGGACAAGACCTCGATCAGGTGACTGCGCACGACCTGATCGGCACCCCGGAAGGCGTCCTCGACCGGATCGCGGCCTTCGCGCACGTAGGGGTCACCCACCTGGCGTCCCTCGTGTTCACCTCCGACTCGGTCTTGGAGTTGAAGGAGCAGATGCAGTGGTTCGTCGCCGAGGTCATGCAACCGTGGAAGCACGCCCATGCGGCTGAGGTGAGGCGATGAAGCTGCGAGGCAAGACGGCCATCGTCACCGGCGCGGGCTCGGGTATCGGCCGGGCCATTGCGAAAGCGTTTGCCGCTGAAGGCGCCCGCGTCGCCGTGGTGGATGTCGTGCCGTCAGATGCTGAAGAGACGGTCCGCCTGATCGGCGGCGCCGCGGCGGAAGAAACCGAGCCGTCTCACCGCCGGCGCGCCCCAGCGCAGGCGTTCATCGCCGACGTTTCGCACTCGACCCAGGTTCAGCAGATGATCCAGGCTGTTGTCGCGGCCTATGGCGGCATCGACATCCTGTGCAACAATGCCGGCCTGGATCACCCGGTGCAGCATACTGCCGACCTCTCGGAGGAGACGTGGGATCGCGTGATGGCCGTGAACGCCCGCGGGCCATTCCTCTGCGCCAAATACGCGCTTCCGGTGATGCTGCGGGCGGGCGGCGGGGCCATCGTCAATGTCGCGTCGGATCTCGGCTATCTGGCGGTGCCCGGGCTGGGGGCGTACTGTATGTCAAAGGGCGCCCTGGTGCAGTTGACGCGCGTCCTCGCCGCCGAGTACAGCAAGCACAACGTACGCGTCAACGCGATCTGCCCCACCATGGTCGACACGCCGATGTCCCGCCGGACGGTCGCCAGCCAGCCCGATCCCGATGGGTGGCTGCGCGAGGTCGAGCGCAGCATTCCGCTCGGGCGCATTGGGCAGCCCGACGAGATTGCGCGGGCTGCGGTGTTTCTCGCGTCCCAGGACGCCAGTTTCGTGACGGGAAGCATCTTCGCGGTCGACGGGGGCCGTTCGGCGATTTAGCCAGGGCGATCCACGAGTCCAGGGCGATCGAGCGCGCACCAGAAGGGGATGGGAGCATGATCATCGATGCACACAGCCATCTGGGGTTCTCTCCGGTCTTCAACGCGGGCATCACCGAGGAAGTGCTCATCGGCACAATGGATGCGAACAGGATCCAGGCGACCGTCGCGATGCCCGCAGCCGGATCCGATCCCACCCCGACGCATGACGCGATCGCCCGATCGGCGGAGAAGTATCCCGGCCGTGTCTTCGGCATGATCAGCATGACGCCACTGATCGGCGAGGAGCCCTACCGGCGGGAGTTCCTCCGCTGCGTGCGCGATCTGGGCTTCCTCGCCGTCAAGATCCATCCAGTCGCGCACGCGGTAGCGCCAAACCTGCCGGTGTGTGACATCGTGTTCGAGCTGGCGAAGGAGACCAACATCCCGGTCATGGTGCACACCGGGCTGGGCGCGCCGTTCGCGCTCCCGTCGCTGGTCATCCCCCGGGCGCGCCAGTATCCGGATATGCCGATTATCCTGGCGCATGCCGGATTCGCGGTCTACTCATCCGAGGCCATCATCGTCGCCCAGGAATGCCCGAGCGTCTACCTGGAGCCGTCGTGGTGCACGGCTGGTGACATCAAACGTATGGTCAGCCTCTTTGGGGCGAAGCGGGTGATGTATGGTGGCGACTTGCCATCGAACGTCCCGGTGGAACTCTGCAAGTACACGCACATGGATCTGTCGCAAGAGGACTATCGAATGTGCGTCGGCGGATCAGCGATCACCCTGTTCAAGCTTCCGATCCAACAAGGGACGTGAGCTTTGGGTCATCGCAAAATGGCGCCACGGCGTGTAGGACAATACACATGGGAGGTGAGTGAAGGTGCGATATCGATTGGCAGGAGTGCTTGTATTGCTGGTCGTCGCCACCCTGAGTCTGTCTCCGGCGGCGTCGGCCCCGGCGACGCCGGTGCGGGGCGGCACGCTGCGGGTGGCCCTGATTGGGGAACTGCCCACGATCGACTGGCAGTTTGGGACGGCAGCGATCACCAGCGGCTTCATCGCCTCGCACATGTTCGAGGGATTGTTCACGATCGATAGCAAACTGCGCACGAAGCCGCTGCTGGCCGAGAAGTACACGGCCGCGCCGGACCGGAAGACCTACACCATCACCCTCCGAAAGGGTGTCCAGTTCCACCACGGCCGCGAGATGGTCGCCGACGACGTCGTCGCTTCGCTGAACCGCTGGGGGCGCCTCAGCACGAACGGTCGCGTGGTGTATCAGAGCGTCGCGTCCGTGACCGCCCAGGATCCCTCTACTGTGGTCATCAAGCTCTCTGAGCCCTACTCCCCGCTCATCGACGTCCTGGGCTGGCCGGTCCAGGCCGCGGTCATCTATCCAAAGGAAGTCGCCGAGGCGTCGCCTACGACGCCGGTCACGCGCTTCATCGGCACAGGCCCCTACCGGTTCGTCGAACACATCCGGGACCGGCACTACCGGCTCGAGCGCTTCGACCGGTACGCGGCGCGCAGCGAAGAGCCTGATGGGATGTCCGGGCGCAAGAACGCCTACCTGGACGCGATCATGTTCCTGCCTATACCCGACCCCGCGGTCCGCGTGGCGGGACTGCAGCGCGGAGACTTTCACCAGACGCAGTTGGTCCCCACTGACGAGTTCGAACGGCTCAGGAGCAACCCGAGCATCGAGCCGTGGATCGACCCGCTCCCCTGGTGGGTGGGCGTGAAGTTCAATTTCCGCCAGCCCTTGTTCCAGAACCAGAAGCTCCGCCAGGCGTTCAACATGGCGCTCGACAAGGCCGAGATCATGCAGGGAACGATGGGGCCCAGGCAGTTCTGGCGCCTCGACGCCGGGCTCCGCGTCAAGGAGCAGCCGCTGTGGACCGACGTGAGCAAAGAGATTTATGCAGGGAAGAACGTCGACCGGGCGCGGCAACTGCTGCAGGAGGCGGGCTATCGCGGACAGCCGGTACGCTGGATCACCACAATGGCGGTGCCCGTCTATGGCGTCTCCGCGCAGGTCGCCAAACCGATGCTGGAGCGCGCCGGCTTCGTCATCGACCTGCAGTTGATGGACTTCGGCACCCTGCAGGCTCGCTCGTTCCAGACGGAAGGCTGGGACGTGTTCAGCGGCGGCGTGTTCCCGGTGGCCGATCCGTCGTTCCTGTGGCCGATCCTGCCGACGTGGGCAGGCTGGTACGAGAACCGCGACTTTCAGGCCATCGTCAGGCTGATGAGCCGGCACTCCGATCCCATGGTGCGGCAGCAGTTGTGGGAACGCGCGCAGCGGCTATTCTATGAGGACGTGCCCGCTGTGAAGTTCGGCGACTATTACACGTTCTCGCCGCACCGCAAGGAAGTCAAGGGATTCACAGGACCCTTCCTGCTCTATCATTGGAACTCGTGGCTGGAGGGCGGCGGCCGCTAGGCCGATCCGGCGAGCAACGCGAGGGTTTGGGGCTCTCCGGGACTGTGCACGGCCGGGGAGCCCCGACTCTCATCCCCACGACGTTGCGAAGAGACTCCTGAGGCCGCATGGCGAGGTATCTGTTTCAGCGGCTCGTCGCGCTGATCCCGGTCATGCTGGTCGTCGCGACCGTGGGCTACGTGATCATCTATCTGGCGCCGGGGGATCCTGCGGCGGTTATGCTCGGCCTCGACGCCACGCCTGATCGGGTGCGAGAGCTGCGGCGGGATCTTGGGCTCGACCGGCCGCTGCCGGTTCAGCTTGGCCTCTGGTACCGGAGGATTCTGGTCGGCGACCTGGGCAGGTCGATTTTCGAGAACGACCCGGTTACGCATGTGATCGCGCAGCGCCTCGAGCCGTCGATCCTCCTGACGGTCATGGGGGTGACGCTGGCGATCCTGCTCGGGGTGCCGGCGGGTGTCATCTCGGCCGTCCGGCGCAACACGCTGATCGACCAGGTCCTGATGGGCGGCGCCATGCTTGGCGTCTCGATTCCCAGCTTCTGGCTCGGGTTGAACTTGATCCTGCTCTTCTCGCTCCAGTTGGACCTGTTCCCGACCTCAGGGTACATCTCGCTGCGCGAAGACTGGCTCGGCACGCTCCGCACGCTGGCCTTGCCCGCGCTCACGCTGGGCATTCTGGGCTCAGGATTCATCGCCCGCATGACACGATCCGCGATGCTGGAGGTGCTGCTTCAAGACTACGTCCGGACCGCGCGCGCCAAAGGACTCAGCGAGCTGCTCGTGATCACGCGCCACGCGCTGCGCAACGGGCTGATCCCCATCATCACGGTCATCGGCCTGGTCATGGGATCGCTGATGGCGGGTGGGGTGATCACCGTTGAGACGGTGTTTGCGATTCCAGGGGTTGGGCTGCTGGTCATCTCGTCTATCCTGAGACGCGACTTCCCCGTGATCCAGGGCGTCCTGCTCTACGTGTCCGTCGTGTACGTCCTGGTGAACCTGCTCATCGACCTGCTCTACGTCTTCCTGGACCCACGCGTGAAGTATGCGTAACGTCCGCCGATGAACGCCGCGACGCGCGGACTGTTCAAACGCCTCGCACGTCTGTCGCGGCGCAGCGTCTCTTCGGTCGTTGGTGGCGTGCTCGTTACGACGATCCTGTTGATCGCCCTGCTGGCGCCGCTGCTGGCGCCGTTCGATCCTGTGGAGATCCGGGTGAGAGATCGCCTCACGCCGCCCGGCGCCGTCCATCGGTTCGGCACGGACAACCTCGGCCGCGACGTGTTCAGCCAGGTGGTCTATGGCGCGCGACTCTCGCTGTTGATCGGGACATCGGTCGTCGTCATCGCGGGCACGGTTGGTATTGCGATCGGACTCGTCGCGGGCTACGAGCCGCGCTTCGAGCAGGTCCTCATGCGGCTCGTGGATGGCATGATGGCGTTTCCGGGCATCCTGCTGGCCATCGCGCTGATGGCCATCATGGGGCAGCGGCTGTCCAACGTGATCATCGCCATGGTGGTCATCTATACGCCCCGCTTTGCGCGGGTCGTCCGGAGCGTGGTGCTCGTGATCCGCGAACTGGACTACGTGCAGGCCTCGCGGTCCTGCGGCGCCTCAAACCTGAGACTACTTCGGGTCCACGTGCTGCCAAACGCCGTGGCCCCTATCATTGTCCAGGCCACATTCACGTTCGCCGAGTCGATCCTCGCCGAGGCGGCATTGAACTTCCTCGGCGCGGGCCTTCCGCCCGATGTCCCCAGTTGGGGCAATGTGATTGCGACCGGCCGGCAACTGCTGCAGCGGGCGCCTTGGATCACCATCTTCCCCGGGATCGCCATCATGGCCACGGTGCTGGGGCTCAACCTGCTCGGCGACGGTCTGCGCGACTTGACGGATCCGCGATTGAGGACAGGGGCGACCGCGGCCCCACAGGCATGAACGCGGGTGAAGTATCGCCATGATCTGCGAATGATGCGGCCAGATGAGACCGTTGACAAGTAGCCACTAATCGTCTATTGTAGCCACATGGTGACAGTAGGGATACGGGAGCTCAAGAACGATCTCAGCCGCTACTTGAAGCGGGTCCGCCACGGCGAGATGATCGTCGTCACCGATCGTGGCGAACCGGTGGCCCGTGTGATTCCGATGGGTGTCGCGCACGACATCGCAAGGCTGATCGCCGACGGACGCGTGACCTGGTCCGGCAGGAGGTTCATCGCCCCCGGAAGACTCATCCGTCCGAAGCCAGGCCTTCCCTTCTCCCAATACGTCGGTGAGGACCGCTTCTGAACCTGTACCTTGACGCAAGCGCGCTCGTCAAAGCCTTTCTTGCCGAAGAGGGCAGCGACGTGGTCCTAGAACTTCTGGGCGCGTCGCCACTCGTCTCCACCTCCAGGATCTCATACGTCGAGTGCAATGCAGCATTTGCGCGGGGCGGGCGGGATGGAAGGCTCACCAGGACCCAAGCGTCATCGGCTGTCAGCGCATTCGCCAGCCGCTGGCCCGACCTTGTGGTCGTGGAGCTGGATGGAGCGGTAACGGAACGCGCCGGCCGAATCGCCTATGATGACACGCTTCGAGCGGGCGATGCCATCCACCTGGCTTCGGCCGAGGCCGTGGCCGGCGGGTCGCCGGCCGAAACGCGGTTTGCATGCTGGGATCAGCGCCTGTGGGGTGCGGCCGCAACCCGGGGATTCAGCATGGTGCCCGAGGCACGCCCCGGCTGAAATCTTTGCTCGGGTCAATCGGGCGTCGGAGCTGGGACACTGCCGGATAGGCCTTGATCACCTGGACGAGAGTAGCGGCAGGGTCTTTCGGTGATGGGCCATCGGGCATAAAATCAGAGTAAAGCGGAAGGACAACATAATGAAGTCTGAACATCAGTTTTCAGCCCTTTTTCCAGTTGTAGGGTGCAGGAAACAACTGGGATACTATTTCTGCTTAAGGAGATATGGATGAACCATAATGAGGACGGGAAGACGGTTGTCGAAGTCGAAGCTGGCGAAAGAACGGTCGGCCAGGAACTCGAACAGCTTGGCAATACCCTGCTCGCGCTGGCCCACAACCCCACTGCAACGGATGTCGTATACGACGCGGGTATTCGAGAGGTCATTCGAGACCTCACGGAGTTACTGGCGTATCTAGGGGAGGCAGGGCATGGCGGGGAGTAGAGTGCTCACACAAATCAATATCGCACGTCGTGTGCTGGGCAAGCGTCCGTTGAAGCGGATGCCGAAGGGACGGAGAACCTATCTTCGGGCTGCGCCCTGAGGCACCTGCCCTCACTCGACGAGCCGGCGCACTCGGGGCATGACATCTTCGATGAAGCTCCGCATGATGGGCTCGACCGGCTGACCCCGAGGCGGCAGCGGCAAGATGCAGATCTCGGGGATCCCGAGCTCCACGATCGCCACGATCTGCCGTGCCACCTCATCCGGCGTGCCCGCCCACGCGAAGGCGTCGACGAACTCATCCGGCACCAGATGACCGGACGCAAACGCGCGCGCCTCGTTCTTGGCGCGCATCATCTCCTCGAGAGCGGGCGGAACGTCCAGACCCGCATGCTTGATAAAACCCTGGTCGGGATAGCTTCCCATCAGCAGCGCGGCGAGCATGGGTTTGACAGCCTCTCGGGCCTCCTTGCTGCTCGGCCCGATCGACGTGTCCAACCGCGTGACCAGAGTCAGGTCGCCCAGCGACCTCCCGGCCGCCTCCGCGCCTTTCTTGATAAGGCTGAGCGCGTGGCGCACGCCAGGCGGCGTGCCGTACGTGGCGATCATGACTCCGTCGGCGACCCGGCCAGCGAGCTCTAGGATGCGATCGCCTCGGGTGGCAATCCAGACCGGCAGGTCCTTGCGGACGGGAAACTGCAGCTTTGCGTGCTTCGTGTGAAAGATCTCGCCGGCAAACGTGACCGTCTCACCCTGAAACAGACGCTTGATGATCGTCACGGCCTCTTCCATCGTCTTCGCCGGACGGCTCCGCACGAGCCCCACTTCTTTGAAATTGGCGCCACCGGTGCCTAGCGTCAATACCGCGCGTCCGCCGCTCAACTCGTCGACCGTCGCCACTGCGGCGGCGACCAGGGCCGGGTGCATCGAGTATGGATCGGCGATGAACGTCCCTACCTGCGCGCGATTCGTCGCCATCGCCGCGGCTGATAAGCCAACGTAGAGATCACGGTGAAGCTTGTGGTTAGGATACCAGATGTAGTCGTAGCCCCATTCCTCTGCCCGGCGCGCGAGTTCCATCACCCGAGACATCGGCTCCGAAAACCAAATACCTACACCGGTGCGAAGGACCATGGTTCCCCCCTTGAATGGTTCATCTTTGAGTGGATAGCATGCGAGCGCCCGGCGTGCTCTTTCTCTGACAGGGTACCGCTCCCTGCCCTGCAAGAGATCTGCCGCGCGGGCCGAAGTGTACGTCGGCTATGGCACTTCCCGAGGTGAGAGTCCCTTCACAGTACCCGAGCTCTGGAAATCTCCAGGGCAAGGTCGTTGCAGTCACCGGCGCGGGGCGAGGTCTCGGCCATGTGATCGCCGACGCGATGGCCGCGCACGGCGCCGACGTCGCGGTCTGCGCCCGCACCAGAACTGATCTCGACAAGGCGGCGGCCCGCATCACCGGCCGCGGCCGCCGCGCATTCGTCCAGGTCTGCG
>JBQTJG010000366.1:0-33619 GCA_052387355.1 Armatimonadota bacterium | reverse complement strand
CCTTCTGCCCGGCCCTGCCCGTCAGGCGTTCGATCTGCCGCCGGTGCAGCAGGAGTTTGCGGGGCCGCATCGGATCGTGGTTGAAGATGTTGCCGGCGTCATACGGCGGGATGTGCAGGTGATGCAGCCAGACCTCCTCGCCCTGGACGCGGGCATAGGCCTCGGCCCGCGAGGCCCGACCCGACCGCAGGGCTTTCACCTCGGTGCCCGTGAGCACGAGACCCGCCTCGAGGGATTCCTCAACATGATACTCGTGGCGGGCGCGGCGATTCGTGGTGACCAGTTTCTCGCTGTCAGGCACGGTCAGACGCCCTGAGGATCGATCCGCGGTCATGGTCTGGATACTCCCTCGGTCGCGGCCAGCGTCCCTTCGGCTTCGGCCACCACCGCGCCACCCGCCGTCGTCATGACGGCCCTGGTCTGCCGGAGCGGACCGCGCCGGCGGGTTTCCTCGGCCTCGACACGCAGCACCTCTCCCGGCCGCACAGGCCGCTTGTACCGGATGGCCAGCCGCGCCGTGACGGTCGGCTCGCCCTGATAGTAGCCGACGGCCGCCATCGCATCGTCAAGCACCGCCGCAAGGATCCCCCCGTGCACGATCTCTGCAAACCCGACATGAAGATCCGTCGGGACAAACTCGCCAACCACGCGCCGGCCGTCCAGGGAGAACTGCACGTGCAGCCCGATGGGATTCGTGGGGCTGCACACAAAGCACGACGAGGCGTCACGCGTCACGCGCATAGTGTCCCTCTCCATTAGAGGCGGTGTTCCATGTAGAGGTAGGTCCGCTCGACGGCGAATCCCAGCGCCCGCAGAAATGATCCCACGACGGGGTCGAGCGCCCAGGTCGTAGCGAACGGGATCACGTCACGAACGTACAGCGCGCCGAGGGCGCTCGCCGCCAGCGCGCGCCCAACACCGCGGCGCCGGTGGCTCTCCCGCACGCCCACGAGCCAGTCGCGCCGGCCGGCGCGAACTTCGACCGCTGCGAACCCGACCAGGAGCCGGTCTTTCATCGCCAGGTAGCCCCGGCCCCCTTTGGATCCGAGCGCCCGCTCGATCTCCTCCACCCTGGATCGCTCGATGACGATCTCGCGGAGCAGCCGGCCCATGGCGCTGGCGTCGGCCGGCGCCGACCGGCGCACCTGGTAGCCCTCGGGAGCGTGCGCCGCGGGCTTGCGGGCTCCGTGATATCGATACACCAGCAGGGCGTTCGCGAGCGTCGCGTGCAGGCTGCGGGCCAGCGCCAAACCGAAGGCGTTCGTTTCAGCCGTGCGCAGCAGCAATACGCTCTGGCGGCCACGCCGGAAGAGGGCCGTGAGATGGGCGCCCATCCGCTGCACGCACGCCTCCTGTGTCCGCCCCGTGAACTCGCCGAATCCCTGCAGCAGCGCTTCCTCCACCAGCCACTGACCCCGAAGCCGACCGACGACCACCAGGCCGTTCGGCCGGCGGTCGACCTCCACCACACTGACATCTTTCTCCGACTGCACCCACCAGAGGTCGTTGGGCTGCAGCGGACCATCGCGATCGAACGTGGCCGAGTAGCCGCCGCTATAGGCCGCATCGAGCAGACGCACCAACGTCGCGCCGTCCTCGGCCGTCGCAGACCGAACGGAGAAGTGCATCGAACGTCAGCGCGCCACAACGGGCGCGTCGCCCCAGAGTCTCTCCAGACGGTAAAATGCTCGGGCCGCAGGGCTGAAGACGTGGACGACCACGTCTCCATAGTCGAGCAAGACCCACTCCCCCTGCTCGTCGCCCTCCCGCACGGCGCGCGATCGCTGATGGGCGAGCGCCTCGCTGATGCCGTCGGCGATCGCGCGGCTCTGCACGCGGCTCGTCGCCGTGCAGATCACGAAATAGTCCGTCACCAACGTCTGCTCGCGCAAGTCGAGGACCACGACGTTCTCGGCCCGCTTCGCCTCTGCCACGTCCACAACGCGCAGGGCCTTGGTCAATGAGGATGGCGGGCGATCAGCAGGGGCCGCGCGCTTAGCCACCCGCAGCCTCGCGCGTCGGCACCCGCTGGTAGAGATCGCGCTTCACGATGTAGGCTTCGACCGCTTCAGGCACCAGGTACTTGACCGGCCTGCCGGTGCGCACGCGCTCCCGGATGTCGGTGGACGAGATCGCCATCGCCGGAATCGCCATCATATGCACGTTCTCGAGCGGACGTCCGACAACGTTGCTATGCCGCAACGTCTCCAGGTCGAGGGTGAACCCGGGCCGCGTGGCGGCGATGAACTGGCACAGTCGCAGCAATTCTGACGACTGCTCCCACTCGCCGCGCAAGATCTGCAGAATGGCGTCGGCGCCGGTGATGTAGAACAGAACCGTCTGGGGGTGGCGCGCCACCAGGTCCCGGATCGTCTCGATGGTATACGACGCGCCAGGTCGGTCAATCTCCATCCGCGACACGCTGAAGGATGGGTTGGAGACCGTCGCCAGAAAGGTCATGAGATACCGGTCTTCGGGATCGGTGACGTCTGTAGGGTCTTTGTGCGGCGGATGGCGGTTAGGGAGGAAGATGACGCGGTCGAGGCCGAACTGGGCCCGGGCTTCTTCGGCGGTGACCAGGTGCCCGTGGTGAATCGGGTCAAAGGTCCCGCCCATGACGCCGAGCCTGATCACGCGCTTCGCTCACATCCTCCCGTGCAGACGCCTGCAGCCCGCACGCCGCGTCACTTCTTGACCGTTGCAGGGGTCTCCTCCCCCCGGCGCGCGGCGTCGAGCGCGTCCGCTGCCGCGCAGAGCAGAGCGTCGATACCCTCGCCTGTGGCGCCCGAGACGCCGACGGCCTGCCGGCCCTGCGCGGCGAGCGCCGCCGCCACAGGATGGAAACGTGCGCGCGACTCGGGTAGGTCGATCTTGTTCAGGGCCACGATCATCGGACGGTCCAGCAGGCGAGGATCGTAGAGTTCCAGCTCTCGCCGAACCACGGCATACTGCGTGAGCGGATCATCGGGGCTGGTGAGGTCGATGACATGCATGAGCACTCGCGTTCTGGCGATGTGTCTGAGGAACTCGTGGCCGAGCCCGGCGCCGTGGTGCGCGCCTTCGATCAATCCTGGGAGATCGGCCAGCACGAAGCTCCGGCCGTCCGGCAGATCAACGGCGCCGAGCACGGGATCGGTGGTCGTAAACGGATACGCGCCAACCTTTGGACGCGCGCTGGAGACGCGGCGCAGCAGCGTGGATTTGCCTGCATTCGGCAGACCGACCAGGCCGACGTCCGCGATGAGGCGCAACTCCAGTTCGACCCAGAGTTCCTCACCAGGAGAGCCTGGATCGGCGCGCCGCGGAGTGCGGTGAGTGGCGGTGGCGAATCGAGCGTTCCCCCGGCCGCCGCGCCCACCCTTCGCGATGACCGCCCGCTGCCCATCGGAGGCAAGATCGGCCAGCATCTCGCCGGAGCCGCCATCGCGTACGATGGTGCCGGCCGGCACATGCGCGACCAGGTCAACCCCATCGCGGCCTGTCCGCTTGGCGCCTTCGCCGTGCCCGCCACGTTGGGCGCGGAGATGCTGCCGGTAGCGAAAGTCGAGCAGCGTAGAGAGACCGGCATCGGCCACAAAGACGACGCTGCCGCCGTCGCCGCCATCACCACCGTTGGGCCCGCCCTTCGGGATGAACTTCTCCCGGCGGAAACTCATGCAGCCGTTCCCGCCATCGCCGCCTTTGACGTAGATCTTGGCGTGATCGATCAACATGCGCGGGGGTCTCGCCTGCGTGGGAAGCACACGGCCCGGGTCGGCCGACCCGGGCCCGGGACACAGGTACCCGTGCCGCTACGCCGTGAGCGGATGCACGCTCACCTGCCGTCCGTCCCGACCGCGGCGCTCGAAGGCCACAATCCCGTCGGCCAGAGCAAACAGGGTGTCATCCCGGCCGCGCCCGACGTTCTTCCCGGCAAAGACCCTGGTCCCGCGCTGGCGGATCAGGATCGAGCCGGCGCGCACCTCTTGACCGGCGAAGCGCTTGACGCCCAACCGCTGGCTGTTGGAATCGCGGCCGTTACGACTGCTGCCGACACCTTTCTTCGATGCCATGGCCTTGCCTCCTCACCAACAACTCGTCATGCGCCAATGCACACGTGCGACTCAGCTTCCAGGAACGGCGATGTGCTCGATGCGCAACTCGGTGAAGGCCTGTCGATGACCCGTCTTGCGGCGCGAATGGGCCTTGGCCTTGTACTTCATGACGAGGATTTTAGGGGCCCGGGCCTGGCGCATCACGCGGGCCTGTACTGACGCGCCCTCCACCGTCGGCATGCCCACGGTCGTCTGCCCGCCACCCACGAGCAGCACGCGATCGAGCGTCACGACCTCACCGCGCGCCGCAGCAAGGCGCTCGACGCGCACGACATCGCCTTCGCGCACGGTGAGCTGCCGACCTCCCGTTTCGATCACTGCGTACACAACCGCACCTCCGCTGGACCTAGAGATTCTATCACGCGCGTCACCGGGGCGTCAATTTGAGTGGAGCTTCCTAGAGCTTCCTGAGCTTCCTACGGTCCACCCTCGATTGTGCTACGCGCCGTCCCGACCCCCGCGCAGCAGCCGGCGGACCCGATCGACCAGTCCTACGCGCGGCGGCGCTTCGACCATCGACAGCGCCATCTCATAGGCCGGATCGGGTTCGGCCAGGGACAGCACCTCGCCCGGCTCCCGGTCCATCCAGAACTGGACCCGCTTGCCGCCCGTCGCCGGGAGCGCATCCAGATCGTTGAGCGAGTCGGCCTCGGCGACATTGAAGCGCTCGATGTGCAACCCGTCGCGGCCCCTGATGCGCAGATGCCTGCCGCTGGTCTCTTCGAGGACGCGGATCCATCCCGCGCCCTCCCGCAGAAGCGCCGCGGCCACCTGAGGATGGACCTCGACCAGCACCGCTGAGGCCTTGGCCTCGCGGGCCAGGCGGCGTACTTCGCGCCGCACCCGCATCGCCATCGTGTCGGGCGAGAGCACCCGGCCGCGGCCTTCGCAGTAGGGGCACGGCGTCCGCATGATCTCCTCGAGATCCTGGTAGACGCGCTTCCGCGTGATCTCGACCAACCCCAGGCTGGTCAGATCGATGATGTGGAGCTTGGAGCGGTCGCGCCGCACCGCCTCGTCCAGCGCATCGAGGACGCGCTTCCGATGCTCTTCCTTCTCCATGTCGATGAAGTCGATGAGGATGATACCGCCGATATCTCGCAGGGTAATCTGGCGGACGATCTCGCCTACCGCCTCCAGGTTGTTCTTCACAATGGTGCTCGCCAGATCGGTCTTGCCGACGTACTTGCCGGTGTTGACGTCGATCACGGTAAAGGCTTCAGTCCGGTCGATCACCAGGTACCCGCCGGACTTGAGCCAGACCCGGCGCCGCAGCGCCCGGTCGATCTCGCGGTCGATCCCATGGCGTTCAAACACCGGCTCGTCATCGCGGTGGAGGACGAGCCGGTCTCGTAGGTGGGGGGCGAATGAGGTCAGCAGATCGGCCACGCGGCCGTACTCCTCCGCGGAGTCGATGACGAACCGCTCGACGTCGTCGGTGAACAGGTCGCGCACGATGCGCCGGATGAGCCGCAGGTCTTGATAGACCGGTGTCGGCGCCCGGTTCGCTCGTGCCCGTTCGAGTACGCGGTGCCACATCTGCCGCAGAAACGCCACGTCGTCCGCGAGCACGCGCTCATCGACACCCTCGGCGGCGGTCCGGACGATGACGCCCATCCCGTCGGGCCTGACCCGGTCGGCGATCTGCCGGAGCCGCTTGCGCTCAGACTCGCTGCCGATACGGCGGCTGACGCCGACGTAGTTGACCGTCGGCATCAACACGAGGTAGTGCGCGGGCAGGGCGACGTAGGTCGTGACTCGGGCGCCCTTCGAGCCCATGGGCTCTTTAGTGACCTGGACCAGAATCTCCTGACCCGGTCGCAGCCGTTCGGCGATTGCGCCGTGGCTGATCCAGTCCTCGATCTCCTCACCGGCCAGCGGCTGCGAGCGGACGTCCGCCACATGGAGGAACGCGTTGCGCTCCAGGCCGATGTCGACAAACGCCGCCTCCATGCCGGGCAGAACGTTGTTCACACGGGCCTTGTAGATGTTGCCGGCGACCGGCTCTGATCGCTCGACGAAGAGGTGGGTGAGCACACCACCGTCCACGACGGCGACGCGCGTTTCGGCCTCTTCAATGCTCGCCACAATTTCTCGTGCCATCCCTGTGCTCCCGAATCCTCCGCGGGGTCAACGGCCCGCGGGCCTAGTGTCCCGAACGCCAGCGCAACCGGATGCTCAGCAGCATCCCGGTGGCGGCCAGTGTCGTCAATAGCGACGATCCTCCGTAGCTCACCAGCGGCAGGGGGATACCGGTCACCGGCATCAGGCCCACCGTCATGCCGACGTTGATGACCACATGAAACATCACCATGGCCACGATACCGGTGGCCACCAGGGCTCCCAGACGGTCGCGCGCACCCGCCGCGATACCGAGCGCCCTCCACAACCAGATCAGGTACAGTCCGAGCAGCACCATCGACCCCAGCAGTCCTAACTCTTCGCCGATCACCGTGAAGATGAAGTCGGTATGCTGTTCGGGAATGAATCGCAGGACATTCTGCGTACCCGCGAACAACCCCTTGCCGAAAAGCTGACCGGAGCCGATGGCGATCTTCGACTGAATGAGGGCGTACCCCGCCCCCAGCGGATCGGCGCCGGGGTCGAGGAACGCCAGCAGCCGGCGGCGCTGGTAGTCGTGCAGCACCCTCCACAGGAACGGCAGGACGACTGCGCCGCTCGCCGCCAGGCCCGCCATGTCGGAGACCCGGGCGCCGCCGACGTACAGCATCGCCACCAGGATGGCGACGAGCACCAGCGCCGTCCCCATGTCGGGCTGCCGGATGATCAGCGCCACCGGCAACGCGATGTGGGCGATGAACGGGAACAGCGACCGCATGCGGGGCAGCGTCTTCACCGAGTCCAGATGCCGGGCGAGGGTGATGATGAGGGCGAGCTTGGCGATCTCCGACGGCTGGAATCCGCCGAAGGGACCCAGGGTGATCCACCGCTGCGCGCCCAGCCGGGACTCGCCGAAGGCAAAGACCGTGGCGAGCAACAGCAGCGTCCCGATGTAGATGACAGGCGCGATCCCGGCGAACCGACGATAGTCGATCAGGACGGCCGCCACCAGTGCGACGGCGCCGATCGCGAGGTGCAGCGCACGGGCACGCAGGAACGCGCCGCCGTCGGGCGCCGCGTGGGTGGCGGAGATCAAGGCGATCAGTCCATAGCCGACAAGCAGGAGCGTGGCGCCGACGAGCACCCAATCGACGTCCCGAATCGAGCGCTCGCTCACGGCCGCACCTGCCCTGTGGTTTGCGGCACGAGACTCGGTCGCGCGGCCTCGAAGATGGCGCGCGCGATCGGCGCAGCCACCAATCCGCCCCTGCGGCCGTGCTCGACGAACACGACCACCACCAACGCGGGACGGTCAACCGGCGCATACCCCACGAACCATGCGTGCGGGATTCCCCGGGGGTTCTCTGAGCTCCCGGTCTTTCCGGCGATACGAAGTCCGGGCACGGCGGCGGCTCGACCCGTTCCGCCGTCCACGACGGACTGCAGGCCGTCACGCAGCGTGCGCAGCGCGTCGGGTGGAAGCGTCAGCGGCGCGGGAGCGCGCTGGACCCCAAACGAGCGCACGGCTGTGCCATCGGGAGCAAGAATGCGACGCGCCAGCAGCGGCCGAACCAACGTCCCGCCGTTGGCCACTGCGCTGACCATCCGCGCGATCTGGAGCGGCGTGGTCAGCACGAATCCCTGGCCGATGCTCATGTTCAGGGTGTCGCCCGGATACCAGGGCTCTTTCAAGGCCCGCTGTTTCCACTCAGGCGACGGAATGAAACCGGCCGCTTCCGCGGGCAGGTCGATCCCTGTCGGTTGGCCCAGCCCCAGGCCGGTCGCGTACCGGGCGAGGCGGTCTCCACCTAACGCGCGCCCCAGGTGCCAGAACATGACGTTGCACGAGACCTGGACGCCTCGAATGAAGTTGACCGTCCCGTAGGCGGCCAGGTCGCGGAAGATCCACCGGCCGAGGACGAGCGAGCCGGTGCACTCGTAGAGGCTGTTGCGCCGGGTGACGCCCTCGCTGAGGGCTCCGAGACCCGTGACGATCTTGAACACGGATCCCGGCTCATACGTCCCCTCGGCTGCACGGTTGAGCAGCGGCAGCCGGCGGTCGCCGGTCAATCGCCTCCAGTCGGCCGGACTGATGCCGCCTGAGAATAGGCTGGGATCATATGTGGGAGCACTTACGAAGATCAGCACCTCGCCGGTACGTGGATCCATCGCGACGATGGCGCCGGTGCGACCACCCAACTGAGATTCGGCGACCGATTGGAGCGCGGCGTCCAGGTTCACGACCAGGGAGCGGCCCGGATGGGCCTGTTGGCGGCTCAGGACCCGGATCGGCCGGCCCGCGGCGTCCACCTCGACCCGCAGGCGGCCCCTTTCGCCTCGCAGCTCATCGTCGTACGTGCGCTCAACGCCGGTCTTGCCGATCAGGTCGCCCCCCCGATGCCGCGACTTGGCCCGCAGCTCATCCTCGGTGATCTCGCCGAGGTACCCCAGGGCGTGAGCCGCGAAGCCCTTCTGTAGATACTCGCGGACCGGTTCGGCCTCAATGACAACGCCGGGAAGGTCGAGCCTGTTCTCTTCGATGGTCATGACCACCGTCTTGCCAACATCCCGGCGAAGCGGCACCGGCTCAAACGGCCGGCGACGGCCGGTTTCCAACCTGGAGAGGATCTCGGTGCGCTCCATGGCGAGCGCGGGGGCGAGCGCGTCTGCCAACCGCGCAGGGTCTCGGACCTCCATGGGAAGCACGCTGACGGTAAAGGCGGCGCGGTTGGTCACCAGCGGCCGCCCACGTCGGTCGTAGATCACGCCGCGCGGAGCCGGCACCACGAGGTCACGGATGCGGTTCTGCTCGGAACGCTCGAGGTAGTGGCGGCCGTCAATAGCCTGCAGCGACCAGAGACGGCCCGCCAGGACCGCAAACAGCAGGAACGCGATCACGCCGATCCTGCCGACGCGCGGGGTCCATGGCGGTACGGTCATCGCAACACCCGGTGGCCGATTGTCCGGCCGTCGTAGCGGCGCTGCGTGACACGATCGGCCCAACTCACAAGGGCGCTGAGTAGTCCCGCGAGGAACGCGTTAAGTACGGCGCCGATGGCGGCGTCCCGAGCCAGCGCCACCCACCGGACGCTCCCCAGCCCGGTGATCGTGACGATCATCCCGACCAGGAGCGCGAGCAGCACGGTGCCGATCAGCGCCGCTGCGGCAGGCATGTGCTGCCGCTGCAGGTCAATCATCGGACTCACTGCGCCTGCCGCGGCACCGATCATCAGATAAGGAAGGGCGAACAACCCGAGCGGGGAGCCGCCGACCAGGTCGCGCAAGTACCCGGCCAGAGCGCCAAGGAGCGCTCCGGTCTCCACGCCGTGTCTGAACGCCGCGGCCAGCACGATCAGCAAGAGCAGGTCAGGCGTCGCGTCGAACGGTAGCCGTGACAGCCAGGCGCCGTCAATCACCACTCCGGCGATCAGGAAGCTCACAAGCATCGCGGCTCGCAGCGCCATCGACGTCAGCGGTCGGGACGGCCGTCTACCAAGATCAGGACCTCTTCGAGGTGATCAAGACTGGCGAGTGGGCGGACCGTGGCCTCTTGGTACAGCGCCCCCGGGTCTCGCACAACAGTGACCACGGAGCCGACCGGCAGGCCGCGGGGAAACACGCCGGAGAGCCCTGATGTGACGAGCAGTTCGCCGGCAACAATCTCACGCGATCGCGCCACGTACTTCAACCGCAGCGTCGCCTGCCCCAGACCTTCGACGACTCCGGCTTCGCGCGACTCCTGCAGCACCACACCGGTCGCGCTGCGGGCATCGGTGATGAGCAGCACCTGCGCCGTCGTGGGAGTCACGGCGATCACGCGACCCACCAGACCGCGGGCGGCGACGACCGGCGCGTTGCGCCGGACACCGTCCTGCGCGCCGCGATCGACCAGAATCACCGCGAACCACTGCGAGCTGTCTCGGCCGATGACTCGCGCGCCGATCGCGCGACCCGGGAGTTGCGCGCGAAACGCCAGCAGCGTTTCCAGCCGCTGCGTGGCCTGCCCTTGTTCGCGCAGGCGCACGACCTGCTGGGACAGCCGCTCGACCTCTTCCCGCAGGCGCCGGTTCTCTGCACGCAGTTGCCCGATCTCCGAATAGAGACGCCAGAGCCGGGTCACCGAATCGGCGGCGCGGGACAGCGTCGCCTGAGCCGGACCCAGGGCCGCAAGCATCCACGACCCAACGCGTCCCACAGCGCGGCGTTCGGGCACGCGCACTTGTGAGGTCAACAGCGCAAAGGCGGCGACGCAGAGAATCGCCACGAGCGCGATCTGCCGTCTCACCGATGCCGCTCCATCACGACCCAGCCTCCACCCCTCTGGGGGGTTATGCCCGTTTGGAGGCGACGAGCACCTTCTTCAACGCCTCGAGCTCTTCCAACACACGTCCGGTCCCCATCACGACCGCCGCCAGCGGATCGTCCGTGAGGGACACCGGCATCCCGGTCTCCTCGGCGAGCAGACGGTCCATGCCGCGGAGCAGCGCGCCCCCGCCGACCAGGATAAGCCCTCGATCGACAATGTCTGCGGCGAGTTCGGGAGGGGTCCGCTCGAGTGTTTGCTTCACCGCTTCGACGATCGCTTGAACCGGTTCGGCGAGCGCCTCCCGAATCTCGGCGCTCGTCATCCGAATGGTCCGCGGGAGACCCGAGACCAGGTCGCGACCGCGCACGTCGACCGCGGTCTCCTCGCGAACCGGAAAAGCGGAGCCGATGGCGATCTTGATCTCTTCCGCCGACCGCTCGCCGATCAACAAATTGTAAGCGCGCCGCACGTACTGGATGATCGCCTCGTCGAGCTCGTCTCCGCCGATGCGAATCGACCGGCTGGCGACGATACCGCCGAGCGCGATCATCGCCACTTCGGTCGTGCCGCCGCCGATGTCGACCACCATGCTGCCGATGGGCTCGGACACCGGCAGCCCGGCGCCGATGGCGGCAGCCATCGGCTCCTCGATCAGGTAGACGTCGCGGGCGCCGGCCTGCAGCGTCGCGTCGATGACCGCGCGCTTCTCCACCTCGGTGCATCCCGAGGGAATGCCAACGACGATGCGAGGTCGCACCCACATTCGGCCGTTCGCCGCCCTGCGGATAAAGTATGTCAGCATGGAGGCGGTGGTGTCGAAATCCGCGATGACGACGTCGCGCAGCGGCCGGGTGGCCACGATGTCGCCCGGCGTCCGGCCGATCATCCGCTTCGCCTCTTCGCCGACCGCCAGAACCTGGCCGTCGTCGACGCGTTTGGCCACGACCGAAGGCTCTCGGAGCACGATGCCGATGCGTCGCACGTAGACCAGCGTGTTCGCTGTTCCGAGGTCCACTCCCATGTCCCTGCTCAAGTGCGACAAGAGCCCGTCAAGGAACATTCCCCGCCTCCTCGAGCCGTTCAGCCTGCGAGCACACCGCGCTCTCGCAAACTCACGAACCGACCATCACCAATGATCAAGTGATCGAGGACCTCAATTCCCACCACCCGGCCGGCCTCCTGCAGCCGAGTCGTGATGCGCAGATCATCGGCGCTCGGCTCCGGAGTCCCTGACGGATGGTTGTGGACGAGGACCACGGCGGCGGCGCTGCGCCGGATGGCGTCTTTGAACACCTCACGCGGATGGATCGGCGCGCTATCCAGACCGCCCACGGCGACGCGGGTGACATCGAGCACCTCGTGCCGGGTATTCAACAACACCGCGCGAAAGTGCTCGCGATCCAGGTGGCGCATCTGCGGACCCACGAGGGCGGCGACGTCCGTCGGGGTCCGGATCGCGGGGCGCCGGGCCGAGGGCGCCGCCTGCACGCGCCGGCCCAGCTCGAATGCTGCGAGCACCGCGCTCGCCTTCGTCGGCCCAATCCCAGCGTGGCGCGCCAGTTCTACGGGGTGCGCCTGGCTCAGCGCCTCAAGCGAGCCAAAGGCCGCCAGAAGGTGGCCGGCCAGATCGCTGGCGCTCGATGTCGCCGTTCCGGTCCGGAGCAGGACGGCCAGCAGTTCGGTCGCTGACAGCGCATCGGCGCCGCGGCGGAGGAGACGTTCCCTCGGACGATCCTCTGGCGGAAGGCCTTTGACGGACAGCCGAACAGTCACCGTCACATCGACGCTCCGATTCCGGCGCTGTCGGGAAGCCACGGACGCCTCAAAGAGGCGCAACGCCTCGGAGAGGCGCCGGATCGATCCGAGGTAGGTGGCGGCGCAGGTGGCGGCGCTAGATCGTGGGCACGCCGACGGCGTCGAGCATATGCGCGAGCCGCGCCAGCGGGAGACCGACGACGGCGAAATAGTCTCCCTCCAGCCTCTCCACGAAGAATGCCGCACGGCCCTGAATGCCGTACGCCCCCGCCTTATCCATCGGCTCGCCGGTCGCCACGTACCGGTGGATCTCCTCCGGTTGGAGCTGCCGGAACTGAACCATGGTGGTGGCGTCGTCTGCCAGTGTCAGCCTGCGACGCCCGTACGCAAGGACGATCCCGGTGGTCACATGATGCGCCCGGCCGGAGAGCCGGCGGAGCATCGCCTCCGCGTCGTCGGTGTCAGCCGGCTTGCCCAGCACGACCCCGTCCACGACGACCACCGTGTCGGCGGCGATGACCACCGCCTCCGGCTGCGCCAGGCTGATTGGCTGCGCCTTCTCCAGCGCAGCCTGCCGTGCCCGTGCTCGAACCTTCTCGAGGGTCCACCCCGGACCGCTCGGATTTGCACTCACCGGATGCACTCCCCAGGTCTCATCCTCGACCGCGGAAGGCCAGATTGCGAACGATAGACCCACCTGCCGGAGGAGATCGGCGCGCCGGGGAGAGGCGGAGGCCAACACCAGGGGCGGCACCCCGTCGCCTACAGGAGCCGAAATCCCCACATCAAACTGAGTATAGCAGTCTCAAGAGGCTACAACAAACGATAGATCCACAGCGCCACAATCACCCCGAGCACCATGGCCAGATTGAGACGGATGATCCCTCCCAAGGTGATGCTGATGATGCGGAGGTCAAGCGTGACCGGAGGGTCGACGCCCGCGCGGACCTCTCGGGCGAGGAAACCAAGCAGCGGGAATCCGACGACGGCCTCTGCGATCACGCTGCCCAGCAGGCCGCCGAACAGCACCACCACCAGGAGGACCCACCAGGGATTGCGAACAACCCGGCGTCCCATCCTTCGTTGGGCCTGACCTACTGGGGCACCGGCTCAGCGGCGGCCGTCAGGGCTTTTGGGGCAACCAGCCGCGCCAGCCAGATGCTGATCTCGTACAAGAGATACGTCGGGACGGCCATCAGCAGTTGGGACACCACGTCGGTCCCGGGCGTCAGCACGGCCGACAGAATGACGATGGCGACGATCGCATAGCGGCGGGTCCCCGCCAGAGTCGCCGGGGAGACAATCCCCATTCGGGCGAGAAACACCACCACGATCGGCACCTGGAAGACAAGCCCGAAGGCCAGTACGAACGCCATCACAAACGAGAGTGTGGGACCGATGGCCAGCATCGGCTGCAGCGTCTCCGTCGCATAACTGAGCAACACCCGGATCCCGATCGGAAGGATCACGAACAGACCGAACGCGGCGCCCATCAGGAACATGGCGATCGACGGCGGCAGCAGCAGCAGCGCGGTGCGCCGCTCTGTGTGTGTCAGGCCGACCGCGATGAACGCCCAGAGTTGGTAGAGGATAACCGGCAGCCCGATGAACACGCCGATCAGGAGCGCAATCTTGATACGGGTGAAGACCGCCTCGGCCGGGGCGAAGAAGACCACCCGTTGGACGCCGATCATGCGGATCAAGAAATCAAGGCCGCGATCCACAAAGAGGAACCCCAGCGCGGTGCCACCACCCAGAGCCGCGAAAGCGAGAAGGAGCCGCCGGCGCAGCTCCTCCAGGTGTTCCACCAAGGTCATGGGTTGGTCGTGCATCGGTTCAGGCGCTGGGCTTGGATGGCTTCGTATCGCTGGCGTCCTCTTCCACGTCGCGCATCGCTTTCCGGAATTCCTTGATCGTCTTGCCCGCGGCCGCGCCCAACCCGGCCAGCCGACTGGCGCCAAACAGCAGCAGCAGGATCAATAGAATGATCAACAGTTCCATCGGACCGACGTTCGGCATGGTCTGCTCCCTCCGTTTCCATTATAGTCTCAGAACACGCGAGCCGCTACTGCGTCGCCCTGTAGGACAGGCCGTTCCACGACAACGTTGAGGTTGGCCGGCAGGGTTTACCTGTGGCGGGTACTGGCAGCGACGTCCTGAATGGCGCGAATGACTCGAACCGCCTGGAGGACGACGCCGACGAACTCGTCCGGCGATCGGCGGCCTCCTCGGGACCACCCTCGCCACCGCGTGCGCAGCTCGACAACATCTCGGCTGATCCGGCGGTGCAGCGCAGTCAACTCTCTCTCGGAAACAGACTCCGCAGCCACTGAACCTCCTCCGCAACCTTCGCGGCCCACGTGGCCCGCCGGCCGCGCGCGCGCGTGAGGCCGATCCGCACCAGGATGGCCATGACAGCCAGGATGATCCCCAAGACCACCAGCGCCGCCAGCCACGCGGGAAGCCAGATCGCGACGACAAGCACAAGCGTGGCCACCACCAGACCCAGCGCGAAGATCCCCAGCACGAGCGCCGCTCCGATCAAGAGCGCCGCCATCGCCACATCGCGGCCCAGCCCGCGCAGGTGATCACGGATGGCCAGGCCGTAGAGCGCTGCCAGGGCGGCAAGATCAGCGATCAGCCTCCGAACCAGGTCTCCGGTGGGCTCGCGGGATGTCCCGGTTTCTTGGTTCACTGGGTGACCCTCACCTCGCCGGTCATCTCCGGATGATAGGTGCAGATCACCTTGTAGGTGCCCGGCCGGTCGATCTTGACCTTGAACCTGCTGTCCTGACCGGCGTTCACCGCGATGTCGGAGGCGAAGTCCTGGCCGACCTGATCCTTTGCCT
This sequence comes from Armatimonadota bacterium, assembly GCA_052387355.1. GTDB lineage: Bacteria > Sysuimicrobiota > Sysuimicrobiia > Sysuimicrobiales > Humicultoraceae > JBQTJG01. Next base: position 18,554 of record JBQTJG010000366.1, on the reverse strand, counting down.
GAATGATGTAGTTGTGCACGGTCGTCCCGATGTTCTTGAAGGAGAACGTGTACTCGCGACCTGCGGCGAGCGTCACCTTGACAGGCTCGTAGACGTTGTCCTTGCCGACGATCTTGATCTCGCCCCCCGTCCCGGTCGTGGGTTGCGGGGACTGCCCCGGCTGTGAGGGCCGCTGTGCCCCTCTGCCGCCACACCCGGCGGCGAGCGCCGCAGCGAGGGTCACGGCAACCAACCACAGTCCCCTGTGCATTCCAACCTTCCTTCTGTTCCGTCTGTTGCGGTCCGATCTGTACGCTGTCACCGCATAGCTCTTGACCACCTCTGCAAGGGTAGCGTGTCAAACTGCGCCGGGCAAGGGGAGAACTACGGAGACTGGAGGACGACCTTCACGGCCTGATGCCGGCCCTTGTGCAGGGCCACCGCGATCGCCCGCCGATAGTCGGAGAGACGAAACCGATGGGTGACCAGGGGGCGCAGGTCGATGCGGCCGCTCGCCAGCAGATCCATCGCCAGGTCGATCGATCGGGTCGTTCTGCCCTCGACCTCCTCCTGCGCGTAGATGAAGGTGCCATGCAACCGGATCTCACGGAGCCAAATCGGAGTCCAGTCGACTCCGCGCGGGACCGCGGCGAGACCCGCGAGCACGACGGCGCCGCCGGCGCGGGTGAGTCTCAGCGCGTCATTGATACTGCGCGCTGTCCCGACGCACTCCAGGGTGACGTCCACCCCGCCGGTGAGCACCGGCGGCCCAAGCAGCGGCCGCAGCACCCGGGCCCCGGTCAGCCCTGCGATCTGCTGATAGTGCGCGCCGCGCGCAGGAGCCATGACCGTGCCGGCGCCCATCTGCCGGGCAAGATCGGCCTGGTGGCCGTGCCGGGCCAGGACCAGGACATGGGCTGCAGGTCGCAGCACGCGGAGGGCCGCGAGGGCTGACAGCCCGATGGCGCCTGCGCCCAGGACGAGCACCGTAGAGGCGTCCGGCGGCACGAAGCGCAGGATGGCGTGCACCGCGACGGCCAGCGGTTCGACCATGACCGCCTGATCATCAGACACATCGGATGGCACCGGAACGAGGCGGGACTGGTGCGCGAGCATGATCTCCCCCCACGATCCGCCGACATCGCGGCACGCGCCATGACCGAGGCCCGGCGCCAGTGTCCCCTCGGCGAACCGGCTGCACAGGTTGTAGTCGCCCCTCGCGCAGGCCGAGCATGGCTCAGCAAACCCCCGCGTGATGCACGGGAGTACGGGTTCGACCACTACCCGGCTGCCCACTCCGACAATGGCGTCGGGCCCGGCCTCGATGACCGTCCCCACGTTCTCATGTCCGATCACAAATGGCATAGACGCGTAGACAGACGCCGAAGGACTCGTCTCAAGGAGCACCAGGTGGAGATCGCTGCCACAAATGCCGCCGAGATGGACGCGGACCTTCACCCAGTCCGGACCCGGGAGAGGAGGCTCAGGGAGATCGACGAGACGGATCGGACTGAATCCGCTCCAGAACGCGGGCTGCCAGAGACGACCGGCCGCGCGCGTGGCGAGATAGCGGGGAACCGTAATATTGGCGACGACGGCCTTCACGGTGCCCTCTTGAGAACGGCCGGGGAATTGACGTTGCGCAACGTACGCAGCGTGGGATCAGCCTCCGCAAGTTCGTCCGCGGTGATGGGCCGAACGCGCAGGGCATCAAGCGCGACCGTCATCCGCCGCTCCCCCGCCGCCCGCCGTGCATCGATCAGCGGCAGCGCCGCACGAGCGTACACGGCGTGGAGCGGATGCCAGAGCGCGCGAATACGAGGAACGGCTGCGTCGTATCCGAGGGCGAGCCGGGCAAGCAACCGGACCGCCTCAGGCGAGAGATAGGGAAGATCGCACGCCGCCACAAAGGCCCACGGGGTCGTGGCGACTCGCAGGCCGCTGCAGACGCCGACCAGCGGCGTCTGTTCGGAACTCTCGTCGGCGATCACACGCGGCCCCAGGTGCGCGTAGCCCGCAGGGTCCTTGGCGACAATCAGGATCTCGGCGCAGCCCGCATCCAGGGCGCGCAGGACGCGCTCGATCATTGGGACGCCATCGACGTTGACAAAGGCCTTGTTCGTCCCCATGCGGCGGCTCTGCCCACCGGCGAGGACGATCCCTGTGAGATCTGACACGATCAACGCGCGTGCGCCACGCGTACGACGTTCTTCATCAAGAGCAGATTGGTCACCGCGCCGACGCCGCCCGGGACCGGAGTGATCGCGCCGGCCACGTCCTTCACGGCATCAAATGCGACATCACCGACGGTCTTGCGTCTGGGCCGGCCGCGCTCATCCAGCACGGGCTGGCCGGCCCGATCGACCAGCGGCATTGAGTGGATCCCAACATCCACCACGATCGCCCCGGGCCTGACCATCTCGGCCGTGATGAACTCTGCCCTGCCCATCGCCACGATGAGGATGTCCGCGCGCCGGGTGTGGGCCGCGAGCCTCCCGGCCTTCCAGGTGAATGAGTGGACGGTGGTCGTGGTGGCGTTCCGCTGCAACGCAAGCGCATGGGCAGGTTTGCCGACGATGTTGCTGCGGCCGACGATGACGAGTTCCTTGCCCTCGAAACCGGTCCGGGGGTCGATCCCCTTGCCGGCGAAGTAGCGTTCCAGCATCTCGAAGCAGGCCCACGGCGTCGGCGGGACCAGAGTGGATTGACCCTGTGCCAGACGTCCGGCGTTGATCGGATGCAGACCGTCGACGTCCTTCGCCGGATCCAATGCGTCGATCACTCGAGTCTCAGACAGACCCGCCGGCAGCGGCCGCAGCAGCAGGATGCCGTGGACGGATGGATCCCGGACGAGGCGGTTTACGCTTCGCAGCACGTCGTCCATCGCGGCCCCGGCGGCGAGCGTGACATCCTGGTAGGCGATGCCGACCTCGGCCGCAGTCCGCTCGATTTGCCGCCGGTACATCTTCGCGCCGTCGTCGTCCCCGACAAGGAGCGAGGCGCTGCGCGGGTGCACCCCGGGGCGCGCCAGCGACGCCACGTCGGCCTGGACCTCACCCTTGATCGCCGCGGCCGTCGCCTGCCCATCGATGATGTCGGCCACGAGACTAGGCGAGCTTCTTGCCGGCGAGCGCCATGACCTGACCACGCAGCGCCCGGATCGCATCGAGATCCGCCTGAACCCTGGCCCAGAGTGGTTCGCCAAATGCGGGATCGCCGATCGACTTCACATTGATCTTCACGTTGAGCGCGGCGCTCTGCGCTGCGGCGTCGGCGAGCAGAGCGGCGACCGCGCTGTCGGAGATCGCCTGCACGTTGCCCTTCGCCGTCGCCACGTTGCTCCATATGGCGACATCCCGGCACAGGCGGACGACGTCCGCCGGTTCCACGGAGGCCTCGCGCAGCGCCTGCTGGGTCGCGCGGCGGCGGGCCGCCTTCTCGTCATCGGTGGCCCTGGGCAGACCGTAGGCGCTCATCACCCGGCGAAATGCTTCGGCATCCCGATCCACCGCGGCAAGCAGCTCGGCGCGCAGCGCGTCGGCCCGCTCGCGCATCTGCTCCATCTCGACCTGGACCTCCCGATACTGAACCTTCCCGATAGTGAGATTGGCGACCATGCTGACGAGCGCCGCGGCGGCCGCGCCTACGAGCGCCGCCGCCGCGCCGCCGCCCGGCTCGGCAGCCGCAGACGCCAGCCGGGCGAGAAACTCATCGACCGAGAGCTCAGGATACATCGTTCCCTCCAACAGGGGTGATCGGGCGGGTGCCGGACGCCGGTTCAGGCGTTCAGCAAACTAGGACATCGGCACCCGGGGCAGCAGCCGATCTTCGATACGGTTCAGAATGTCCGCGAGGCTGGGGCCGGTAATCGTCAACCCGTGATTGCGCATGCCGATCACTGCTCGGGCGGGAGCAGGGCTCGCCCGGACCAGACCGGCCACCGACTCGGCCAACTGAAGCGTGCCGCACGGATACTGAATCTGCGTCGAGGCGACGCCGTCCATCCAGGCGTGGACATGAATGATGGCGCCAACGCTGGGGTGCTGGGTGTAGATCATCCAGTGCTCGATCGCATCGACCGAGACACGCCGAGGCTCGACGGTGGGAGGGACGCTGAGCAGGATGACGTTTCGGACGGGATCGTATCCTTTCACCATGAGCATGTCCCGCCCCACCTCGTTCATCCTGGCTTTGTTGACCCCACTCGCACTCATCCAGAACCGACGCTCATCCTTACGAACGCTCAGGTTGCCGTAGGAGAGTCCGCCAATCCCGAACAGGCGGCGCACATGGGCCATGTCGCGCGGTCCGAGCAGCTCCTCGATAGGAAACGGCGTGGGCAGCAGATGGAGCGCATCGAGCCGGCGGCCGGCGTCTGCCAACGTCGAGGTCAGCTCATCGCCACCCCACAGGTCCGGCTCGAGATCCGTGTGGAACTCATTGTTGATGACGAGCTGCGCAGAGGCGAGCGGTTGGAGCCGATCGTACATGCGCTCGAAGAACGCCCGATCGTCCGCGTCCTCCACGGTGAAGTAGCCCTGCTCGAGGGTGACGACGTAGGCGCGTGAGACGCCGGCGTCGGAGATGACATAGAGCAGCATGTTGGCCAGGGCCCGGACCAGCAGCGGGTAGAGGGCGGGGAGAACAGGGCCGTCGGGCGTCGGGCCTTCGACGATCGCCACCACAAACGTGGCCTGGGCGCGACGTCTGAACGGGCGAGGCGCGTCCTTCTCGGCGACGTGCAGCACGATGCGCGGCGCGCCTCCGGGTGCAGTCTCTTCGAGATCGTGCCCTCGCAATGTGTCCCGCAGTCCCTCGACGAACCAGCGCTGCCGCGGGGTCCGCGGATGTCCGGATAGAGCGAAGGTCATGGTGTCCTCTCGCTAACAGGCGTCGCCCGAAGGTCCGACCAGCCTTGCCCGCATCTCTTCAATGCCAACGTCCGGCTCCCTCTGTTCAGCAGCCACGACCGTCCTCTGAGGCCGGCCGCCATATCGGCTCTCCGCATCCTTCAGCGGGCCCGCACGAGGACGAATGCGGCCAGATCGCGCAGACTGGTCTTCGCCGGGCTGGCCGGCAGGGCGTCCAGCGCGGCGGTGGCGCGATCGGCGTAGGCCCGGGCTGCCGCCAGAGCGTGTGGGATACCCTCGTATCGGTCGATGATCGCACGCAGCTCCTCGAGGACGCCGTCACCCGCAGCGGTCGAGGCGCCGCGGACCAGCGCGCGCAAACGCTGGCGATCGGGGTCCGGGGCGCGGCGCAGCGCCGCGATGACCGGAAGGGTGACTTTGCCGACATCGATGTCGCTGCCGATCGGTTTGCCGAGCGACTCCCGGTTGCCGGTCAGATCGAGCGCGTCGTCGGTGATCTGGAACGACACTCCCCACTGCAGGCCGAACTCCGCCAGGGCGTCGGCGGTCGCGGGCGGCGCTCCGGCGATCAGCGCGCCGGCCCGGCATGCCGCCGAGAACAATCGGGCGGTCTTGCCCTCGATGATCCCAAAATACGTCGCCTCGTCGTCGTATGGCTCGCCTCCGATCTTCACGGCCTGAATCTCAGCCTGGCTCATATGCACAGCCGCCATGGCGACAGCGGGGGCGACATCGGGATGGCGGATCCGGCTGACGAGATCGAAAGCGGTGGCAAACAGGTAGTCGCCGAGCAGCACGGCCACCTGATTGCCCCATAGCATGTTGACCGTCGACGTCCCGCGTCGCAGATCGGCGGCATCGATGATGTCATCGTGAATGAGGGACGCGATGTGGATCAGCTCGACGGTGCCCGCCAGCCAGAGGCGCTGCTCGTCAGCGCCACCGCTGGCGGAGGCGCTCAGCAGCGCCAGCGCCGGGCGGATGAGTTTGCCGCGCGTAGCCAGCACGTGGCCGACCAGCTCGCCGATGAACGGATCGTCGGTGGCCAGCTCCTTGTGGAGCACCTCGCCAAGCGCCCGGAGATCCTCGGCGACCGGTGCGTAGATCCGGTCAAGGTCGCTGCTCATGCTGCTGCGCCTGTCCGTCTGTCGAGGTCAGGCTTCGGCGATGAGTCCAAACGAAGCGACGAATAAGAGCAGGATGAAGAACAACACGTAGAAGATCAGGTAGGCGACCGATACGCGGAGAGGACGCTTCACGACCCGCCCTCCGTCGCCGGCGCGGCCGGCGTCGCCGTTGCGGACACGGCCCTGGCGGCGGGCCTCACTCCGGCCGGCGGCCCCGCGCGCCGCAGCGCCTCCAGCATTGCCGCGACGTCGGCAAGGAAGGCCTCGCGGACGTGCAGACCGTGCGCCAACATGGCCAGCCGCTCCGGTGCGGTCTTCCGGCGCTGCAGGCGCCGCGACAACTGTTCCATCCGCTCGTTCATCAGGTAATTGCCCTCGCGGTTCAGACAGTCGCCGTACGGGCATCCCACGACGAAGACGCCATCGGCCCCAGCCTTGAGCGTGTCTTCGAGCCAGGAAGGGCGGATGAATCCTGAGCACGGCACACGAATGAGGACCACCGACGGATGCGCGTGGAGCCGGCCGGCGGCGTCCGCGATCCCCTCGGTGGCCACGGCCCAGTCGCACACGAACCCCACGACGCGGGGAGACCGCTCTTGGGCCTCGGACGGCGGTCCTGCCGTCATGCGTGCACCGCCTCGGCAACACGCCGCTGCACGTCGGTCTCCAGGAATGCGGGCAGCTCGAGCGCTTCAAAGGGGCAGGCGCCGATACAGATCCCGCACTCGACGCACCGCGAGTCGATCACCGCCGCGAGCAGCTTGCGGTTGGCGGCGGCCTTCGTGAGGCCCGGGTACGGTGTGGGCACCATGATAATCGCGTCGTAGGGACAATCGAAATAGCAGAGCTCACATCCGGTGCAGTTGCCGTCGATCACCTGCGCGACGCCGGCGTGGCGCACTCCCATCGCCTCGGGGGTCTCGCGGTTGACGTAGGGAATCACAAAGCCGAGCGTGAAGAGCCCGCCGACCAGCAGCACCACGACCAGCGGCGGCATGAGTCCCACCAGCCAGAACGGCAGGAGGAAGAACACGTCGAGCGGGTAGGTGCCGGGCGTGGCGCCCGGCGTCGCGGGCGTGCCGCTGACCGCGGGAATAACCGCCGCGAGTACGGTCACGAGGCCCAACGACGCCAAGACCCACGTCGCCGGCGGCCAGACCTTGGGATGGCGGAGCCGGACGTAGTGCCACCACAGCAGGACGTAGAGCGCCGAGGCGGGTCCTACATGGAGGAGCAGCACGCGGGGCAGCGTGCCTTCCGACAGTCCCGGCCCGCCGATCAGCAACCACGACAGCGCTCCGCCCGCCAACGGGATCGAACGGAGCATGTCCACGAAGGTTGACAGGACGGCCAGGGCCCGATCGTCCCACACCAGAATGTACCCTGTGGCGCCGATAAACCCGCCGAGGAGCAGCATGAACATGCCGGAGATCCATGGGCTGTCGCGCGAAAAGAGGTAGCGATCGGTGAACCAGTTCCGGAACAGGTGCAGCAGCGCCGCCACGAAGAAGGCGTCACCCGAGTAGCGGTGGATGCCACGGATCAGCCCGCCATACGGGACCCGCTCGGTGAGGTAGGTCACCGACGGATGCGCGCCGGCCAGGCTCGGCACATAGTAGAGGAAGATGAAGATGCCGGACACCACGAGGATGAAGAGGAACAGGTTGGTGAGGCCGCCCGTGTAGTAGAGCGGATTGAGGTCGGACGGATAGACGCGGTTGATCAGCACGTCCAGCCGCAGCGTCAGCCGTTGTAGCGCGGTCAGGTATCTCTGGTACACGCCAGCCCCCTCACCCACCCCGGGCCTGTTATTCGTGACAGGTCCTTCCACGACTACTTTTCCGCCCGCCGCGGGCCGATCGTGCCCAGCTTCCGGAGGAGCAGCAGGATCAGACTGTAGACCACGAAGATGCCGCCCAGCGCCGCGCCTCCGAGCTGCCAGAACGTTCGACGGTCCGGCGAGCCAAACATTTCACCTATCACGATCAGGACGGCGCATCCCAGTCCCAGCGCAGACAGGAGCAGGACGCCCGTGGCGTATCGCCCGCGATTAGCGCCCACGCGCGCGTCCTCCCTCCGACATCGGCCGGCGCCGGTCGAGGAGACGATCGAAGACCGGGATAGATCGCCTGGCACGCCCGGCCGCTCGATCGGCCGCATAGATCACGAAGGCCAGATAGGTCATGCTGCCCAGGAACACCGCCATCCAGACCAGCGCCTCCGCCGGTCCATACAACCGCTGCCCGTCGAGCGCGCCGCGCACGCCCTGCCACAGTCGAGAAAACGATGCGATCGCGGCTGCGAACGTCGCCCACGAGATCAGCATCCGCATCGTGGCGTCTCAGTGCGCCGGCTCCCCGGCCGGCCGGCGGACCGGCGGGCTGGCCGCCGCGGTGGCGGCCGCCTGAGCCTGCCGGCGCCGGTAGCGCACCTCCCAGAGGAACGCCGCCGACAGCACGATGAAGGTCACAAGCAGCACCATGGGCGGCTCGCGCTCGATCACCGCGATGTTGAACATGATCAGCGCCGTGAAGGCCAGGAAGTAGATCAGCGCGAGCACACCGGCGACGAGGAAGAAGGGCCGCTCCAGCGGCCGGCGGCCCTTGCTGCGGTCGAGGAACGGCGCCATCATCCCGAACCCGATCAGCAGTCCCGGGCCCAACCCGGCCCACAACGGCGGGGTGTATTTCACATACTGATAGAGCGCGAGGAAATACCAATCGGACAGGATCGGAAGCGGCGTGCGATTCGGGTCGGCGCGCCGTCCCAGCTCGGCCGGCAACACATAGCTGATGACGACCAGCATGACGGTGAAGAGCAACATGGGGAACAGCGACATGTTGAGCCGCTGGCGGCGGGTGCGGTAGTAGAACACCTCGGCGACAATGAGCAGCACCAGCGAGATGCCGAAGTGCAGCGCGTAGAATCGGGTGATCGTGGCGGCGCCGACTGCGGGACCCCCGAGGAACAGGAACGCGATCATCGAGCCCACCTGGAACTGTTCCCCGATGACGGGAATCTTGGCCGTCAGCTCATCGAAGTAGACGGGCACCGTCAGCACCGTCTTGGCCGCCCAGAACGCCCGCTGATTCCAGATCAGCAGGTACCCGGTAATGCCGGAGATCATGCCCAGAATCAGGCCGGCGAAGGACCAGATCCAGGTCAACTCTCCCGGCTTCTTGTACTCGCCCAGGAAGTACATCCGGTAGATGCGTAGGATGATGGTGACGATCACGCCGTCCGCCGCGTACTTGTGCATGCCCCGGACAAGCCAGCCGAGCGGTACCTCATGCTGAATATGCAGGATCGAGTTGTACGCACCCATGGTCGTCGGCTCGTACCAGAACATGAGGATCACGCCGCTGACGACCGTGACCATCCAGAAGTAGTAGAGCATCGGGCCAAGCAGGAACAGCGGATTCGCCTGCTGGCCGACCAGCGTCTCATCGAACAGGTCGAGCTTGGCCCGGCGGTCGCGGTACCATTCCTGGAGATTCGCTAGGGCTGCCGCCATGGCCTCACCGGATCGTGTGCGGTCGGTTGGTCAGGCGATCCCACCGGGTTCGACTCGTTCGACCAGGATCCGCTCGTTCTCGATCTTGTAGAAGAACGTGCGCGGTGGTCGCGGCGCCGGGCCCGAGAGCACCCGTCCCGGCTGCTTCGAATCAGCGGGGTCGTAGATGCTCAGGTGGCACGGACAGGCCAACAACGCGTGCTGCAGGGTCTGGGGCGGCACGTAGCCGCCGTACCCCGCCGTCACCTCTCGCCATTCCGAGACGAAATTGTAGATACACCCGAGATGCGGGCAGATGCGGGAGAAGACGATGATATCGCTTTCGGTGAACTGCGGCGTCTGGCCGGTGGCCCGGACCCACCCCCACGGCAGGGTGATCTTGTTCGGGAGCCGGATCACCACCCCGGGCACCGCCTGGGTCTTATAGCCGTCCGGCGTGTACTGCGGGTACTTCTGCGTGAAGACGAAGTACTTGAAGTCCCATGGCTTGGCGAGGTCTGCAAGCGAAGCCGCGATCACGGGCTCGCCCGACGCCGCGTCCTCGAGCGTCGGTTTCAGCAGCTCGAAGGGGTCCATGTTGGGCTTGAGGAACCGCAGCAACGGCAATCCGAAGGCCACCAGACCCCCGATCAACGGCAGGCTGGCAGCCAGCTTCAAGAATCTGCGACGATCAAGACCCGAATCATGCGCCATGGCTCGTCCCCGCCCCTGCCCTGACTACTGTCCCCGCGCCGGCCGATAATCGTACATGAATGTCCACACATAGTCGACCAGCGCCCACATCTCCCTCTCGGTCAGTTTGCCGCGATAGGTCGGCATGAGCCCGTATCCGTCGAGGATCCGCTGGAACAACTCCGAAGGCTTACGCTGCGCCATCACATTGACGTTCGTGAGGGTCCCAAAGGAGGCCTGCTGCCCCCAGCCCCAGACCTTCGCCGCCATCTCCTCGCTCAACGCGCCACTCCGGCCGTCGCCTGTCACCCCGTGGCAGCCCGCGCACGTCGCGGTGCGGCCGCCGATGTCGATCGCGCGCTCGGTATAGATCTGCCGGCCCAGCGCGATCGTGGCCGGCGTCGTGGCAAACGTCCACTCGTAGAACATGACATCCCAGATCTGCGAGTCGGTCAGGTTCGGGAAGCCCTTGTTTGCCCCATACGCGATCTTCCGGCCAAACGAGGGCATCGCCGTGTGCGGCCGCCCCAGGCTGATCGTCTCGAACATCGTGAACGGCGTGTTGAGCCGCATCGCCACCTGATTGTGAAAATTCGCGGGCCGTGACGGCAGCTTCTCGCCCTCCAGCAGCATGCCGAACATCCCGAAGAAGTCGGTCATGGGATTCTTGTGCGGCGCCGTGAGACCCTTCGCGGCCAGTCCGTCCCCGAACCCCTGGTTGCCATGGCAGACAAAGCAGGCCTGCTCATAGACTTTGCGGCCGCGCTCGGCGGATGGCCTCACGGGCAGCAGCGCCGCCGGCGCCGGGGCCTGCGCAAGGCCGGCGCCCACGGAGGCGGCTTCACCCCGGACCCGCACCGTGGGCTGGCAGCCCGCGCTCAGCGCGGCCAGCGCAACGAGCAGCACAAGAACGACGAGCGCACGGGGGACAACGGTCGGCATGCGGAACATCCTCATTATTATACAACGGCACACGTGGTTCCACACACTGTGCACAACTCCTCCATATAGCAACACGAGATGTAATAGCAACACGAGATGTGCTCATCCGGCCTCGGGACAAGCGTCCTCGGCCTCGCATTGCCGGTATTTCGCCGTGTCGCTATTCCGCCATGCCACGACCGCTCACCGTGCGCATGACCGCCCAGGCGAGTCCGACGATGAGCATGCCGGCGAGCGTCGCCGCTGCGAGCGGAGCCGGCCAGAGACGAGCTGCCGGCACACCGACGACGGTCAGTGAAAGGATCCCTGGAGGGAGCCCGCTGCCAGAGGCGCGCGTGTAGGGTCGACCCGCAGTCGTGACCATTGGTCCTGACCGCAGGACCGGGGACTGCGTCTCGGCAGGCGCTGAGGTGAAAATCTCGAGGCGCTCGACGGGGAGGGAGATCCGGCGGTCGAGCGCGACCTCCCCGGCGCCGGCCAGGCTGTAGCTGTAGGCCACCTGATGCACCCCGGGCGGGATCATCAGCCGGTCCAGGATGTGGTCACCCTCAACACGCGGCCGGCGAAGTCCCTCGTGAAACGTGATGAACCGTGCGCCGCGGGGCAGCGGGATCGTCACGTCTGCGGCGAACGTCCGCGAGGTCGAATTGCTGAGGTGCAGCACCTCGGAGATCCGCAGATAGCCCGGCTGCACATCAATAGCCAGACCGAGCAGCGCGATCCGCAGCACCACACGGTCTGACGTTGTCCCGCCTGAGACGGCGGCTGCCACCGCGCCCACGCTCACCACGGCGGCCAGGATGGCTCCGGCCATCGCCAGTCGCCGCATCACCGCGCAGCCTCGCCGTTTTCGAACCGCCGGTCAATCGATGCAGCCTCGGCCTCCAATACGGCGCGCTGCCTCCGATAATCGTCGTCGGAAAGCTTCCCGGTCTCCCAGTCAAGGTCGAGGTCCCCTAGCGCCCGCTGGCCGGCATGGCGCGCGGCTTCGAGCGCCGCATGCGGATCAGACGGTGGGAGGGCGGTCCGCCTGAACGTGGGCGCGAGCAGGTACAGCCCGAGGATCGCCACGATGGCGAGCAACGCGGCTTCGATCATGGCGCACCTGGCGACGAATCGATCGGGACAGCGGCGATCACGGGCCGGGCGGTCGGGACCGCCGCGGATGCGCCGCGTCGCCGCCGCTCAGGCCATGCGGCCCACGTGACGCCCAGCGCGAGGACCAGCCCGCCGAGCCACAACCATGACACCAGAGGATGGACGAGCACACGAATGGTCGCGCGCCCGTCGTCCGTCCATTCCGAGAGGATGAGGTAGAGGTCCTCGCGAGGCGACGAGCGGATGGCCACGTGGTGCATCGGCTGTTCCTGGGCCCGATAGAACAGCCGCTCGGGCGCAAAGACCCCAAGCAGTCTGGGCCCGGCCCAGACCCGGATCGACGCCGCAGTCACATCGATGCCCGGGCGCTCGGAGTGAGAAAGGCCCGCGTATTCGAGCGTGTAGCGGCCGACATGAAAGCGCTCGCGTGGCCGCAGGGTCGCCGCCGACTGTGTGGCAAACACACTGCTGGCCGCGATGCCCACGAGCATCAGCAGGATGCCGAAGTGCACCGTATATCCGCCGTAGCGACGCCGGTTGCGCGTGATCAGGCCGAGCAGCGCCGCCGGCAGGGGTTCGCCCCGGCGCGTGCGCACCTCGGTGCCGCGCACCGCCTCCAACCCGATCGTGCCGAGTACGAAGGCGGCCAGGGCAAAGATCACAAGCGCGCCGGGATCGCGGATGCCCAGGGCCGCCAGCAGCAGTGCGGCCAGCAGCGCCGCCGACGCCGGCAGCGCAAAGTTGCGGGAAAGTTGCTCGGGCGTCGCACGCCGCCACGGCAGGAGCGGACCGATCCCCATCAGCAGCAGGATGCCGACCGCGATGGGAACCATCGCACGATTGAAGTACCCAGGCCCCACGTTGATCCGTACGCCGCGCAGCGCCTCGGTCAGCGCCGGGAAGATGGTTCCCAGGAAGACGACGACGGCAGCGGCGACAAAGAGCAGGTTGTTGGCCAGAAACGCGGTCTCGCGGCTCACCACGGCCTCCACCGTCCCGCGGCTGTGGAGGTCATCCCATCGCCAGGCCAGCAGACCGAACGAAGCGATCAGCAGCGCGGCCAGAAATCCCAGGAAGAGATACCCGATCAGCGGGGCCAGCGCGAAGGCGTGCACCGATGAAAGCACGCCGCTGCGCACGAGGAACGTCCCAAAGATCGTCAGGCCGAACGTGAGCAGCACCAGCGACACGTTCCACGAGGCGAGCATGGCGCGGCGCTCCTGGATCTGGATCGAGTGGAGAAACGCGGTGGCCGTGAGCCACGGCATGAACGCCGCGTTCTCCACGGGATCCCACGCCCAGTAGCCGCCCCACCCCAGGACGACATACGACCACTTCGCGCCGAAGAGCAGCCCGATGCTCAGCAGCATCCAGGCAACCAGGACCCACCGGCGCGCGAGAACCACCCACGTGTCGTCGAGCCGGCCGGTCACGAGCGCCGCGACCGCGAGCGCGAACGGCAGGCTCATCCCGACGAATCCCAGGTACAGCATCGGAGGATGGGCCGCCATCCATGGGTTGCGGAGCAGAGGATTTAGCCCTTGCCCATCGGGCGGCGGAGGCACGAGCGGGGTAAAGGGGTTGCTTGCGACGGCAAGCAGGACCGAGAAGAAGGCGGCGATGACAAACAGCGTCGCGCAGGCCGGACCCTGCAGGTCAGGATGGCCGCGCAGGCTGCGCACGCCCACGACCATGTAGACGCCGAGTACCAGCGCCCACAGCAGCAGCGCGCCGTCATGCCCGCCCCAGAACGCCGTGAGCGTGTAGAACAACGATTGCGTCGATTCGCTGGCAGTCGCCACGAACCGCACGGAGAAGTCGCGCGCGAGCAACGCGCCAACGAGCGCGACCGCCGCGAGCCCCATGAGCAGCGCCCACGCTGTGGCCGCCCGGCGCCCCGCCTCGAGGAATCCGCCGTGCCGCCAGCGCAGACCCAGCACCGCCACCACGAGCCCATAGAGGGCGACCACGACGCCAGCCTGCAGCGCGAACCGGCCGATCTCACCCACAGCAGTCACTCACGACGGTCGAGGTCCTCGACGCGGCGTGCGAGCCCCCACAGCGCGCCGAACAATCCCAACCAGATGAGCGCGAGCCCCAGCGCCAGCACCCCGAGCGTCACGGCGCCACCCGGTCCGGGTGCTTCTCTTTGTACTCAACCGGATGCGTCGTGATGACCTGCGTCGCCAGGAGCATCCCCTGCGCGTCGAGCCGGCCTTCTACCAGGACCTCCCGGCCCTCGGCAAAGAGGTCGGGCAGCGCCCCGGTGAACCGCACGCGGTACACCGTGATCCCGTCGGTGATCGCAAATCGCGTGACGCCGTCGCCCTTCTCGACCGATCCGCTGGAGACGCGGCCTGCCAGCCTGACCTGGACGGCGCGAAGATCCGGACGGCGCGCGAACTCGGTCGGCGTCAGGTAATAGACCAGAGAGGATCGCGCGCCCTGGTAGGCCACGAAGGCCAGGCCGAGGACGATCACCGCCCCGCCGATGATCAACTTGCGTTTCGGTGTCCTCACGCGCGAGGCTCGCGGGCGCCGACCGCCTCCGCGAGGTCGGTGATAAGGCGCTGGCGGGCGGTCAGAGTCAGCGCATAGCCGACAAACAGCGCCGCGATCAGGAGATAGGCGGCGACCACGAAGCCCACGGCCTAGGCTCCGCCTTCCAGCCGTTCGACCAGGACACCGAGCGCACGCTCTTGCCGGACCCGCAGGCTCAGCAGCGCCGCATACATCACCAGGAAGGCGAGGATGTTGACCGCTAGCGGCGCGAGCATGCTGGGGGGCAGCCCCGGCCCTTCTGGGCGGAACACTGTGGGCTGAGGATGCAGTGTGCGCAACAGGATGGCCGACCAGTGGATGAGCGGGATGTCGAGCACGCCGATGATGCCGATGACGGCCGCAGCGCGTGCACCTCGGGAACCGGGCGCCCATGCCCGCACGATCAGATACCCGACATAGATAAACCAGAGGACCAGGGTGGTGGTCAGGCGCGCATCCCAGGTCCACCACGTCCCCCAGACCGGCTTGCCCCAGATCGCACCGGAGATCAGCGTCATCGAGAGGAACACGATGCCGAGTTCGGCGGACGCATGGGCGAGACGGTCCCAGCGGGCATCGCGGCGCCAGAGGAACAGGACGCTGCCGGTGGCGACGACGAGGACGGACGCGTAGGCGGCCAGCACACTGGGGACGTGCACGTACATGATGCGCTGCGGCGTGCCCTGAAACTGCTCGGTCGGCGCGATGACCAGCGCCCACACGAGACCAACCACCATGAGCGCAGTCCCGAGGATGAGCAGCAGCCGCACGAGTGGGCTCCCGGAGGGCTCGCGATCACTCTTCAACAATGGCGTCGAAGAGCAACAGGCTCGCAGTCAGGACCAGAATATCAAACGCCCCCAACAGTTGCAACTGCGAGCCGACCGCCGAAACCGGCAGCCCGTCTAAGATTCCGGCCGTCGCCCCCACCGAGGCGATCACCGCAGGCAGGGCGATCGGCAACATCAGGATCGGCAGCAACACGTCGCGGAGGCGAGCCTGGGAAAGGATCGCGCCGAGCAGCGTGCCTACCGCGGCGAGCGCGAGGCCGCCAAGCAGCAGGGGCAACGCCAGCGCGCCCAGGCGCGTCCAGACGGCATCGGTGAACAACGCGGCAAACAAGGGCAGAGAGACCAGCTCAACGGCCACGAGCGCGAACCAACTCACCACCACCTTGGCCAGGTAGATGGCGCCGGGGTCGACGGGGGCCAGCCGGAGCGCCGTCAGGTCGTCGCGTTCCCACGCAAACGTTCGCGTGAAGCCAAGCGCCGACGCGAAGGCGTACGTCACCCACATCGCCGACGGCGCGGCCGCGGGGTCGGGACGGATCGCGGCGAGCACGATCACGAGCAGGGACGTCAGCAGCGCCATTGTGGTGGCGACCTCCCGCGTCCTCCACTCCAGACGCATGTCCTTGGCCAGCAACTGCAGGAGCGCCCTCACCGCCGTGCCTCGCCGAACCAGGCCTCGAGCTGGACATCGTCAAGACGGTCGGGCGGGGTGATCGGGCCGAGACGCCCGTCGCGCAACACCGCAGCGCCGCGCGCCAGGGCGCGCGCCTCAATAATACTATGGGTCGAGAAGAGCAGCGTGCGGCCCCTGTTCGCCTCCTCCTGCAGGATGGTGGCAAGGCGAGCGGCGGCATCGAGGTCGAGCCCGGTAGACGGCTCGTCGAGAATCAGCAGGTCGGGATCGTGCAACAGCGCGCGCGCCAGATTCGCCTGCTGCCGCTGCCCCCGCGAGAGGACGCGGACGCGGCGGCGCGCCAGCGGTTCCATGGCCGTGCGGTGCAGCATGTGCGCCACACGGTCGTGGGGCGCCCCATAGAGACCGGCGAAGAACCGCAAGTTCTCTTCGAGCGTCAAACTCTCATACAGGAGAGACTCGTGAAGGACCACGCCGATCCGGCGTCTGATCGCGTGCAGCGGCGCATCAGGTTCACCGAACAGCGAGACTGTCCCCCGGGTGGGTCTCGCCAGCGTCGCGGCGACCAGCAGGAGCGTCGTCTTACCCGACCCGTTCGCGCCAAGCACGGCAATGGTCTCGCCAGCAGGCACGCGGAGATCGATGCCGCGCAGGACCGGACGGTAACCGTAGGCCTTGACGACTCCGGATAGCTCAAGCGCACAGGGCGCCGGGTCGGCTCCGCTCACTGCCGGTGCTCATCGCCGGGCGTGACCGGAGGACCGGCGGCCAGAAGATCCACCAGGCCATCGATGGCCTCGACCGGAAAGAGCAGAAATGGGTAGCCGCGATAGCCCGTGACCTCAGCGTCCTCCTGGTGACGGTCCAGGCGGCTCAATGCCTCCTGCACCTCGACCACACGGCCGGCTACCACCACCTGGAGGATGGTGTTGAGTTCCCGAATGCGCTGGGTGGCCGCTCGCCGCTCCCGACGGATGAGGCCGGCGGCCTGCTCGAGCTTGCGGATGAGGGACCATTTCTCGGCGATGAGTGCCTGGTGCGCTCCGCCATCAGGGTTCAGGAAGCGGTCAGGGTTGTGCTGAAGATCCAGCAAGAGTCGCCGGAGCCGCTGACGCTCGGCATGGCGGGGTCCGCCCCAGGTGAAAGGGAGAAACAGCGTGGCCGTCGCGATGGCGTACGTCGGGGGATCGATCCCGAAGAATGCGCTGATGATCGCGTCTGTCGCGCGATCGTAACGTCCTCCGCCAATCCCATGGATGAAGAGATCGGCGAGCACGAGACGGGCAAAACCGGTCAGCGTAAGCGCTCGGGGACGGATCGGCGCTGTGGCGAAGACCGCATTGTCAGGATCCTCGGGCAGCGGACCCAGGTCCCGATCCGCGGCGTACAATCTGCGCGCCCGGGTGTCCACGAACAGCGGCCGGCGCCGTCCCTCAACGACGTACCAGAAGGGCACCTCCACGCGGCCGGCCTCGATCGACAGGTCGGGAAATGGCTGTGCCGAGGTCCGAACGCCGTGGTGCTCACGATACGCCGCCAGGCAGGTGTTGTGGATGCGGACGAATCGTTCCGCGTCGTGCGCGATCGAGAGCACGAACCGGCGGAACGCCGGGATGCGGACCAGCCAGGACACCGGCAGGTCGAGATAGGGCCGCGGACCCTCAAGGGTGCGCCGGACTGCGGTGACCGCGCCGGCCAGGCCGGCAGCCGGTGGCGGTGGTGGAAGTCTTTGCGCGCGTGCCCACCCTGCAACCACCTCAGGCTCATCCAGGGTCCCCAGGCGCGTATCGATGGCGTCTAAGAACGCGCGCCACTCGCCGGCCGTTGGCGCCGGAAGCGCTTCCGCGGGGACGTCCGGCGCGGCCCGCGCCAGCACCACGCGCTCGCGGCGCAGCCGCCCGTTCGCGCGCGGCACCTCAGCGGCGACATCGTCCACGGTGTCGCTGTCCACAATAAGATTCAGCCCGACGCCGCCGGGCGGCACGAGACGGGCCAGCGCCAGATACTTGACCCAGATGCCCGGGTGGACCAGGACGGGCTGATGCCCGGTGCACAAGACCAATTCGGTAGAGTGTTCGGTGACATCGATTCCAAGCGCTCGCGTGTAGGAGGCGGCAAGGGCACTCATCTCGCCACGGGCGGTTCGCCGCAACTCGGCGAGCCGGCGGCCGAAGATCTCCACGGGACTCGCATCAAGGGCGACTCGATTCGCCCGGCCCCGCTCGATCCAGCTCGCGAAGGCCGGCGCGGCGACCGCCGCCGGTGAGGTGGCCGGAATCTCGAGTTCCATCGGCGGCCAGACGACCGGGCCTAGCGGCATCAGACGAGCCCGTCCCACCGGACCACGCCGATCTCCTCGCGGCAAACGAACGGCTCGCCGTATCG
>JBQTJG010000365.1:0-8088 GCA_052387355.1 Armatimonadota bacterium | reverse complement strand
CCGATACCGCATGCTCGAGACCATCGGTCATTACAGCCGCGAGCGGCTGCGGGAGTCGGGAGAGGGCGGCACGCTTCTCCGGCGGCATTTGGAATGGCATCTAGGCTTGGCGGAACAGGCCGAGCCGGCGCTTCGAGGTCCTGATCAGGTGATCTGGCTGGACCGGCTGGAACTGGACTACGATGACTTTCGCGCCGCCCTCGAGTGGGCCAGGGCAGAAGGCGCGGACGTCGAGGCAGGCGCGCGTCTGGCCGGGGCGCTGCACCGTTTCTGGGCGCTGCGGGGGTATCTGCGTGAGGGGCGCGCGTGGCTGGAGGGCACGGTGGCGCAGCAGAGCGTATCGGCCCCCGTGCGGGCGAGGGCCGTTTACGGGGCGGGCATGCTGGCCTTCCACCAGGGCGACTTCGCGCGCGCCGAAGCACTTTGTCACGAGAGCCTGGCGTTGTATCGAGAGCAAGACGATGCGCTCGGCGTCGTCCTCTCCTTAAACATCTTGGCGAGTCTGACGCGGAATCGTGGCGACTACCGGCAGGCGATGAAGCTTCTCGAAGAGAGTCTGAAGCTGTGCCGGCAGTCGGGCCAGACCTGGGCCCTCGCCGACACACTAAACATCCTTGGGGTGACCGCGCGGCGTCAGGGTGACCTCGAGCGGGCGACAGCGATGTTCAGCGAGAGCCTCGCGCTCTGGCGCCAACTGGGGGACAAGTCTGGACTCGCTACGTCCCTGGGCCATCTGGGGGTCGTGGCAAGGCAGCAGGGCGACTACGAGCGGGCAAGGACCCTGCACGAGGAGAGCCTCATCTTGCGCAGGCAACTGGGGGACAAACGCAACGTCGCAGCAGCGCTCAGCAGCCTGGGTGCCGTGGCGCTGTACCGGGGAGATCTTGCGCAGGCCGGGGCGCTGTTTGAGGAGAGCCTGGCTCTCTCTCGGGAGCTTGGGGACAAGCTGAGCACTGCCGCGACGGTCGGCGCGCTGGGATTCGTCGTATACCGACAGGGCGACGACGGTCGGGCGACCGGTCTACTCCAGGAGAGCCTGGCGCTCGCGCGGGAACTGGGGGACAAGCTGAACAGCGCCGCTGCGCTCTGCAACCTTGGGTTTGTGGCGTTTCGACGATCCGACTACGAACAAGCGGCCGCGTTCCACCGGGAGAGCCTGATGCTGTATAGAGAGCTCGGGGACACCTTGGGGATCATCGATTGCATGATTGGCCGGGCACGCGTGGCGGCGGTGCAGGAACAGGCCGAACTGGGGGCCCGCTTGCTCGCGGCTGTAGAGACGTTACGCACATCCAGCGGAGTACTGCTGCCGCACTCCGACCGTGCAGACTACGAACAAGCGATCGCCGCCGTGCGGGCGCACCTGAGCGACGACGCTTTTGCCGCCGCGTGGGCAGAGGGTCAGGTCATGCCTCTAGACCAGGCGCTCAAAGACGCCATGCGCTGAAGGAATCCCTCCGGACGAAGGTGAAGTCTCGCGCACACCACGGGAGGGCATGCCGGTTCAGCCGTACTTCAAACAGTCGATGAGGGATGCGACAATGAAGCGTTCGGGAGGGGTGACCAGGCGCCTCGCGCCGGTCCTGCTCGTCGCGTGCATGCTGGGCACGCTGATGGTCGGTCCATATGCAGGAACGACCTCAGGCCATATCGGCGAAGCAGTGTTCGCGTCGGTGATCGCGCCGACCGGGGTGGCCGCAACCCCCGGCCGGCTGCTCGTGACCCGTCCTTACTGAGGTGATCCGCGCCAGGTACTCTCGATCGACAGCAGCGGCGTCGCGACTGTCTTCGCGACTCTCGACCCGCGGGGTGGCGGCTGCTTCGAGGAGTACATCGCCGTCGCCGGGCCGGCCGATCCGTCTCAGCCCGGATTCCCGTCGCCGACCAGAGGCGGGTTCCCGTCAAACTATGCGTACGTGACGCAGGGACCGGTCATTAAGAAGATCTCGCCCGAGGGCGTCGTCTCCACCTTCACCACCATCCATTCCTGTCAGCCTTCCCACAATGGGATCACGTTTGACCGTGTCGGCACCTTCGGATTCAACATGATCGTGACGTGTGGCGACGGCGCGGTGTGGAAGGTCGCCTCAACCGGCGCCGCAACGCTCATTGCCAACGTCGCTACGGCCCTGGGTTTGGCGACGACCCGCATTGAAAATCCGGACGTCGCGCCGCTGAGTTTCGCTCCCTACGGAGGCCACATCTTCGTGGCCGCGGAGGTGCTGAGCAAGGTGCTGGCCGTGTCCCCTTCCGGGACGGTCAGCAGCGTGGCCAACTGGCCCTCCGCGGAAGGTGTGAACTTCATCCCGGATATCAAGTGCAACTTCGGTACGTCGGGCGGGACCTTCTTCACGGTCACCGTTCGTCGGTACGGTGCGGGCTTGGGCAGCATCTACAAGTTTCCCCTGACCGCCTTCGAGGGAAAGAGCGGGCAGGCGCTGGTCACGAGCGAGTTCGGCGCAGGGATCGGTCTGATGCGGTCCACCGGCGCTGCCACGATCACCCCCACCCTGTTCCACGAGAACATCGGTCAGCACGAGGGCTCGACCTTCACAGATTGCACCGTGCCGCTGCTGCTGAGGATCGACGTCGAGCCCGGGAGCCCGGATCATCCCATCGATCCCCGGATCAAGAACAACACCACGGTCGCCATCCTCTCCACCCCGGCCTTCAACGCGATCACGGATGTGATCATCCCCTCGATCAGATTCGGCGTTACAGGTACGGAGAACAGCATTGGCTCGCGCAACATCGAACACAAGGACGTGGATGGCGACGGACGCCTTGACCTCGTCTGTCACGCTGCCACCGCCAGATTGGGGATCACGACACCTGGTATCTATCGCGGGCCCCTGATTCTGAAGCTGCTCTACAATGCCGCGGGCGGTGATCCGATCGGCGAAGGCCTCGACTAGATTGTCGGGGACTCGACCAGGTGTGCCTCATGGGAGTTCCTCCCACGCGGCGACCCACGCCACGACCGGGGTGTCGTCTCGCACGCGAAGGCCCGGCGTGCCGAACACTGCCGGGTCGTAGCGGATCACGACGGGGGCGGCGAAGCTCCGGAAGCTCATCTCAGGATCGTTACCCAGCACGGCCCCGACGATGTCCACGCGCGCGTCCCTCCCCACGTCGATCATGCGGTTGACGTAGACCAGACCGTGCACGCGCAGCCGGGCGTGCTGCGTGACGACCAGCGCGCCATGGTCCAACACGATGACTCCGGGGAGCGTGCGCGTGGCCGCGGAGTGAGTCACCTCAAGCGACGCGCCCCGGCCGAGAAACGCCGTGCTCTCCGTGATCAGCGCGCCGTCAACAATCTTCAAGTACTGGCCGTCGAGGAGCGACAGCCCACCCCTGATGTAGATCACACCGCGCAATCGGGCAGGATGGCGCTCGGCGCGAACATGGGCCATCAGACTCTCGAAGTCCATGCGGGAGTAGAGGCTATCCCGTTTGCGGGCGAGGTCGCCATCCCCGGAGTAACGACCTGCGGCTTCGTTGAGGCTCGCGTTGCCGGTGTTGGCGGCGGCCAGGGTTTGATAATACACGCGATCCACTTTCGGCAGTTCCGGCAGCTCTCTCGTGTACAGCACCACCCCGTCGACATACACTCCCATGACACGCAGTTGCTGGACGTCCACTCGCTGATGCGCCTCACCGAGCGTGAGGTCCGCGCTGCGGGCCAGCAGCAGACGCGCCGGCCCGGGGGCCCGGAGCATCGTGGGGTTGTGTGAGCTTTCAGGCGCATCCACCGGGCCGGGACCCGCTTCAAACGTTATAGAGGGATCGTTGATCGACACGTCGGTGGTGGCGAAGTCGATTCCTCGTCCCGCGGCCATGTGAATCCACGGCCGGTCCCCGATGCCTGCACCATAGGGCAGGATCACCACGGCTGCCGGCGGCCTCTCAAGGTGAACATGGCTCGCGCCGTAGAGCGCGGCCAGCAGGGCAGGTGAGGCGAGATGGACCCGCGCCCGCAGCCGCCGCGCGCTCCCAGCGACTTCGCCGACGCTGGTGATCACAATCGCTCCGTCCGTACCATCCGTCAGTGAAACGACAAATCGACCTTCGAGCGGGCCCACTGATAGGGTCTCGGAATATGCCGCAGGGCGCCAGGACCGGCCGGGGGACGAGCCATCCGGAGCGATGGTTTCAAGGATCGTCAACGCCCTGTGCACGCCGGCTTCGGCCAGCGATATCGCCGCGGCCGATCGATGTCGTACGCCGGCGCGCGCCTGCTGCTGATTCATGAACCAGATGAACGACGCCGACGAGCCGGTGACCACGAGCACCAGCACCAGCACGACGAGCAAGACCATGCCGTCCTCATCAACCGTTCTGAAGAGGAAGGGCGGTCTCGTCTCGCGTGAGCGCTGTCTTCGTGCGAATCGCATGCGTCCGGCTCTATCGTAGCATGGAGAAGCATTCAGGAGTTTCCGAGGAATTTTGGGTGCATTTCCATATTCCTCCGTAATCGTCGACAAGATATGTCGTTCGAGTGAAGGATCTTGTTGCATCAAAGGACAATATAGGCTAGCCTGAATTCCTGCGCATGAATTTCTGCGCGCATCTTCCCCGAGGGGACACCATCTGGAGGCGACCATATGCACATGCGACCCATACGACTGCGACCCATGCGGTTGCGGCTCATCGCGCTGCTGGCGATTGGAATGTTTGCAGCGATCGGAATCTGGAAAGACACGACCGCGGCCCCGGTCAGAGGATCGGCAGTCCCTGGGCAGTACATCGTGGTCTTCCGCAACTCAGTGACCAGTCCGCGCGGTGAAGCGAGGGACCTCTCCGTCAAGCACAACGCTGAGATCAAGTTTGTCTATGAGCGGGCAGTCAAGGGTTTCGCGGCAACGATCCCGGCCTCGAAACTCAGCGCCGTCCGAGCCGATCCGCGGGTCAGGTTCGTCGTCCAGGACCGGGTCGTCGGTATTGCGGGGAGCATGGTCGCGCAGGTCCCGACGCGCACGCCAAAGGCCACCGCGACGCCAGGCCCCACTCCGACACCGGGCCCCACTCCGACGTCCGGGCCAACACCGACGCCCCGGAAGACACAATCAGCGACACCGACTCCACCGGTGGGCCAAACGCTTCCGACGGGGATCAATCGCATCGAGGGAGACCTGAGCAGCCAGCTCTCCGGCAATGGGTCGGGTTCCGTCAGCGTCGCCGTCGCCATCATCGACACCGGCATCGATCTCACGCATCCCGATTTGAATGTCCTGGGTGGCGTGAACTGTTCCTCGGGGAGTAGCTTCGCCGACGGGAATGGCCACGGGTCGCATGTGGCTGGAACGGTGGCGGCGAGGGACAACACGATCGGAGTGGTCGGCGTCGCCCCGGGCGCCCCACTCTACGCAGTTCGTGTCCTGAACAATGCCGGGTTCGGGACGACAGCTAACGTCGTGTGCGGTCTCGATTGGGTCACGGCGAATGCCGCCAGCCTGGGCATCAAGGTCGCCAACGGGAGCTACGGCGGTGGTGGGTCTGACGATGGCAACTGTGGATTCACCAATGCTGACGTTGAGCACATGGCGGTCTGTAACATGGTAGCCGCTGGAGTGACGTTTGTCGTCGCTGCCGGAAACGAGAACACCAACTTCCAGAACTCCACGCCGGCTGCCTATGACGAAGTCTTAACCGTCGCTGCTGTGACGGACTTCAATGGACAGCCGGGCGGAGGGGCGGCCCAAACCTGCGGCAGCCCTGACGTCGATGACACCGCAGCCGGCTTCAGCAACTTCACGACGATCGGCAGCACGGACGTCAACCACACGATTGCTGCGCCCGGTAAGTGCATTTTGTCCACCTGGCTGACCGGAGGCTACATGACGATCTCGGGGACGAGCATGGCTACCCCGCATGTCGCCGGTGCCGTGGCGCTCTGTCTGTCCAGCGCAGCCTGCTCCGGCACGCCCAGCCAGATCATGGCCAAGATTCGCAGTGACGCCGCGGCGCGCCCGGTCGACTATGGCTACACGGACGACCCGAACTCGCCGAACGGCACCCGGTACTACGGCTATCTCCTTTACGTCGGCGGGTATTAGCGATCTCTGATCGTACGCAGATCGCTGCCATGGTTCCCGGTCCGGCCGGAGGGGCTGTACCTCCGGCCGGCCGCCCCATCCTGAGGAATTCAGATGCGGGGATGGCCATGCTCGCGGTGCTGGTCGTCCTCTTGCTGATTACGGGGTCATCCGCGTCCTTCATCTGGTTCATGAACCAGCAGCAGACGCGGGCAGGCGGACGGTACCGATCGACGGTAGCCATGGCCGTGGCCGAAGCCGGAGTGCACCGGGCGGTATCGATCCTCGAAGCGACAGGTCTGGACCGCGCATCTGGAGACCGCACCTGGCGGCCGGCTTCGTACGCTGAGAGTGTGCAGGTGGGCTCGACCGAAGGGCGGTTCACCCTGTCCCTTACGGACGATTCTAGCGGCGCGATCGTCATCACGAGCGTCGGCGAGGCGGCCGGCGTGGCGCGGCGGCTTCGGGCGAGGATCCACCTTGCCGCGCCGGCGTTGCTTGCGGGCCTGCACGGCGCAGGGTTTGTCCGGCTCGAGAAACCGCCGGCGGCGACCGCGATTCTTCCCTACGGGGCGGGCATCGGCGACCGTCCGTGGGTGCACATCGCGGCGGGCCGTGGGATCTGGTTCGCTACGACCGACGTGTCGATCAATGATCCGGTCGTGGCGCTCGACGCCGGCGCCGGTCCTGTCGATGCTCCTGCCGGCGCTAACAGCGCCACATCCCCTCCACGCCCTGGACCGGTCAGGCTCTTGCTGGCCCGCGGCGCGGAGCTGACCCTCGGCCACGATCAACAGCGCGTCGATGTCCAGCAACTGCGGGTCATGGGAGTCTACGTGGACGGCGCCGTGCTGCGGTCCGATGTACTCCCCCAGTTGCCCGAGGTCGATCGAGCGTTCTTCCAGGCTCAGGCGGCCGGCAACACCGGCAACGCGGATCTCAACGAGGCCGCCGGCAACTATCTGGGAGACAGTGATCTCGCCCGCAAGCGCGATAGTCTCTACGCGCCGCGAGAGTTCGAGGCGCTGCAGGTGTATCTCAAGACCGGACGTCACGCGCCGCGCTTTCACGGCGTCATCTACATCAGCGGGCTGATGTCGCTTCTGGACGGCGAGACGATGCAGATTGTCGACGGCGCGCTCATCACCGAGAGCACCGTCCACCTCGGCCCGGGCGCCTCGCTCGACATCGCGCACTCTGCGGCGACACGCACGCTTCCCGGGCTGATGGCGCTGGATAATGGCTCGTTGGTCGTCGGGCAGGGAGCCCGGCTGCGTATGCACGGTCTGATGTTCATCAACCGGGCCATCGACGTCCGCGAGGGAGCGCACGTCGCGATTGTGGGGGCCGCGCTGGGCAACGATCCCGGACTGAGCTTCCGCAGCGTGGCTGCTACTGTCGTTATCCGCTATGATCCCGCCGTGTTGGGCACGCCAGGCCTCCGCCTATCTCCGGACGCTCCTATCGTAGCCTGGATCGCCGCCTGGCAAGAGCTGCCGTAGCGTCCCAACGCCTGGCCACCCAGGACTTCTGTCCTCAGTCTCGTAGGTCTTCAAGTGGACGAACCCAGTCGTGAGGTAAGGAGTATCCATGAAAACCCGCACAGCGTCGGCTTCCCTGATCCAGGCTGATCAAGCACACCTGATCCATCCGCTGCACCATCCTGCCGACCACAGCAGCCCCGTGGTGTTCGCTCAGGGCGAGGGCGCCGTGCTGCGCGACATCGATGGCAAGGAGTACATCGACGGCCTAGCGTCGCTGTGGAACGTGAACGCCGGACACGGGCGGAGGGAGCTGGCAGAGGCCGCGGCGGAGCAGATGCAGCGTCTGGCATTTACCACCGCATACGTCGGGTTTAGCAACGAGCCGGCGGTACGGCTGGCCGAGCGGTTGCTTCCCCTGGCGTATCCGAGCCTCTCCGGCGTGTACTTCACGACCGGCGGGGCCGAATCGAACGAGAGCGCGTTCAAGATCGCCCGCTATTACTGGAAACGCAAAGGCGCCCCCTCGAAGACGAAGATCATCGCCCGCTACCACGGCTATCACGGTC
>JBQTJG010000364.1:0-4244 GCA_052387355.1 Armatimonadota bacterium | reverse complement strand
ATGGAGCCGATGTTCTCGCAGTCCCTGCCCGATCAGAACGCAATCGTCCACGTCTTCGAGACGATGACACGATTCGGCGACGACCTGTCGCTGCAGCCGGGGCTCGCCGAGTCGTGGCGTCTGCGCGATGCGCGCACCTGGGAGTTCAAACTCGTGTCCGGCCGCCGGTTCCAGAACGGCGAGCCGCTCAACGCGCAGGCCATGCGCTTCTCGCTGCTGCGCGGCAAGGAGTTCTACGAGAAGAGGCTCGCCGACGTGCAATACGCGTACAACCTGCTCGATCTCGACACCGTCGAAGCCCTCGACGACGTGACGCTGCGCGTTCGGACCAAGCAGCCGAGCCCGATCCTGCCCCTGCACATGGCGCACTCGCAGACCGCGGCCATGCCGCCACGCTACGTCAGCCAGACGCCGCAGAACGACCTGCAGCGCAAGGTCGTCGGATCGGGGCCGTACCGGTTGGTCGAGTTCGTCCCCAACGAGCGGGTCGTGCTCGAGGCGTGGAATGAACACCCCTCGCGGCCGCGGATCCGGCGGCTGGTGTGGCGCCCGGTGCCCGAGGACGCCACGCGCATCGCGGAGCTCACCGCCGGAAACGCCGATATCATCGTGAACGTGCCGCCCGACCTGATCCCGCAGATCGAGCGCAATCGCAGCGCGCGCGTCGAGACGGTGGCGGGACTTCGCCGGATCATCGTCGGGTTCCGCCAGGACCGCCACATGGCGCTGCGCGACAAGCGCGTGCGCCAGGCGTTCAATCACGCGTTCGACTGCGGCACGATGATGCGCAACCTGCTCGCCAACAAAGGCGAGTGTACGGGGACGGTCGCCAACGTCCCTGACCAGAACCCGGCGGTCAGGCCCTACGCGTACAATGCCCAGCGGGCCGCCCAACTGCTTGACGAGGCCGGCTGGCGCATGAACCCGCGGACGAACGTGCGCGAGCAGGGCGGCCGGCCGCTCGAACTGGGCTTCGACTGCCCCCGCGGACGGTACATCAAGGACTCGGAAATCTGCCAGGTCATTGCCGCCGATCTGGCCAAGATCGGGGTGAAGACCGATCTTCAGGTGTTCGACTGGTCGGTCTTCGTGAACAAATCCGCGCGTCGCGGCGCTGGTTTCCGCGACATCTACCTGATCGGCTCAGGTCCCGGGTTCTCGTGCCAGGCCGATCTCGCACTCGTCCAGAAAGACTCGGGCTCGAACCGCAGTCTGATCGACATGCCGCGGTTCGAGGCTCTGTGGGATGAGCTGTCGATCACATTCGATGTGAAGAAGCAGAAAGACATCTGCTACCGAATGCAGGAGGTCATCCACGACGAGGCGCCGGTCGTCTTCATCTGGTTCCAGACCGACGTCTACGGCGTGAGCCAGCGCCTGGAGTGGAAAGCGCGGGCCGACGAGCGGATCCGTCTGCACAACTCCCGGTTCCGGTAGTCTTTGGCCTACGATCGTGCGGCGGCACGTGGTGACGGCGTGATCGTACGACGCGATGTCCGCTTACCTCGCCCGACGACTCGCGCAGATGCTCGTCGTCGTGTTGCTGGTGAGCGTGGTCTCGTTCGGGCTGCTGTTTCTCTCGGGCGATCCGACCGAACTCCTGCTCGGCTCGGCCGCGGACATCATGAGCCAGCAGCAGATCGAGGAGTTCCGGCGCGCGCGGGGTTTCGACCGACCCTGGCCGGTGCAGTATCTGGGGTTCCTGTCGCGCGCCGCTCGAGGCGACTTCGGCGACTCACTGCGCCACAGCCGTCCCGCGTTTGAGGTCATCTGGGAGCGCGTCCCGGCCACCCTGCAGCTTGGCGCGGTGGCCTTCGCGCTCTCGATCGCGCTCGGCCTGCCGCTGGGCGTGCTGTCGGCCACGCGTCGGGGCAGCCTGGTCGATGCCGGCGCGATGCTGCTCGCGCTGCTCGGGCAGTCGGTGCCCAGTTTTTGGCTGGGGATCATGCTCATCATGGTCTTCGGCGTCTACCTTCACGTGTTGCCCATCTCCGGCCGGGGCACCTGGATGCACCTGGTGCTGCCAGGTGTGACGTTGGCGGCGTTCCCGCTGGCGCGCAACGCTCGCCTCACGCGATCGTCGGTGCTCGAAGTGCTGCACCAGGAGTACGTGCGGACGGCCCGGGCCAAGGGCGTGCCGGAACTCAGCGTCGTGTATCGTCACGCGCTGCGCAACGCGCTCATCCCCGTGGTGACCGTGATCGGGCTGCAATTGGGATTCTTGCTTGGCGGCTCGGTCATCGTCGAGACGATCTTCGCGTGGCCCGGCGTCGGCCGCGCCATTGTGCAGGCGATCGGGAACAAGGACTTCCCGGTCGTCCAGGCCGGTGTGACGCTGCTCGCGCTGAGCTTCGT
Organism: Armatimonadota bacterium; assembly: GCA_052387355.1. Lineage (GTDB taxonomy): Bacteria > Sysuimicrobiota > Sysuimicrobiia > Sysuimicrobiales > Humicultoraceae > JBQTJG01. The sequence continues at coordinate 1,889 of JBQTJG010000364.1, read as the reverse complement.
GACGGTCAACCTCCTCGTGGATCTGTTCTACGCGCTGCTGAACCCGCGCATCCGGTACGAGTAGGATCGGGGATCGTGACGATCCAGGCAACGGCCCTGCCGCCGATTCGCCGCTTCCGGCTCGGCCCGCTCGCCGGCAGCCGGGCGGTGGGCGTGCTCGTCGGCGCCTGCATCATCGGGTTGGTGATCGTGATGGCGATCGCCGCGCCGGCCATCACCAGATACAATCCGTCGCAGATCGACATCGGGAACCGGCTTGTGCCGCCCGTCTGGACCGAAGGGGGGTCTACCGAGCACCTGCTGGGGACGGACCAGTTGGGGCGCGACCTGTTAAGCCGCCTGGCGTACGGCGCCCGCGTCTCCCTGCTGGTCGGCGTGACCGCCGTCGCGATCTCCGGCGTGGTCGGCGTGGCACTGGGATTGATCGCCGGCTACTACCGCGGGACCGTCGACGACGTCATCATGCGGCTCGCCGACTTCGAACTGGCCTTCCCATTCATCTTGCTGGCGATCGCCATCCTGGCCGTGCTTGGGCCGGGGTTCAGCAAGGTGATCCTCACCCTTGGCCTCACAGGATGGGCGCAGTACTGCCGGCTGATGCGTGCGCAGGTGCTGGGGCTGCGCGAGACGGAGTTCGTGGAGGCCGCCCGCACGATCGGCGCGTCGACCACCCGCATCCTAATGCGGCATATCCTGCCCAACTCGATGGCGCCGGTGATCGTGATTGCCAGCTTCTCGGTGGCCGGCGTGATCATCGCGGAAGCGTCGCTGTCCTTCCTCGGCCTCGGCATCCCGCCGGCCGTGCCGTCGTGGGGTGGAATGTTGAGCGACGGGAGAGCCTACATCGAGCGGGCGTGGTGGCTGGTGACGTTTCCGGGGCTGGCGTTGATGCTGACAGTGTTGTCAATCAATATCTTAGGGGATGCGTTGCGGGATATCTTGGATCCGCGGCTTCGCGGCACATCTTAGCGCGCTGCATTCTCGCGTCCGTCTTGGTTTTTGCGGCGGAAGAAGACGGCGCCGACGTCGGCGCGCGTCACCTCAGGCGGCGAGACCTGTCAAGTACAACGGCGCCCTTGTAAGCCGTCGAGTCACAGGGTCTGCCATAAGGCCGAACAGCTCGAGCGTGGTGGCGCCGATGAGCGCGCTCTCATCTTCACCGACAATACAGAGGACGTGTCGTGTTCGACCATAGAGGCGCGAAACGACGGTGGCCAATTCGCGCGCAATGCTCCGTCCGTCTGCGAGGAGGAACTCGGCCCGGTCATGCGGGACGACGCCAAGGCGGGTCAGTAGCGTGCGCGGGAAGAGGCTGTACGTTGCACCGGTCTCGACGAGCGCATCCACGGCGACAAAAGGCCCGGTCTCGGTCGCAGCAAGTTCCACTGGGTGCCTAAACGTGCCCATTGATTCCCCCTCAACCTCATAGTAACTGGCCGCTGGAGCGAGGTCCATCCCGGCCTCCCTGGTCAATTCATCGTCTGTCGACGGCAGGACTTTCAGGCCCAACGCCAGAGGCTAGCGAGAGGAATCGCGTGCAGGTTGCGTCCGAAGGGCACGGTCTGGTCCCCCAGGTAGAGCAAGAGTCCGCGGACGAATCGTCGTCCCGCGATCTCGGCGAGGATGCGTAGTCCCCGGAAATCCTTGGCGCCGATGGACATCGAGGCTTTCACTTCGACGCCGACAACATCACCCGACGGCGCTTCAAGCACCACGTCGACTTCTTCTCCCTTGGCAGTGCGCAAGTGGTAGAGCGCCGGGCGCAACGCGCTCCAGGATGCCTGTTTGACGAGCTCTACGGCCACGAACGTCTCGACGAAAGCTCCCCACAACTCGACGCTGTGTGGCAGGCCTCGGCCGTCGATCCCTGCAAGGTACGCCGCCAGGCC
>JBQTJG010000363.1:0-4468 GCA_052387355.1 Armatimonadota bacterium | reverse complement strand
CGACGCGGACGAAGGCGGGCTGGCGAAGCAGCGGGCCAGGGTGGTGAACGAGGCGGCGCTCGCCTCGATCGCGCGCCGGCTGAATCTAGGCAACTACCTGCTGCTCGGACGGGGAGAGGAGAAGGGTGGGGGGCGGCAGCGTCCCTCGCTGCTCGCCGACGCCGTGGAGTCGGTGATCGGTGCGGTGTATGTCGACTCTGGGTACGGTGTGGCCCATCATCTGGTGACGCGGTTGCTCGGCGAACTGGCCGAGGTGCTTCAGCAGGAGGGGGAGGATTTCAAGAGCCAGCTTCAAGAGCGCCTACAGCGACGCCGCCAGATGCCCCGCTACCGCATCACGCAGGAAGAGGGCCCGGATCACGCCAGGACCTTCGTCGCCATCGTGGAGGCGAGCGGCCGGCCGCTGGGCGAGGGCCGTGGAAACAGCAAGAAGGAAGCCGAGCAGGCCGCCGCCGCCGAGGCGTTGAGCCGACTCGATCGCGGCGGGTCGTGACGCGAGCGTGGAGCCCGGCGTGAAACGGCTGTGGGCGCCGTGGCGGGTGGCCTACGTGACCGGTCCGAAGGAACCGGGGTGCATTTTCTGCGAGGCGCCGGCGTCAGGGGACGACCGGGCGACCCTGATTCTGTACCGGGGGACGCTCGGGTACCTGATCCTCAACCGGTATCCATACAACAGCGGGCACCTCATGGTCGTGCCGTTCCGACATGTCGCTCGGATTGAGGCGCTCTCGCCGGACGAGTCGCAGGGGTTGATGCTGCTTGCCGGTCTCGCCGTCCGCGTGCTCGATCGCGCCATGACCCCCGAGGGCTTCAATGTCGGGATAAACCTGGGCAAGGCCGCCGGCGCCGGGATCGATGAGCACCTCCACATCCACGTCGTCCCTCGATGGGCGGGCGACACAAACTACATGCCGGTGCTCGGAGATGTCAAGGTCCTGCCGCAGCACCTGGAGGACACGTATGAGCAGCTCGGAAGAGCCCTAGCACCTCTGTCCGAGTCAACTGGCTGACGACGCGCGCGATGTGTCCTTGCGAAGAGCTTCGGCGGCCGCCTACAATTGAGGCGGCACGCAGCGGCGCCAAGGCGTCCTGTGGCGGAGGTGCGGTATGACGATCCCGGTCGAGACCGCAGACAATCCTGAGAAACTCGACGCATTTGAATCGCGCCTTGCTTCCGGCGACCGTGTCGAACCCGGCGAGTGGATGCCGGCGAAGTACCGCGCCGAGTGCCTGCGTCTGATCCAGATGCATGCCAACTCCGAGCTGATGGGTGCGCTGCCCGAGCGCGAGTGGATCCCACGCGCCCCGACGCTGTCGCGCAAGATGGCCCTGGTCGCCAAGGTGCAGGATGAGATCGGTCACGCGCAGCTCCTCTATCGGGTCGCCGAGGACCTCGGAAAACCCCGGGCTCAGATGATCGACGAACTGCTCGCCGGGACGTCCAAGTTTCACAACGTCTTCCACTATCCGGCCGACACCTGGGCCGATGTGGCGATCATCCAGGTGTTCGTGGACGGCGCCGCGATGCAGACGCAGGGATCGCTCCGATCGTCTTCCTATGCGCCGTACGCGCGGGTGCTCAAGCGGATCTGTTACGAAGAGGATTTCCACATCCGGCTGGGCATCGACAACTTCAAGGTGCTGGCTGAAGGGACGCCGGCACAGCGGGCGATGCTGCAGGACGCCCTGAACCGCTGGTGGCAGCCGCTGATGCACTTCTTCGGCCCGCGCGACCAGGCCTCGCCACACCTGGAGACGATGCTCCGGTGGCGCATCAAGGTGAAGGGCAACGACGAGCTGCGCCAGCAGTTTCTCCGCCAGTTCGTGCCGATCATCCTGGAATACGGCGTCCACGTGCCCGATCCGGGCCTGAAGTGGGACGAGGCCTCGGGGCAGTACGCGTGCACCGAACCCGACTGGGACGAGTTCAAGCGGATCATCAAAGGCGGAGGCCCGCGGACGCGCGCCCGGCTCGAACTGCGCAACCGGTATCATGCGCAGCACCGGTGGGTTCGCGAGGCGGTCGCCCGCTGGGAACTCGCGGCGTGAGGAGCGCGCGCCGGTGAACCTGGCGGCGATCACACCCGGCGCGCAGCATGTCTTCGCAGTCTTCCGGCAGGAGACCAAGAACGACCCGCACGTCCATGTGGGCGACGTGCATGCGCCTGACGCCGAGATGGCGCTCCTGCTGGCCAAGGAGCAGTTCGCCCGGCGCGATCCATGCGTCAATCTGTGGGTTGTGCGATACGCGGACATCGGGGCCACCCTGTACGAAGACGTCGACATGTTCGAGCCGTCGACTGACAAGAGTTATCGCTTCGGCGGATCATACCGTGAGCAGCAGCGCGTCTACCGGCGCCGATGATGAGCCTGTGGACCGCTCCTGACGCGCCTGAGGTCCTGCGCGACGACGACCACCGCGAGGCTCTGCGCGCCCTGCTGCTGGCGATGGCGGACGACGAGCTGATCCTGGGTCACAGGCATTCCGAGTGGACCGGGTTCGCGCCGGACATCGAGTCAGATGTGGCGCTGTCGTCGATCGCCCAGGACGAGATGGGACACGCCCGACTCCTGTACGAACAGGTGGCCGCGCTTGATGGGACCGTGGCGGACCGGCTCGCCTTCAACCGATCGGCTGACGTCTTTCAGAATGCCGTGCTGGTGGAGCGGGAGAACGGTGACTGGGCCTATTCGCTCGTGAGGGCCTGGCTCTACGATCACGCCGACGCGGTGCGCCTGGACGCGCTGGCCGCGTCGCGGTTGGGGTCCTTCGCGGCGCTGGCCAGGACAGTCCAGCGCGAAGAGAAGTACCACCTGCTGTTTGGCGATGCCTGGTTGGAGCGGTTGTCCAGGGCGAGCGATGATGGGCACAGGCGCATCCAGGAGGCGCTGCAGATGGCGTGGGGTGACGCGCTCGGGTTCTTCGAGGCCACGCGCGGGATCGAACGGCTCACGGCCACGGGGACGCTCCATGCGGGCCCTGGCGAACAGGCTGTCCGGTGGGCCGAAGGGGTCAGCCTCCGCCTCAAGGCGCTGGCGCTGGAGGCGCCCGCGACCAGGACCGTCGCCGCAGAAGGCGGCCGTGCCGGTCGGCACACGCAAGCGCTCGTGGGCCTGCTGGATGAGATGACCTCTGTCTGGCGCACCGATCCGCAGGCGCGATGGTGATGGGAGCGAAGCGATGAGCACGCCGGCAGGCGACGTCCTCTGGCGCGCCTTGGGGGAGATCGAGGATCCTGAGCTGCCCATTGCCATCACCGATATGGGTCTGGTCCACTCAATCATCGCCGACGGTGGGGCAGTGAGGGTCGAGCTGCTACCGACGTTTACGGGCTGCCCGGCGCTCGAGATGATCCGCGAGCGGGTGCGACGCAGACTGCTCGAGATTCCCGGCGTCGATCTGGCAGACGTGGTCTTCGTGTTTGAACCCGCCTGGACTATTGATCGCATGTCTGAGACCGGCCGCGCCGGTCTAGCCGCCCATGGGATGAGTGTACCGCGGGCTCGACTCGCCGAGCCGGTCGTCTGCCCGGTGTGCGGCTCGGCGAACACCACACTCGAGAACCCGTTCGGGCCGACGCTGTGCCGGGCCATCTACTACTGCCGGGACTGCCGTAATCCGCTCGAGCGGTTCAAGCCGCCTGCTGACGCCCTGCCCGTCGCGGGGCGATGACGCCGCCTGCCTGATCTGATGCGCTCCCGCGCTCTGTTCGCCATTGTCCTGGCTGTCGTCGTGGCGGCCGCCATCATGGTCATTGAGCCTCGCTGGCTGCGACCGGATTCCCGGCCGCCGGGCTTCCGGGCCGATGTCCTGGTCGTTGGGGGCAGCCCCGCCGGTGTTGCTGCTGCGCTCGCCGCGGCCCGCGAAGGCATGGTGGTCGTATTGACCGAATCCAGACCGTTTCTCGGCACGGTTCTGACCGGGGCGATGTTGAACATGCTGGATCTCAGCCGGCTTCCCGGTACCCGGCAACTGCTCATTCGAGGAATCTTCCTTGAGATCCATCGTGAGATCGGAGGGATCACGTTCGATCCGCGGCGCGTTCGAGCCATTCTCCACACCAAGGTCGACGCCGAGCCGGGAATCACGCTGCTGCTGAACACCGAACTCGTCCGGCCCGTCGTCGAGGGGAGGCGTCTGGTCGGCGCCGTCGTGCGCCTCCCCGACGAGTCCCAGACCACGATCACGGCGACGATCACAATTGACGCGACCGACGATGGCGACCTGGCCGCGGCTGCCGGCGTCCCCTTCACGTTGGGCCGTGAGGCGTCAGGGATCGATCGCCGGACAATGCCGGCGACGCTGCTGTTCCGGCTTGAGGGCGTCGACTGGCAAGACATCGTGCGGTACGCTCAAGCGCACCGGCGCGGGCGTCAGCCGAGCGGGGCATTCCAAGGGTATGCCTGGGGGTTCCTGCCGGCTATGAGGGACTACATCGCAGACGAACCCGGCCTGTCGGCTCACGAT
>JBQTJG010000362.1:0-4895 GCA_052387355.1 Armatimonadota bacterium | reverse complement strand
GTTAGGGGTGGCGGGGCTGTTCGTGCTGACGGGCGGGGCGCTGTCGATGCTGTGGTTCAGGCGGGTGCCATGACATTCGAATGGCCGTCGATGCTGTGGGGACTGGCGGTCCTGCCGCCGCTGGTGTGGCTCTACGGCCGTCTGCTCGGGCAGCAGCCGCGCCGCGCCCTCCTCATCCCCAACGTCGAGCTGCTCGTGCAGGCGGCGTCCTATCATAGTCGGTGGCGCCGTTGGGTACCGCCTGTGCTCTATTCGCTGGCGCTTGTGGCCATCATCGTCGGCCTGGCTCGTCCGATTGCGCCGCTCCCGGTGCCGGCCACCCAGGGCGTCGTCGTGCTGTCGATGGACGTCAGCCGCAGCATGCTGGCCGAGGACCTTCCCCCTAATCGCATGGAGGCCGCGAAGCTGGCCGCGCGCGAGTTCGTGCACGCCCTCCCGAGGGGGTTCCGCGTCGGGCTGGTGACGTTCAGCAGCTACGCGACCACGGTCGTGCCTCCGACCGCAGACAAGACCAAGATCCTGAACGCAATTGATCTGCTGACAACCGAGTTTGCCACCGCAATCGGTGATGGGCTGCTCGAGGCGATCTGGTCCCTGCCCGGTCGGGTGCGACCGCTCAGCCCCGGCTCGCCGCCGCCGCCACCATCCGGTCCGCTGCCGCCCGGCATTGTCGTGCTGATGTCGGACGGACAGAGCAATCGAGGGACGCTACCACTGGAGGCCGCGCGCATCGCCCGCGATCTTCAGGTGAAGACCTACACGATCGGCATCGGCACCCCCGAGGGCACGTTCCTGACTATCGGCGGCCGGAGCATCTGGGTGCGGCTCGACGAGGAGACGCTGCGCGGCATGGCCGAGACCACCGGCGGCGCGTACTACCGCACGACGAACATCGGAGAACTGCGCCGCGTCTACCGGCAACTGGGCCGTGAGGTCGGCTGGGAACGGCGTCCCACGGAAGTCACCGCGGTAGCCGCGGCCACTGCACTCGTCTTCGTGGTCGCCGCGGTCGTCGCGTCGATGGTCGCCGTCCACCGGGTGCTGTAGCTGGATGCTCGCGGCGGCACGCGGAGGCGTCCCTCACGCCATCCGCCGCAACACGTGGCTGCTCTTTCTCACCCAAGCCTGCCTGTCGACCGGCCTCTCGACGGCGGCGCAGCTCGGCAGCCTTATCGTCTATAAGCTGACCGGGACCGCCGCGCTGGCCGGCCTGCCGACGGCCATCAACGCGCTCAGCGTGGCAAGCGTCGGCTACCCTGCCGGCCGATTCATGGACCGCCGGGGCCGGCGGCCGGTACTGCTTGTCGGCTTTCTCGTCGGCGCGCTGGGCGCCGTGCTGCTCGCGGCCACCGTCTCCGCACAATGGTTCGCCGGCTATGTGCTGGCGGTGATCGTCTTCAGCATTGGTGGGGCGGTCGGCCAGCTCACGCGCGCGGCTGCGGCGGACATGTATCCCACGGCGGCGCGAGCGGCGGCCGTTGGACTGGTCGTCTCCGGTGGGCTGGTTGGCGGCGTAGGCGGTCCCCTGCTGGTGACGCTCGGGGAGCGCGTCGCCCGTGCCATGGGTGCGGACCCGCTCGCCGTTCCGTGGGTCTTTATCCTGGCCGCGTTCGTCATCGCCGCCATAGGTCTGTTCCGGCTGCGGCCCGATCCGCGCGACATCAGTCTTCGTCTGAACGAGTATTATCCTGAGGCGGCGCAGGCCCCGAGCGAGTTCCCTGTCACCGTCTGGGGCGGCGGGGATGCACCGCCAGCGTCCGAGGCGTCCGTCAAGGAGATTATCGGATCTCGACCTGCTCAGGCGGCGATGATCGCCATGGCGTGCGCACAGGCGACGATGAACATGTTGATGGCGACCTCGTCACTCATGCTGTCGTTCCACGGGCACTCGATGAGCACGATTTCCCTGGCGCTGATGGCGCACATCCTGGGGATGTTCGCGCTCTCCGTGCCTGTCGGGAAACTCGCCGACCGGATTGGCCGCCGGCCTGTGCTGGTCGGCGGTGCGCTGTTGACGGCCTCCAGCGGGCTGATGTTCACCCTCGGCGTGGATTCGGCATGGATCGCCGGGATTGCCTTCTATCTCGTAGGGCTCGGGTGGTGTCTCGCGTTTGTTTCCGGGGCTGCGCTCCTGGGCGATCTCTCCGGGCCCGTCACGCGCGCCCGCGTGCTGGGCCTCAGCGATACGTTCGCGCATATCGCCGCCGTGTTCGGGTCACTGACCTCTGGAGTGCTGCTCGCCCACGGCGGCGAGCTGACGGTCGGCGTCCTGGCGGCCGTGCTGGGATCGCTGCCGCTGCTGGCGATTCTGCGGGCCGGCCGGATTACGCCGTCTGCCCCCGCGGTGGTGCCGGTCGAGGGCGGGAAGTGACGGCGCCTATGCTATACTCTGGGCTGATCGCGCGCCTGTAGCTCAGGGGATGAGAGCAGCTGCCTTCTAAGCAGCGGGTCGGGGGTTCGAATCCCTCCAGGCGCGCCAAAGATGCGATGACTCGGGGTCGTCGACGACCGCCGCTCTTGCCTGAAGCACCGGGGAGAACTCCTCAAGTGGAGACAGCGGGTGGCTGCCTGTGGTGCCAGTCGGTCTCCCGCTGAAAGATCATGCCGATGCGCAGCAGCGACGCCTCGTCAAACAGGTTGCCGGTGATCGAGATGCCAAGCGGTAACTCCTGCCGGCCGAAGCCCATGGGCAGGCTGAGCGCGGGCACGCCGCACAGGGCGCCGAAGACGCTGTAGTTGCCGCGCATTCGCCGCATGGTCTTGACGTTCGTCTCCAGCGTCACCGATTCGTTCATCAGGGATGGCGACACGAGCGCATCGAACTTCTCGAACAGGCGCAAGACATCGTACTTGATCTGTACGCGCCGCTGCTGCGCTCGAACGTAATCAGAAGCCGTCAACTTCAAACACTCACGCAATCCGTCCTTCTGTCCCGCGTCGACCAGTTCATCCAGCTTCGCGCTTCTGATGAGATCCGCGTGTGCGGCCGCCATCTCGCCATTGAGAAGCGTCCGCGTGGTGTCCTCAAACGGATGATCTGGCACCTCCACGCGCGACGCCCGCATTCCGGCCTGTTTCAAGACACGCACCGCCTCTTCAAACGCCTTCTCGATATCCGGCGCACTAGAAAAATCCGCGGGAAGGATGCCCAGGCGGAAGTTCTTACGGGACATGCGTGGATTGAACTTGAAACCGTGCTGAGCGGTGGTGCGATCGTTTCGATCAGGGCCGGCGATCGCCTGCAGCACCCAACCACAATCCTCCGCACTTCGCGCCATCGGCCCGACCTTATCCATGCTCCATGACAGTTCCATCGCGCCGTGGCGGCTAACCAAGCCCCAGGTGGGGCGTAGACCCGTGATGCCGCAAAAAGCCGACGGTGTGATGATGCTGCCCCAGGTCTCGGAGCCGAGCGCGTAGGGCGCAAGCCCTGCCGCCACTGCGCTGCCCGATCCCGACGACGACCCGCCCGCCCAATGGGTGACGTTCCACGGATTCAGGCCCGGTCCGTGCAAGGATGCTGTCGCGTATTCGTATCCGCCGCCACCTGCGAGTTCTACCATGGCGAGTTTGCCGACGAGCACCGCGCCAGCGTCCGTCAGCTTTCGAATCACGGTGGCGTCGTAGTCAAGGATCTGGTCGCGATGCGCGGGCGACCCCCAGCGAGTCGGAATCCCCTTTGTGGCGAGCAAATCCTTCGCCCCGTACGGCACGCCCTGGAGGGGCGAGGCGACCTCGCCTCTTCGCAGTCGTCGATCCGCCCGCCGCGCGTGTGCCATCGCGATATCGGGCGTGAGTACTGCGAGCGCATTGAATTGCGGTCCCAGACTCCCCAGCCGATCGAGGAAGAGCCGCGTGAGTTCCACTGAGGAGATCCTCCGCGCCCGCACCTCTCTGCCGAGTTCTGTCGCGCTTCTGAAAGTCAGGTCGTTGTCAGACACGCATTTGCCCACGTCGAGGCCGTGTGGCCCGTCTTCGTCCGCCGGTACCGTTCAAGCCAGCAGGCGGCACTCCTCTCGACTGTTCATCCTTTTCAAGAGACGGACCGGAGCCCGGCAGGGAGGGGACTGGAGCCGCTTCGAATAGACCGCCGGGAGGTGAGACCCGTGGCGTTGCGTGACCTACGAGGACAGCAAGGCCATCGCTCGCCGGAAGAACTAGTCGCCCATCTGACAGCCCTTGATCCCAAGCTCAGGTTTCTGTCGGCGTGCGGCATTTCTCGCCCATGGCGAGCCGGTTTCACGTCTATGATCGGGAAGTCGAATTTGGCTCTCTATCAGCACCGCTGCCGGAGGCCAGGCGGCACCTCGGTGAACCCGGCCGATAGAAGGAAAGGGCGCTCAGAATCCGGGTCCAGGTGGGACGAGGCCTTGCGAAGTGAAGGCGACCGGCCATCTGCCGGTGGCGACGAGTTGTGGCGCGTGACAGATCCCCTCGGGCATGCCGTCGTGCTTACGCAGCGGCGGTGGGAGCACATCCTCAGACGCCGTCCATGGTTACTCCGCTACGCCCCAGTCCTTCGCCTCAGGTGTTCCAGCCCCGAGGCAATCACGGCCGAAGGTGATCGTCTATACTACTATCGGCCGGTGGTGTGGCAGAGAGACAGGCGGTACGTGATCGCCTGCGTCAAGGAAGGCAATCCCCGTCGAGTCATGACGGCGTACTTGGTCGATCGGTTTCGTAAGGGGGAGGTCCTGTTATGGCCCGAACCATAGGGATGCACGTCTTCTATGATGCGGAGGGTGACATTCTTGAAATCATCAAGGATCCAGCCCGGGTTCACGTCAGTCGAAGGATCGGGCGGGGGGTCTTCATCCACCTCAATCCCAAGAACAGGGAGATCATAGGGTTTGCCGTTCACGACGTATCCAGGACGCTCTCGACGGGGCCCATGC
>JBQTJG010000361.1:0-20605 GCA_052387355.1 Armatimonadota bacterium | reverse complement strand
AATACCTGCCGTTTCCAGATCGCCTCGATGATCTCAGACTTGGCGCGAGGCCAGCCGCCCAAGTCACCGATGGTGAACGGATCCGCGATTCGACCAAACTCGCGATTCTGGGCGTTGAAACGATCCTCGACGCTCCGAAACCCGTACTCGACAAAGATCCGCTGTGCCGCCTCGCTCCAGAGGAAGTCGACGAAGTTCTTGACAAGCTCACGGTCCTTTTCCCCGATGTTCTTCTCGATGATTGCCACGGTATGTTCACTCAGAATCGTACTCCGAGGGTAGACAACGTCCGCTGCCAGACGTCCCCGAGCACGATCGCGTACAGCCTCCTGCTCGTAGGTGATGAGCACGTCACCGAAGCCGTTCTCGAATTGCGTGCGCGCGGCGCGCGCGGAAGACGCCTGGGCGACGACGTTCTTCCAGATGCCCAGTAACTGCCGGTAAGCCGCGTCTCGGTTGCCCGTGCGCCGAAGCGCGGCACCGTACTCCGCCAGGATAGCCCACTGCGCGCCGCCCGATGTCAACGGATCAGGGTGGACGACCCCGACGCCCGGCGACACCAGGCTCTCGAAGTCTCGGATCTGTCGAGGGTTTTTGGGCCGAACCATAATGATGAAGGGTGTCCGGTTGACCACACCTTTGTGCGGAAGAGCCCGCCAGGTCGGCCCGGGGAGGACGCGGCGGTCCACCAGGCGGAGAGCGTCCAGTTCCAGGGAGAGAATGGCCACCTGCGCGGGAACACCAAGGATCATCTGATTGGTGATCGTCCCGGAACTGGCGAAGGAACTAATGAACTCGACCTTCTCGCCGTGGCGACGCTGCCACTCCGCCTGGAAAGCCGGAAAGACCCCTTCATTCATCACTTCTCCCAGGATGCTGAACCCGTAAAGGACCAGCGTGCGCGTCGCGTTGCGGCCCCATGGAAGCATGGGCCAGAGGGCATAGAGTCCCAGGGCCCCGAGTACGCCGAGGAACGCAAGGCGCTGGATGAAGAGAGACCAGTTGATCGGATTACGAATAGGCATGGTGACCGAGCCTACGAACATCGCGGGGAGACGAGGCGGTCGCGGTGAGCCGTGAACGCCAGAACCCCCCTTTGGGGATTCCCTTAGTAGTTTGTACCCAATTCCTAGGCCGCGGCGCGAGGTCGCTTCCGCCGCCGCCGCCGTGAGCGCGCGACGCAGAGGCCGTAGTCCTATGCCCCTTCGGCTCATACGTGGCTGTTGCGTGGGAGTGGGCCAGGAGCACGTTCGGATCGACTGGCGGCCCATAGCCCGAAAGGATTGCGCGCGCCGCGCGCGAACGCGTTGCCCATGTTCCTCCTCGCGCTGGCCGTGGCGCCAGGATTCTTCTGGCTTTGGTACTTCCTCAAGCGAGACCATCTCCGGCCTGAGCCCCGCCACCTGATTCGCCGGGTGTTCCTCCTGGGCGCCGCTGCCGGAGTTGCGGCCGCGGCGCTTGAGTTTGCGGTGTTTTCTCGACCTACGCTCTCCATGCAGCCCATCGGGAGCCGGAGCGTGATCGTCACTGCCGCGCTCATCGGTATCATCGAGGAAGGCGTGAAGTTCGCCGCCATCTTCTTCGGTGTCTACCGCCACGCCGAGTTCAACGAAATCATCGATGGGATCATCTACGCGGTGGCTGCATCCATGGGATTCGCCACGCTCGAGAACATTGCGTATGTTACCGGGGGCGGTGTCGGGGTCGGCATCCTGCGCGCCATTATCTCAGTCCCGGGACACGCCTTCTTCGGCGCCCTGATGGGCTACAACATGGGGATGGCGAAGTTTGCTGGATCCAATGGGTGGCGGTGGCTGCTCTCCGGACTCCTGCTGGCCGCCCTGGCCCACGCCGCCTTCGACGCCGTGCTCCTCAGCCAGACCGCGCTGGCCCTGGCCGTGCTGCCGATCTTTGCCTATGTCTGGCGTCGCGCCGTGGTGCAGGCGCGATACGCGCAGATGCTTGACGATCAACGGATAGGCCGGAGCTAGTCCCCCCGGCGAAACCGCTCGATCTGATCCGACTTTCTTCAGCTACGCCCGGGCGGCGCGCCCCCCGGTGACGCGGCCAGCGAGTAGTTCACCACACTGCGCCCACCTTCGATCACGAGACGCCCTTCGTCGTCGAGCAGGTCGAGGTGGCCGATGACCTCTGACAGTCCCAGGATCAGGTTGAACTGATCGAGCCCGGGGAACCAGGCCTCGGCGATCTCGCGCATCGTCCGCGGGCGTTCCTCGATCATTTGCGCCAGGCGCTCTTTGCGCTCCCCATGGTGTTGGATGAGCTCACCGGCACGAGCCGCGGGCCGGGCGATCGGCTCGCCGTGTCCAGGATACGCGATGGCGGGTTCCAGGGTGGCGACCCGCCGTAGCGAGTGAAGCAGCGCTGGAAGCGTCCGCAGCCGCTCCCCGTCTGGCGCGAACTCGATAAGGGGATTCGGGCTGATCTCTTAGAGCAGCAGATCGCCGGAGATGAGCGCCTCGCCGTCCCAGAGACAGATGTGCCCCTGCGCGTGGCCGGGTGTGTGCAGCACTTCGACCGTGCGATCGCCGGATGGAAGCCGGTCGCCGGCGTTGATGAGGACCGCCGGTGTGATGGGATCCAACTGGCTGCGAAAGCGCCGCAACGCCTCGATCACCATGTCTGCGACACTCTCCGGAAACCCTGCGTCGGCGAGGAGGAGTCGTATCGGGCCGATGAACGTACGGTCGAGCGTCAGCTTCGGCACATCGGCGGGGTGGGCATAGACCCTCGCCCCGCTGGCCTTCACAACGGTGGCCGCGAGGCCGAAGTGGTCGCCGTGACCGTGGGTGAGGACGAGGCGCTCGATGTCCTCGATGCTGCTCCCCGCCGCCGCAAGGCCTTCCCGCAGCGCCGCCAGGGCCTCGCCAGTCTTGGGGCCGCAGTCAACGAGTGTCACGGGCGGGTCTGGTAGCAGGTAGGCATTCACCGGACCGACCGGGTAGGGGGTGGGGAGGGACAGTGGGACGATGCGCACGGTGCCGAAGGGGAGATTCGCAGGAGTTCACCGGCAACCTCCAGAAGACCACACACACCGTAGACTTGCTGATTCCGGGACGGGAGGGTGTGACCAATGGCGTTGTGCGCGCACCGAGGTCCGTTTGGCCTTGCGCTTGCCCTGGTGCTAACGTTTGCGACCGCGACGTGCTTTCACGCATCAGCCCAGGCCCTGACCCCCAATCGGGGCGGCACCATCGTCGTAGCCATCGGCGGCGAACCCCCGCATCTGAACCCGCATTTCACGACGCTGCCCTGGGTCTGGATGGTTGGGATGGCCGTGCATGACTCCCTCGTCCGGCTTGACCTGAACTTGAAGCCGCATCCTAACCTGGCGGAGTCCTGGACGGTCTCTTCAGATTACAAGACCTACACCTTCAAGCTGGTCCGGAATGTCAGGTGGCACGATGGACGTCCTTTCACAAGCGCCGATGTGAAGTTCACCTTCGAAGAGGTCGCCAGCAAGCTCAACGCCAACGGGCCGGTCCTGCTTGGCAGCCTCGAGCGGGTCGACACCCCCGACCCCTACACGGCTGTGATGCGTTTCAGCCGGCCGCATCCGACCCTGCTCCTCTACCTGGATGTCCCGCTGACCGGCGGCCTGCTGCCGAAGCATATCTACGAAGGTACGGACATCCGGCGCAACCCCGCGAACGCCAGCCCCATCGGCATCGGTCCGTTTCGGTTTGTTGAATGGAACCGCGGCGATCGGATCGTCCTTGAGCGAAACCGGAGTTACTTCAGGAAAGACCGACCCTACCTCGACCGCGTGGTCTTTCGCGTGGCGCGCGATCCCGCCGCGCGTGTCGTCGCGCTGCAGAATCGTGAAGTCGACATGATCCTCGGGTACGATCTGGCGCTGCGCGACAGCATCCCGATCCGGCAGAGCCGTGAGATGAAGGCGATCTTCAACGTAGACCGGGCGATCTCAGGACAGTGGTGGGTCGGTCTGAACACCTCCAAGCCGCCGTACAATGACCTTAAGGTGCGACAGGCCCTTGCGCATGCCATCAACAAAAGCCTGATCTGGCAGCGCGTGTTCTTCGGTCTGGGGAAGGCTGCCACCGGGCCCATCTCACAGTATCTCGGCCCCCAGTACAACAAGGACGTTCCCAAGTATCCCTATGACGTCCAGAAGGCCAACCAGTTGCTCGACGAAGCCGGATTACGGCGCGGCGCCGGCGGGATCCGCTTCCGGACAAAGTTCACCTACGATGGGACATCGGCCGAGTTCAGCCGCATCGCCGACATTCTGAAAGAGATGCTGGCCGAGGTCGGCGTCGACGTGACGTTGGAGTCGTTCGATTTCAACGCCTGGTTCGACAAGGTCTACGTGAAGAAGGACTACGAGATGTCCCGCGGGCGTCACATCACGGGACCGGACGCCATCGGGGCGATGAACATCGAGTTCCTCTCGAAGAACACCCAGCCGGGTCAGCGCAACTACTACTTCTACAACAATCCTGAGGTGGACCGGCTACTCGATCAGGGGATGGTGGAGACCGACCCTGCAAAGCGTCTGCAGATCGCGCATCAGCTCCAGGTCCTGATCATGCGCGACCTGCCGGTTCTGTTCCTGATGGACACCCCGCAGCCCAACGCGTATCGCAGCGTGTTCCAGGGGCTGGACAACAATCCCTATGGAGCGCAGCGGCTAGGGGACGCCTGGATCACGTCGAAATAGCCGGGCCGACGGCAATCACGTATGGCCGGGTACATCGCACGGCGGCTCATCCAGGCTGTCCCGGTCGTCCTTGCGGTCGTCATCCTGAATTTCCTGATCGTCCACCTGGCGCCGGGAGATCCGGTCAACATCCTGGTGGGCGAGTACGGAGGCACGGCGGAGTTCCGCGAGCGGGTGCGGCACGAGTACGGGCTGGACCAGCCCGTGCTGACGCAGCTCGCGGTGTACCTGCGGCGCGCCTTCCGCGGAGACCTCGGGTATTCCCTCTATTTCAATCAGCCGGTCATCCACCTGATCCTTGGGCGGCTACCCGCTACGATGCTGTTGATGGCCTCCCAGCTCGTCTTTGCTCTGGCGGTTGGGGTGTCCCTCGGTGTGGCTGCGGCCCGGCGTCCCTACTCGATTCTGGACAGCGCGTCGACTGCGATTGCGCTCGTCGGCTACTCGATGCCGGTCTTCTGGTCGGGGCTGCTGTTCATCTTGCTGTTCAGCACGACGCTGGGCCTGCTGCCGTCGGGAGGCCTGCACTCATCCCGCGAGCAGGTCGCAGGACTTGCCGTCATCCTTGACGTGGGGCGCCACCTGATCCTGCCGGCGTTCACCCTCGGGCTGGTCAACCTGGCGCTCTACGTCCGCCTGACGCGGGCGAGCATGCTCGAGGTACTCTCTCAGGACTACGTGCGGACAGCCTGGGCCAAAGGCCTGGCCGAGCGGCGAGTCCTGCGCCGCCACGCGCTGCGGAACGCGCTGCTGCCGGTCGTGACGATCACCGGGATCGATCTGGGGCGGATGATCGGGGGCGCGGTGCTGACCGAAACGGTGTTTACCTGGCCGGGCGTTGGCACGCTGACGTTCACGGCGCTGCAGTCGCGCGACTACCCGGTGATCGTCGGTACGTTCATGCTGGTCTCGATCGGCGTCATCCTGGCCAACCTGTTCGTGGACGTCATGTATGGCATCCTGGATCCTCGCATCCAGTACGCTTGACATGATCGGGCAGGCCGCTATAGAGTCTCGCTCTTCAAACAGGGTGAAGGGGGCTGCCGTGCGCCCGCCCTCGTTCGTTCAGCGGTTCGGCCGCAACCGTGCGGCGGTGGGCGGCGTCGTGGCGCTCGGGCTCCTCATCGGCGCAGCCCTGCTGGCCGGCGTGCTGGGCGGTCCGTCGCCGAGGACAATGAGCGAGAACGCCCTGGCATCGCCCAGCCGTCAGCACCCGTTTGGGACCGACGATCTTGGCCGCGACATCTGGACAGGTGCGCTGCACGGTGCGCGCGTCTCTTTGCTGGTCGGTGTGCTGGCGGCCACGACCTCGGGCGTAATCGGGATCCTCATCGGGTCCGTCGCTGGGTTTTATGGTGGGCGGCTGGGAGACATCCTCATGCGGACGACCGAGTTTTTCCTGGTCATTCCGACGTTTCTCCTGGCGTTAGTGCTGGTGGCCGTCACGCGGCCGAGCATTTGGAACATCATCCTCACGATTGGAGTGCTCGGGTGGCCGAGCACCGCCAGGCTGGTGCGCGCGGAGTTTCTTTCTCTGAGAGAGCGGGAATTCGTCATGGCCGCGCGGGCGATCGGTGCGGACTCGAGGCGTATCCTGTTCAGGCAGATCCTGCCCAACGCGGCGCCGCCGATAATCGTGAACACCTCGCTGGGCGTGGCGGCGGCTATCCTGGTCGAAGCGGGCCTCTCGTTCCTGGGACTCGGGGATCCCAACCTCTTCTCGTGGGGCCTCATGCTGCGGAACTCCCGGGAGTTCCTGCGGATGGCCTGGTGGATGCCGACGTTTCCGGGCCTGGCGATCTTTATCACGGTGTTGAGCCTGAATCTTGTCGGCGACGGATTGAACGATGCGCTGAATCCGCGGATGCGGCAGCGGACGGGGTGAGCGCTTCGTGCAGTTGGTGACGCGAGGGGGCGCGGTCGTGCAGCCGGAGCGGGAGATCCCCGTGCTGGCCGAGGTGGACGTGCTGGTCGCCGGTGGCGGCTCCGCCGGGTGGGCCGCGGCGACGGCGGCTGCGCGGCGCGGCGCCCGGACGATACTCATCGAGCAATACGGGTTCCTCGGCGGGATGATGACGGCCGGGGGAGTCGGGTGCCTGTGCGGGCCGTACACCTGTGCCCCCGATAGTTCCCGCAAGCAGATCGTCTTCGGTTTGTGCGGAGAGCTCATGCGCCGCCTCGAGTCGCGGGGCGCCGGCTTCAAGCACCTGCATCGATTTCAAGTGGATCACCATCGCGCCAAGATCGTGCTCGACGAGTTGATCCTCGAGTCCGGCGTGCGGCCGCTGTACCACACCTTCTGCGTCGATGCCCTCATGGAGGGCCAGGTGGTTCGCGGCATCGTCGTGGAGAACAAGGCCGGCCGTGGCGCCATTCTCGCGGGCGCGGTGGTGGACGCGACCGGCGACGGCGATGTGGCCGTTCGTGCCGGCGCGCCGTTCGAGAAGGGCGACGAGCGGGGTCGCCTGCAGGGTTCGACCTACATTTTCGACATGGCGGGCGTGGACGTCGAGCGCGCGACCGCGGTGCCCGTGGTGGCCCTGCGCGACCTCATGGAGGAGGCCGTGCGTCGCGGCGATTGGCCGCTGCCCCGGGTGAGCGGTTCCTACTCGCCGCTGCCGCAGCCCGGGACGGTGCACGCGAACATGACGCGAGTCTACCTCGCCGACGGCACCGATCCCGAGAGCCTGACCCGCGCCGACATCGAGGGACGGCGGCTCGCGGTCACGTACGCGGAGTTCCTTCGCGCGCGCGTTCCGGGATTCGAGCACGCCTACCTGGCCGGCCTGGCGCCGCAGATCGGCATCCGGGAAACCCGCCGCATCATGGGCGAGTACGTGCTCAGCGGGGAAGACGTGCTGGGCGCACGCACGTTCGACGACGGGATCTGCAACGCTGCCTGGCCGATCGAGCTGCACGATCCCGACGGTCCGGATACCCGCCGGACTCATCTGCAAGGGGACGCCTGCTACCAGATCCCATTTCGGTGCCTGGCGCCGCTTGGGGTCGATCAGTTGCTCGTCGCCGGCCGCTGTCTGTCATCGACGCGGGAAGGGAACGGGTCCGCGCGCGTGATGGCCTACGCGATGGCGATGGGCGAAGCCGCTGGCGCCGCGGCTGCGATCGCGGTGACGACCGGTGTAACGGTGCGGCGTCTTGATGCGCGGATGCTGCGGCACGAGCTGGAACACCATGGTGCGGTCCTGGCATGACCGTCCTGCTCCGCGGGGTCGCGATCCTCCCGGGCGAAGGGCCGTTCATTCCGCGTGGGTTCATCCTGATCGACGGGGATCGGATCGAGGACCTGGGACCCGGTGACGGCCCCGCGCGCGACGTGCGGCCAGAACGCGAGGTGAGGTCAGAGCGCGACGGACCGGGTCTGGTCGCTATTCCTGGTCTGATCAATGCCCACACGCATCTTGCGCTTACCTCGTACCGCGGCATCGCCGATGATGTGCGCCTCTTTGATTTCCTGGTGGAGACTCGAAAGCGTTGGGGAACGGCCACGCCGGAAGAGGCGCTCGAGGCGGCCATGGCCGGATGCCGTGCGGCGGTCAGGTCGGGCACGACGTGTCTGGTCGACAGCCATGCGACCTCTCCTCGCCCGGCGGCCGCGGCCGCGCGCCGTGTGGGCGTGCGCCTTGTGGGCGCCGCCGCCGCTCGCTCCACCTGGTTCGGCGAACCGGCGACCGACACGCTTCCAATGGTCCTGCGCGAAACCGATGCGACGGTCGCCGAGTATGCGCGGGACGATCTCATGTTCGTCCCCAGCCTGGCCGCGCACTCACCCTACAACTGCTCCGGGGACCAGATCCGGCAGGTCAAAGCCATCTGCCGCGAACGCGGCTGGCTGTTCGCCATCCACCTGGCTGAGTGTGAAGAGGAAGTCGAGCTGATCCGTCGGTGGCATGGGCTGACGCCGGCGGCCTACCTCGACAGCCTCGGCGTACTCGACGACCGCTCGCTGCTCGCGCACTGTGTATATCTGACCGAGGACGACGTGCGCGTGCTGGCGAAACGCGGCAGCCACGTCACGCACTGCCCGAAGAGTAACGCGAAGCTCGGCGACGGCATCGCGCCGATCCCATCGTGCCTGCGGGCCGGCGTATCGGTGGCGCTCGGGACCGACAGCATGGTGAGTAACAACAACCTGGACATGCTCGAAGAGATGCGCTTCGGCGTCCTGATCCATCGTGCGTTGCACCAGGCTCCCACCGTGCTGACTGCACGCGAGATCTTCGAGATGGCCACGATCCGGGGGGCACGGGCGCTCGGTCTGACGGATCAGATCGGCTCGCTGCGGCCCGGCAAGCGGGCGGATATCGCGCTGCTCGCGCTCGACCCGCCGCAAGGCCTGACCGAGGAGTCCGTGCTGTCCGAGCTAATCTTTCACGCCACAGTGGATGCGGTCCGCACGGTCATTGTCAACGGAGAAATCATACTCGACGCGGGAGGCAGCCGTGGACCTGGCCATCATCTCGTCGCGTTTGAGTGAGGCGCGGTTCCCCCGGGTCGAGGAACGGCGGGTGGCGACGCCGTTTGGCGATGCCACGGTGGTTGTCACGGCGCCGGGCGGTCGCGAGACAGCCTACATCCCGCGCTACACGCCCAGTCTGACGCTGCCGAGCCACCGCATCAACTATCGAGCGAATCTCTGGGCGCTGCGTCGCCTCGGCGTCAGGCAGATTCTCTCGCAGAATGCGATCGGCTCCACCCGCCAGGAACTTCCACCCGGGACGATCACCGTCCCCCACGATTTCCTGGACCTGACCCGCCAGCGCTCGCTGACCATGTTCGACACAGACGATGCCTGGGTGCGGGTCGATATGACCGAGCCGTTCTGTCCCGCGCTCCGCGCAGCGCTTCTAGATGCCGGCCGGGATGTCAACGTGCCGCTCGCCGACCGGGCCGTGTTTGCCTGCATAGAAGGACCGCGATTCGAGACACCCGCGGAAATTCGGATGGTGGCGCAACTGGGGGGCGACCTGGTTGGTACCCCGCTGGTCCCCGAAGCGGTCTTCGCCCGCGAGCTGCAGATGTGCTTCGCGTCTCTGTCCCCAGTGATCAACTACGCGGCCGGCCTGAGCCTGTCCGTGGTCCATACCGGGTCGGGTAGCATGGTCGACTTCTACTATGGGACGGACGGCGTCCACGACCGCGTCGAGCACGTGCTCCTGGCCGCCCTGCAGCGGCTCCCTCACGCCGCGGCCTGCCCCTGCCCGCGCGCGCTGG
Organism: Armatimonadota bacterium; assembly: GCA_052387355.1. GTDB lineage: Bacteria > Sysuimicrobiota > Sysuimicrobiia > Sysuimicrobiales > Humicultoraceae > JBQTJG01. The sequence continues at coordinate 10,671 of JBQTJG010000361.1, read as the reverse complement.
AGGGAGCGGTGAAAGGGCCGCTGCCCGCGTGGTGGAGCGAGCTGCCGTGACGACAACGCCCGACTCGTGCATCTCATCAGGGAGGGAACAGGTTCATGGATCATCAGGTCGGTGTTGCTCTGATCGGCATCGGGGACATCGGGAGGCGGCATGCAACCCTGCTCGCGGGAAATCCGCGGGCGCGGCTCGTGGCCGCCGCGGACGCAGCGGTGGATCGGCTCGGCCCTCTGGCGGCCCTTGGCGTAGACGGCACCACGGACTGGAAGGCTGCGCTCGCGCGTCCCGGCGTCGACGCCGTGTTCATCACGACACCGCCGCACCTGCACCGCGAGATGGCTATTGCCGCGCTGGACGCCCGCAAGCACGTGTTCCTCGAAAAGCCCATGACCGCGACGAAGGAGGACGCCGAGGCGATCGTCGCACGGGCGAAGGCCTCGGACCGGGTAGTGTTGGTCGGCTTCCAGGAGCGCCACAACATCGCGTTCATCGAGATGCGCCGGGCGATCCGGGAGGGCGCGCTCGGCGATATCCTCTTCTTTCGAGGCACCGGCCGAATCCCGCGCAAGCGGCTGGAGAAAGGCTGGCTGTTCAACACCGCCCACGGCGGCGGCGCCGTCATGGAATCGAGCATCCACAACTGGGACCTGGCGCGCTGGATGACCGGCCAGGAGTTCGTGCGGGTCTACGCTGAGGGCCACATCATGGAAAAGCAGGGCGGCCGGTACGAAGACACCTTCGCGGCGATCGGCCGTTTGGACAACGGCACGCTGGTCGAGATCGAGGCCTGCTTCAGCCTGCCTGATGGCGCCACGTTCGACTCACGCGTCGAAGTCGTCGGGACCAGGGGCATGGCCTACTACGACGTCGGCCGGCAACCTCTACTGATCAGCAGCGAGGTGGGATTTACCTTCATCGACCGGACAATCACCGGGACCGTCGTGCCCGATCTGATTCATGGCGGACCAGAGATCGGAGCATACGGCAGGGAGCACGAGCATTTCTTCGACTGCATTCAGCACGCTGCCACTCCGGCGGTCTCTGTTGAGGATAGCATGCGCTCGCTCGAGGTGGCCCTGGCCGTGGTCGACTCCATCCGCAGCGGCCAGCCCGTTCTGCTGAACGCCGGGCCGCGATAATCGCTGAATGAGCAGGCTGCGCATCCGCGGAGGCAGGGTGCTGACGCTTGGCGCTGCCGGCGCCGTGCATGACCCTGGAGAGGTCCTGATCGAGGATGAGTGGATCACGAGCGTCGGACCTCAAGGGAGCACAGCGCCGGCGCCGGACGAAGAGGTGATCGAGGCCCCAGGGGGGCTTGTGCTTCCCGGCCTCGTCAACGCGCACAGCCACTCGACGGACTCGCTCGTGCCTGGCACCGCCCCGACGCTGCCGCTTGAGGCCTGGTCCCAGTTCACCGAGGCGGGTCGGGCCGGCCGAACTCCCAGGGAAATCTACCTGAGCGCAGCGCTGGCGGGCATCGAGGCGCTGCGGACCGGGACGACGACGATCTTGGATCACCTGCGCCTCTCGCCGCGGCTCAGTCTTGAAGGCTTGGAGGCCGCTGCGCAGGCCTGCCTCGATGTGGGAATCCGTGGGGTCATCGCTCCCGTTCTTTCTGACCTTTCGGTCGCCGAGACTCTCCCCCTGGATCTCATTGACCTCCCTGCGGCGCACGCCGACGCGATGCGCCGGACTCCGGCGCCCTGGACGGAGCAGGCGGACGTATGCGAGGCCTTTATCCAAAGGTGGAAGACCCGTCTTGGAGTGCAGGTCGGCCCGTCGGCGCCGCATCGCTGCTCTGACGCGCTGCTCGAGCGATGCGGTGAATTAGCCGAACGGCACGCGGTGCGGCTCCACATGCATTTCCTCGAAACCGTGCCTCAGGCCATCGTGGCTGCACGGCGGTTCGCCCAGGGTCCTGCCCGCCACCTTGCCGACCTTGGCCTCCTTAAGAACGCTTCCCTTGTCCACTGCGTGCACGCCGACGACGTGGACACGATCGCCGCATCCGGCGCCGTCGTCGTGCACTGCCCGCTGGCGAACCTCCGGCTGGCGAGCGGCGTGATGTCCTGGTAGGCGTTCGCCGACCGGGGCGTCCGGCTTGCGCTCGGCACCGATGGTGTACTGTGCAACGACTCGTTGAGCATGTTCACCGTGATGAAGGTCGCGGGGATGCTCCACAGCGTGGACCCCAGGCCGCAGCCTAAGGAGGTGCTGCGCGCCGCAGTAGACGGCGGCGCCAGGGCCTGCGGACTCACGAAGGGCGGAGCACTCGAGCCCGGCTGCCGGGCTGACCTGATCATTCTGGACCGTTCGTCTTCCCGCGATCCGTACAGTCAGGCCGTCTATGCAGAGGAATGGCGGCCAGTGCGGACCGTCATCGTGGGCGGGCGGGTCGTGATGCATGACGGCCGGATCACAACGCTCGACGAGCAGGCGATCCTCGACGAGGCGGCGGAGGCTTCAAGGGCCCTGGTCGCCCGGAATACGACATTGTATCACTACGCTGAAGCAGTATCGGCGCCCATGCAGCACCTGGTGAAGCGGGCGCAGGAGGTGTACGCATCGACCCGTTCTGGCGGGCGCCGTTCCGGCTACTCCAACTGAACCTCCGCCTGATCGACGCACGCGATCTGGAGGTGCGGACGATGGTGGACGAGATCGCGGCCTACGGCGCGACCGCGATGCTGGCCAACGCCGGCGGCATCGTCGCCTGGTATCCGACGGGATTGACGTTTCAGCGTCCGAACCCCCATCTCCGTTTGGACTTCCTCGCTGAGGTGACCGAGGCCGCACGCACCCGGGGCATCCGCGTTCTCGCGCGTCTCGACATCACGAAGGGGTGGGCGGATCAGCTCGACGCGCATCCCGACTGGTTCAGGATCGCCGCCGGCGGCCGGCCGGTCCTGGTGCGGGAGCTGGCCGAGACATGTTTCAGCGGGCCCTACTGGCAGCGGTTCAACTTCGAGATCCTCGACGAGATCCTGATGCGGTATCCGGTCGACGGCATCTTCTACAATCACTACCGCTACCTGACGTGCTATTGCCCGAGGTGTCAAGATTGGTTCCGCGCCGCCACAGGTTTTGCGATTCCCGCGAGAGCGGATGAGAACGATGAAGCCTGGCGGGCGCTGATTCGCTACCGGTACCGTGCCCTGGCCGACTACACGGCACGGGTCAAGGCGCACGTCCAGCGCCTGCGCCCGGGCGCGCTGGTCACGTGGGATTATGAACTGGCCACCGACAACCCGACGTACGCGAGGGACTCCGGCTGGGGACCGAATCTGACCGCGCAGGCGGAGGTCATCTTCTCGATCGCCTTCGACCGGTTGACCCGTCCGCTTCCCAAGTGGATCTATCAGCATGGGGAGCAGGCGTCGCTTGGTCGGACGTCGTTCCGGCGGCCTACCTGCATCCTCCTGACTCAGTCCGCCATCTTCGGGAACCGCAGGCTGGCTCAGCCCCCGGCGCAGATCGTGAGAGATATCGTGCAGGTCGCCGCGCATGGCAGCGCGCCCGGCCTGCAGATCATGGGGACGCTCGCGCAGGATGACCGGAAGGCGCTGCCGGCGATTCAGCACGCCTTTCAGTTTCTCGCCCGGCATGACGATGTCTATCGCGGCCTGCAGTCAGCGGCCGAAGTTGCATTGGTGTACTCTCAGCGAACCGCGGACTGGTACGGGCGGTCGGACGCGTTTCAACGCTACCTGAGCCACTGTCGAGGATGCCATGAGGTGCTCGTCCACGAGCACCTCCCGTTTGATGTGCTAGAGCATGAGCATCTGGTAGACCTGCTGCATGCCTACCGGCTCGTCATTCTGCCGAACGTGGCCTGCATGGACGACCAGACGGCGGCGGCGCTCGATCAATTTGTGGCAGGCGGGGGACATCTGATCGCCACCCACGACACGGCGCTCTTCGATCACGAGGGCCGCGAGCGGCGCGACTTCGCCATGCAGTCGCTGGGGCGAAGGTTTGTGAAGCGGCGGCTGATGCAGGGGACGTACCTGCTGGTCAAGGACCACCGGCTGCTGGGGCCGGCGTTTCGCGACACCGATCTCGTCGGGCTGGGGCTGGAACGGCCATACGGCGGCTTTGGCCCGTTTCTCCCCCAGGTCGACGTGGACATCCCGGGCGGCGAGGGCGAGTTCATCTTCACCGAGGGCTCAGGTCAGGTCACCGATCTTCATCTGTCCAACCCGGTGACCAACAACGTGCCGGAATTCTCGTACTGGGAAGGCGAGATTGGGACTCCGGGGTTGACGATCAATCAGTTCGGCAAGGGGACGGCAGTGTATCTGCCCTGGGGGGTTGGGAGGCTCTATCACCTCTTCGGCGTGATCGAATGCCGCGGGTTGATTGGCCGCCTGGTGGAGCGCGCCCTGGGGAGGCTCCCGCTGCTCACCGATGCGCCGGCATCTGTCGAGACAGTGCTCTCGCGCAACGGCCCGCAGGCCGTGCTCCATCTCATCAACTCGACAGGGATAGAAAGCAAGCCGCTGCTGGAGGTGACGCCGGTCGGGCCCATCGCTCTGCGGGTCCGCGGGAGCGCGACTGCGGCCCGGGCGCTTGTCGGCGAACGCCCGATCACCGTCGCACGCGACGGCGACTACGCGCAGTTCGCGATCCCGCTGCTGCAAGCGTTCGAGGTTGTGGTGCTCGAGTGAAGGGGACCAGTTGCAGACCCTGAGGCCGAGCCCGCATACTCTCGGCACAGGCGCCGAAGGCCGACCGCAGGGATCCAGACCGGCGCTGCGAACGTATTCTATTTTTAGGCTGATGATTCGCCTCCGATCGCGCATGCGGAGACAGCGCCCAATAACGGGTGGTGCCCTGGATGGTGTCGCGCCTAGACTGGCGCGATCTCGCGTCGGCTCGATTCTGAACAACGACCGGGTCCTCGGGCCGCTCATGCTGGCGCCCGCCGTGCTCTACATCCTCCTGCTGGTAGCCGGCCCGCTTCTCTTCGCCCTCTATCTCAGCGTGAGCAACGCGACCACCGGCAATCCGACCCTTCAGTACGTTGGTCCCGCGAACTTCATTCGGGCCATGCAGAACACGATCTTCCGCTCGGCCCTGACCAACACGTTCGTCTTCACGATCATCGCCCAGATTCTGGTGGTGCTCTTCGGCAACATCCTGGCCCTGGCGCTGCAGCAGAAGTTCCGGGGCCGCTCGATCGTGCGGTTCCTGATCCTCCTGCCGTGGGCCACGCCGATTTCGCTGGCGGCGATCGGCTGGAAGTGGATGTTCGACTCCCTCTACAGCGTTGTCAACTGGATGCTGCGCGTCGCACATCTCATCGGGCCGACCGAGTTTCCACAGTGGTTTGGTGTGCCCAATCTGGCGATGGCGGCCGTCATCACCGTCCACGTCTGGAGGACGTTCCCCTTCTCGGCGGTCGTGATCCTCGCGGGGTTGACCTCGATTCCTACGGAGGTGCTCGACGCCTCAGCGGTGGATGGCGCAGGATACTTTCAACGGCTGTTCTACATCCTGCTGCCCATGCTGCTGCCCATCCTGGCTATCGCCGTGCTCTTTGGCACGGTGTTTACATTCACGGACATGGGCGTCGTCTATATCCTCACCAACGGTAACCCGTTCAACACGACGCATGTGCTTTCGAGCTGGGCGTTCCAGGTCGGTATTGTCGCCGGCGACCTGGCGCAGGGGGCGGCCGTCGCGATCTTCCTGCTCCCGGTGCTGCTCATCGGCGCCATCGCGATGCTGCGGATGGCCAGCCGGGCGGAGACTGGAGTCTAGATGGCCGTCGCCGAGCGGTCACTTCCCTGGCGATTCCCGCCCCTACAGAAGATCGCGGGGCGCGTGGCCCTCTATTTCATCGTCGTCTGGTTTACGTTTCTCGCCTCATTCCCGTTTATCTGGATGGCCATCACGGCGTTCAAGCGCAACAGCGACCTGTACAACGTCAAGAACAACCCGTTCATCTTCAACGCGGCGCCGACCCTCGAGCACGTGGCGTTGCTGTTCAGAGAGACGCTCTTCAGCAGATGGCTCGTGAACACTGCGGCGGTCGCCACGGCGGTGGTCATCATCACCCTTCTGGTCGCCGTGCCCGCAGGTTACAGTCTCGCACGGCTGACGGGCCGCTGGGGTCAGAGGCTTGGCATGGGGATCTTCCTGACCTATCTCGTGCCCCCCTCGTTGCTCTTCATCCCGCTGGCCCGGGTGGTCGCGGAGCTGCGGCTTCAAGACAACCTGTGGGCGCTCGTCCTGGTCTACCCGTCCTTCACCATTCCCTTCTGCACCTGGCTGCTGATGGGATTCTTCAAGTCGATTCCCAGCGAACTCGAGGAGGCGGCAATCGTGGATGGCTGTACGCGCCTGGGCGCGCTGCGGCGCATCGTGCTGCCGATCTCCGTCGCGGGGATCCTCACCGTTATCATCTTTGCGTTCGCCCTGTCGATGCAGGAGTTCGTGTACGCTCTGACGTTCATCTCGCCGTCGGCGGCCAAGACGGTCAGCATCGGGGTGCCGACAGACCTGGTCCGCGGCGACGTGTTCTATTGGGGATCCCTCATGGCCGGAGCCCTGATCGCCAGTGTCCCCCCGGCGATCATGTACAGCCTGTTCCTCGACCGCTTCATTGCAGGATTGACGGCCGGGGCGTTCAAATAGGAAGCGACTCGTCACGGAGAGTCCACGAGGAGGTGGGTTGAACGTGGAAGACGAGAGGCCTGACGAAAGGTGGATACAGGTTGCTGACAACCGCTGGAGACGCCTGTCCCGGCGCGATTTTCTCAAGATTGCCGCGGCCGGTGCCACGGCTGCGAGCATCGGCCCCTTCGCGAACGTTCAGTTTGCCTTTGCCCAGCAGCGCCGCCTGACGATCCTTCACTGGAGCCACTTCGTCCCGGCGTACGACCGGTGGTTTGACGGCGAGTATGTGAAGGAATGGGGCCGGGCGAACAACACTGAGGTCGTCGTCGACCACATTCCGTTTGGCCAGATCCCGGCACGCGCCGCGGCGGAGGTTGCTGCCCGCAGCGGTCACGACCTGTATCAGCACATCTCTCCACCGCCGCAGTACGAGTCAGAGGTGGAGGACCTCGCCGACCTCAACGAGCCGTTGATCAAGAAGTACGGGATCATCGAGCTCGCCAGGCGCAGCTCCTACAACCCCAAGACCAAGAAGTGGTTCGGGCTGTCCAACTCCTGGGTCCCCGATCCTGGCCACTACCGCAAGGACCTGTGGGACGAGGCCGGCTTCGTCCCGGACTCCTGGGACAGCGTGCTCCAGGCCGGGCGGAAGCTGAAGGCCAAGGGCGTCCCGGTCGGCATCGGCATCGCCAACGACATCGATGCCAACATGGTGATGCGGGACATCATGTGGAGCTTCGGCTCGGCCATTCAGAACGCCAGTTCAGAGGTCATCATCAACAACAAGAACACCGTCGAAGCCGTGAAGTATATCCGAGCTCTGTTCAAGGAGGCGATGGATCCCGAGGTCCTGGCCTGGGACGCATCTTCTAACAACCGCGCGATGCTGGCGGGCAAGGTGTCGTACGTCTTCAACGCGATCTCCATCGCGCGGACCGCGGAGAAGGACTTCCCGCAACTGTCTCCCCACATCCAGATCTGGAAGCCGCCGCGAGGCCCGAACAACTTCGGCGGCAAGCGGTTGGGCGCCCAGCACGTCATGCTGGTCTATACGATCTGGAAGTTCCTTCCCGCCGAGCGCAAGACACTCGCCAAGAAGTTTCTCGTGGACTTCATCGACAACTGGGGCCGGGCGTTCAAGGCGGGAGAGTTCTACGAGTTTCCGTCGTTCACGAAGACTGTGCCCGACGTGAAGCAGCAGGTCGCCAACGACGCCGTGGCCGGCCGCCTGGAGAACAACCCCGGCAAGTACAAGGTGCTGGGGACGGCCCACGAGTGGAGCACGAACGTCGGGCACCCGGGCTTTGCGAACGCTGCTGAGGGTGAGATCTTCGACACCGGCATCCTGCCGCAGATGATGGCGCTGGCCGCGACCGACAAGATGAGTCCCGAGGACGCGGTCAAGTGGGCGGACGCCCAGGTGAAGCCGGTCTTCGCCAAGTGGAAGGGACGGGGATTGATGTAAGCTCTCGTTTCATCAATGATCCGAGGCGCCCCGTGTGGTCTTGCGGGGCGCTTCGATTTTGCCTGAAGCGTGGCTCGGCTGGCCCCTTACCACGGCTACAAACGTGGGCGCTATGCTGGCAGAAGGCGCATGCGAGCGACGAGAACCGGAGGGATCTCCAGGTAGTTGCTCCAGGAGAAGACGCCTCGCCGCTCAATCGTCTCGTTGAAGACCGGCTCCTCCAGACCGTCCAGGACGAAGCCTGCCTGGAAGCACGTGCTGAAGAGCAGGCCGATGGGACGGTGAAAGTAGTATTGCGGCACAGGCTGGCCCACGATGCCGACACCCCTTCTGGCGCTCGCGCGAATGTACTCCGTCACCTTGACGGAGAACGCCGGAAGGAGGGCGGTGTCTTGATATTCCTCCTCCACAACCATTCTGGTCCCCGTTGAATTGAAGCACGGGTGCAACACTGAGAACACGAAGCGACCCCCGGGGTTCAGCATCTCGCTCAGCGCTGAGATCAGAGGTTCGATGGTGACCATGTCCATGAGGGCCATGGTGCAGACCGCGGCATCGAAGCGCCCGGTTCCTAACGCGAGCAGCCCTGCCCGGTCGGTCGCGTCGAGCACGATGTACTGAATGCGCTCAGCATGAACCGTGGTTCTTGCTTTCGCCCGCTCGATAAACCTCTCGCTGAAGTCGAACGCGACCAATCGCGTCCCCAGCTCGGCCATACGCCTCGCAAACTGTCCGTTGCCGCACGCGACATCCAGGACGAGTTCGTCGGGTTTCAGCTCGAGGAGACGCTCCATAGCCGGGGCAACCAGCAGCCTGTGGAAGTTGTTGCCCTCAGCGCCAATGTACTCGTCCCACCACTCGGCGTTTCGGTTCCAACTATCCTGGGCTTCTTTGGCCAAGGCCTCAAATTCGTTTGAGTTCGCGGACTGTCCCATACGCCACTTCGACCCCCTGGGGGTGTGACCTGACGATATGTCTGTATTATCAATGGATCCTACCTGCGCAGGGGGATGATCGCCCGGAATGTGGCAGCGCAGCGTCAGCAGCAGACTACAAGAGCCGGAACTGCCGGAGTCTCCTCAGCGTCTTGTCGAACGTTGCCGTTTCAACGCACCCGGCGGTGATGTTCTTGTGTCCAATAAGACAATCAGAAAAGTCCGCGCGGGTCACCTGATAGTCGTCCAGGGCCAGCCGGGCAATGTCCTTCTCTTCGATCTCGAACTGACGGGTGGCCACGATCTTGGCCAGGACGTCGGCGATGGCCTCGCGATCAAAGCCGTAGGCCGACTCGAGCACCCACACCAGCTCGACAAGTACTACGTGGTTGATGAAGCAGGGCTCACCCGCCGCTCCCGCTTGGTTAATGTAGTGCGCGGCCTCGGCGCCTTGCGCCGGGTCATCTTGAACCAGGTAGCGAACAAGGATGTTTGTATCCAGACCTTTCACGGCTTGGCTCGAACACGCCGAGCGATGGCGGTATGCATGGCTTGGATCGAGACCGGCTGCAGACCCTTACGATGTAGAATCCCCTTCAATGATGCGACGTCGATGGTCGCCGGCTGCAGCAGGACGCGGCCGTCATCTTGAACCAGAAAATCCAGCTTGTCTCCCGGACCCACCCTCAGTGCCTCTCTTACGTGCTTGGGAATTGTGACCTGCCCCTTGCTGGTGATCGTAGAGGTTGGCATAAGCGTCTCCTTACAATTGAACTTATTCCTTACTCAGTGTAAGAACAGGCCCCACTGTCGTCAAGAGGCTGGTTTTCCTGACAAAATGCCCCGAGCCGGCGATCACATGACGTAGACTTCGTCTCGCGTGTGCGGTTTCTGCCGGTCCACGCGTCCTACTTTTCGCCGGCGCCTCTTGATATCGAACATATGTTCGCCTACGATCAGGGGGATGTCTAGCCGCCAGTTCCTCGAGATGCAGGTCAAAACCGTCCTCAATCGTGTGGAGGGTATGCCCTTTCGCTGGTCGATCAACCCCTACAGAGGATGTTCGCATGCTTGCGTTTTTTGCTACGCTCGCCGTACACACTGGTTCCTCGACGAAGACGGCGTCAACGAGTGGGCCACTAAAGTCTTCGTGAAGGTCAACGCGCCCGAAGTGCTGCGACTGGAGTTGAGCCGGCCGAGCTGGAAACGAGAGATGGTAGCGCTCGGCACCGCAACCGACCCGTACCAGGCGATCGAGGGGCGCTACCGCGTCACCCGACGCATTCTGGAGGCATTGAGGGACTTCCGCACGCCGGTCAGCATCATCACGCGTTGCCCGATGATCGTCCGCGACGTGGACCTCCTGCAAGAGATGGCCCGGCGCGCGGATGTGACAGTCTGTGTCCGCGTGGCCACGACTGACACACGTCTCGCGCGAGAGATTGAGCCGACGGTCGCGCCCCCGCTCCAGCGGCTGCGGACTGTCGGGCGATTGACCTCAGCGGGCATCCGTACCGGGGTGATGCTTGCGCCCATTCTTCCGGGACTCACAGATCATCCCAAGCACCTGGAGGCGGTGATCCGCGCCGCCCGTCATCACGGGGCGCACTTCGTCGGGCACAATACCCTTCATCTCGGCGATGTGACAAGGGA
>JBQTJG010000360.1:0-4716 GCA_052387355.1 Armatimonadota bacterium | reverse complement strand
ACCCCTCGGCGGCCACCTCGCCCATCTGGCCAGAGCCCAGCGGCGTCGAGAGGAGCACGGCGCCCCGCAGTTCCGGAATCCGCTCGACACTAGCCAGGATGGTCCGCGCACCGAAGCACGAGCCGACCAGCACAAGGTTGGAAATGCGCCGGTTTCGGAGGGTGTTGGCGGCGCCCATCAGATCAGCGACAAACGGACGCTCCAGCCCCAGCCCGTCGATGTCGCCCGTACTCTCGCCGACGCCGTGGTAGTCAAAGCGCAGCACGGGGAACCCCTCGGCCGCCAGCCACCGGGCCAGGTGGACCCACATGCGGTTGCGGTGCGTCATCGCGAGGTATCCGCCGCCCGAGAGCAGGATCACGCCCACATCGCGCGCGGCGTGCGAGGGCTCGACGAGGATACCATAGATCGACTCGTCCCCGGCCGGGAAAACGACCGGAGACTCACGATAAGGTGGAGTGGACCGTTGGTCATCCATGGCTGATGAGCCAGAGAACCTTCAGTCGCATGACAACGCGGGGAGGGCGATCAGGCCTCGGCTCGCTTCCTCTGAATCAGGTCCGCGATCGCGCTAATCGTGCCGAAGTTCTCCGACACAAGTTCCTCGTCGCCCACTTCGACACCGAACTGCTCTTCGATGAACGTCACAAGCGTGAACAGGCCGAGCGAGTCCAGCACATGGTTCTCGATCAGCGGGTAGTCCATCGTCAGTTGATCGCGCTTCCCGTTCCAATGCAGATCGTCAAGGATGAACTCCCGGATAGTCTCCCCCGATGACGACACTCGTATCTCCTCCTTCATGCATGTTCCTCATGTTCACAAGCACAGAATGTCTCGGATGACTCACCTCGTTATGCAAGGGAGAGCGGCGCCCGTCAATCATGGGAGCGAGGCAGACGGCGCGCCCAGGCCACGGTGCCCTCGACCACGGCGTCCTGGACCTTCAGCGTCGTGAAGCCGTGAATGACCCCGTCGACCGTCTGAATCTCAATTTGCGTTTGGCCCGCGGGCAGCGCATCGCGGAGCACGCCTTCCTGAGCACGGCGGAAGTCGCTGTAGAAGTCTTCGTCCGTGCCGTACATCATGAGGACGGGGATGTGGCGCCGCTCGAGCCGTCGGAACTGCGTGAGGAACAGATCGCTGAACCCGTCGCTGTCAGCCCCATCGCCTTCACCGTTGGCCCCGCGCAACCGGTCAATCACCCTTTTCACCTTGAACGCAGCCGTTCGAGCATAGATGTGCCGGCTTTTGAGGTGGGCTTCCCGGCTGCTCGGCGCCAGCATGTTCCGCCACACCTGCGGCCCGAATGCCTTCCGCACCAACTGCCCGAGGCTCATCTCACGAGCGTAACGCGTCGGGAGCCTGTCCCCCATCTCGAAGTCGCGCAGCGGTGTCGAGGCCAACGCCGCACCAGCGAGCCCGCTGACTCGATCGGCTGTCGCCAGGATGGTCCGCGAGCCAAAACAGGAACCGATCAGCACGAGTCTGTGCAGTCCCGCGGCCTCGCACCAGCGAACGGCGGCGGTGAGGTCGTCGACGGCTGGCCGGTCCAACGGGTAGCCGGCGATGGTTCCAGCGCTCTCGCCGACGCCGTGATAATCGAACCGCAGCACATGGTAGCCATCCTCGGCGAGCCGTCGGGCGAGCCTCACCGAGAGACGATTGCGGTTGGGGGAAGCGATATATGCGCCTCCCGTGGTCAGGATCGCCCCGACCCCGCGGGGCCGATCGTGCGGCTCGGTGAAGATGCCGAGAAGATCATTCCCGGCCGCCTGGAACCGGACCGGACGCTCAGTGTACTGGGTGTCCCTGACCTGCTCGATCATGATGCCTCCTCAGCCTTTCTCGCCGCCGCCACCAGCCAGTCGGTGGTCAGTTTCACGAGTGCGCCGGCGGACTTCATGAGGTGTCCCGGGAAGAACCACGCGGGCTCGTCACTGATGAACTGCACGGCGCATTCGGCCCCCCGGGCCGCAAGGGCGTCCCGCAAGCGCGCGTAGTCGGGCCGCAGCGCACTCTGGCGGCCGAACTGCACGATGAGGACCGGCCCGGTCCTCTCGGCCAGGAGCGCGTCCAACCGCTGACCGCGGCCGCTTTCGTAGACAGACCGGTGGAGGGAATAGCCGAGGATGTCGATGAACCCTTGCGCTTCGAGCTCGCTGGCCCATGAGTCGGTGGCTGCGCTGGCGAATCGCGCATCCTTCAGCTCGCGGACCCGACGCCCGCGGATCAACTCTCGAAAGTACCGCGCGCCGTCGGTGACAGGCTCCCAGAGCGCCAGCGGGCCTTGGGGGACTCCCTGCGCGACCATCGCCCCCACCAGGGCTCCCCACCGGGTGCCGACGAAAGCCACGCGCTTGATCCCCGCGCGCTCACGCAGGCGTTCGAGCGCGATGCACGTGTCCTTCACCATGGAGTCAAGTGACGTCTCGCGCTCCTCGCCGCTGCTGTGGCCGGTCCCGCGGTAGTGGAATCGCTGCACAGCGACGCCGCGCGCCGCGAGGGCACGCGCCAGCAGGACCTCATGGCGGTAGTTGGTCAGGTGCTCGACAAGGATCGAGGGACAGATGACCACACCCGCCAGGGCGGGTCCGCCCGGCAAGTGGGTCATGCTGAACATCTTCGCGCCGTCGACGTCGACAAAGGTAGCCTCTTCAGAGAAGCCCCCGTCGTGATCGATGCGTGTGGCCACCTCAGGGAGTGCGTTCACGCCAACCTCCATGATACGATGTGCGGGCACCTACAGCCCGACGATCTTCTCGCGTCCATGTTTCATGTGGCGCGTGACGTTCCGGGTGTCAAAGACCTTCCGCGCGTGGCGCACGATGAACTCGTAGTCCAACGACGAGTGATCGGTCACGATCACCACGCAGTCCGTGGAGCGCAGCAGGGTTTCCGTCAGCGGCACGCTCTTGTGGACACGGCCGCTGATGGTCAGGCTAGGCACGTGGGGATCATGGTAGCTGACGCGCACGTGCTGCCCCTCGAGCAACTGAATGATCTTCAGGGCCGGCGAATCGCGGTAGTCGTCGACGTCCTTCTTGAAGGTGACCCCAACGACCAGCGACGACGGCGACGACGAACCGCGTTGACCGTTCATGCGGTGGCCGTTCATGTGCAGCATCGCCTTCTGGGCGACATAGTACGGCATGTCATCGTTGACCCGCGCCGCCAGGGTGATGAAGTCCATGTGGAAATCGTACTCCAACGCCTTCCAGGCCAGATAGTACGGGTCGACGGGAATGCAGTGTCCGCCGACGCCAGGGCCCGGTTGAAAGGCCTGAAATCCATAGGGTTTGGTCGCGGAGGCCTCCACGATCTCCCAGATGTTCAGTCCCATGCGATCGCAGAGCATCGCCATCTGGTTGACCAGGGCGATGTTGACGTTCCGAAAGACATTCTCGAGGAGCTTCGACATCTCGGCAGCGGCAGGCGACGACACCGGCACCACGCGGTTCACCACCTGCCCCAACAACAACGTCGCCCTCCGCGTGCTCTCGGCATCGCATCCGCCCACGACCACCGGGGTGTTGTGAATGGTGAAGTCCTTGCGCCCCGGGTCGACGCGTTCGGGCGCAAACGCGAGAAAGAAGTCTTTCCCGACTTTCATCCCGCCGCGCTCGAGAATGGGCTTCATCAGCTCCTCGGTCGTCCCCGGGTAGCTGGTGCTGCGCAGGACGACCAACTGGCCGCGGCGCAGGTGGCGCGCGATCCCCTCGGCGGCCGCCTCGATGCGCGAGGTGTCGGGTTCCTTGTTCTTCGTGCACGGCGTGGGCACGCACACGAAGATGGCGTCCGCGTCCTTGATCGGCGTGTAGGTCGTGGATGCGAAGAGCCGGCCGACCCTCACGGCGTCGGCCACCTCGGCCGGCGGCACATCCGCGATGTAGGATCGGCCTTCGTTGACCGCCGCGATCTTGTTGCGATCGACGTCGACGCCGAGCACGCGGAACCCTCGCTGCGCGTGCGCCACTGCCAGCGGCAGTCCCACGTAGCCTAACCCGACCACGGCGATCAGAGCCGTGCGGGACCTGATCCGCTCGTCGAAGTCCATCTGGGTCTTGAGTTTTTGCACTGCTGCCTTCACCGGTGCCATGTCAGGGGGCCTCCATCAAGGATCTGAAGGGGCGTGACTGTCTGCCCCTCCGCGGGAGTTAGAAGAACTCGAGTTCGCCTGTCGTCAGCGCCCACGCGTCGGGGTCCAGCGCCTGACGCTGCTCGCTGCGCGCCACGATCATGGGGCCGGGGCGCACCAGATGGAGCCATCCGCCGGCCCGCCCCGGCCCCTCGCCGGGCTGGGTGTGCACGAACTGCACGATGAGACATCCCGTCTGGGTGGCCACCGGTGCCAGCAGGTCCTGCCAGTCCTCGGGCCGGGCGGCCGTACTCTCGGCAATGATCGCCATGTTCGGGCGGCGCCCTCTGGCGACCCGGACGACCGCCGCCGCGTCGCCGTGGCACACCACGCGGTAGCGGAACCAGGGGTGTTGGGCGTACCGCCAAAGGACATACGCGTGATCCTTGACGACCCGCGCGCCCAGGACTCGCCGCTGCTTGAGCGCTGCGGCCACACGGGATGCATCGAGCGATACGCCGCTCGATGCGCTGCGGGACGTCCCGTTGCGATGCATGCGCGCCAGCGCCACGCGGACCACGATCCCGGGGCCGCCGATCAGCACGTCGCGGGTCGCGCGACCGATCGGCGTCCAACCCATC
>JBQTJG010000359.1:0-4342 GCA_052387355.1 Armatimonadota bacterium | reverse complement strand
CGCCCCGAAGATCCGAGCGATGGAGATCATCGACGAACTCGAGCCGGTCTCGCGCGGCCCGTATGCCGGCGCCGTGGGGTACCTGGGATACTCCGGCAACATGGATACGGCCATTACGATCCGCACGATCGTGATGACCAACGATCGCGCCTATGTCCAGGCAGGCGCGGGGATTGTAGCTGACTCGATCCCTGAGCGCGAGTACCTGGAAACCGTCAACAAGGCCAAGGCCCTGGTGCGGGCGTTGGAGATTGTCGGCCGGTCGCGGGAACCGCTCCTCAAAGTGAGCGTGCCACGATGATTGCCGTTATCGATAACTACGACTCGTTCACCTACAACCTGGTGCAGGACCTGGGATCGCTGGGTGCTGACCTTCTCGTGTTCCGCAACGATGCGATCTCGGTCGAGGATCTGGCGGCGCGCCGTCCGGATGCGGTCGTGGTCTCGCCGGGGCCGTGTACGCCCAGGGAGGCCGGCATCTCGGTCGAGGCGATCCGGACATTGGGCCGGTCGATCCCGGTGTTGGGGGTCTGCCTCGGCCCTCAGAGTATCGGCGAGGCGTTCGGGGGACAGGAGGTGCGGGCGCCGGCGCCGGTGCACGGCAAGATCTCGAAGATCTATCACGACGGCCGGACGATCTATGAAGGGCTCCCGTCGCCGTTTGAGGCGACGCGGTACCACTCGCTCATCGTCGCGCGCGAGAACCTGCCGCCCGAGCTGGAAGTCTCGGCCAGGCTGGAGGACGGCACGATCATGGGCCTGCGACACCGGACATGGCCGATTGAGGGCGTGCAGTTTCATCCCGAATCGGTGCTGACGGCAGTGGGGAAGTCGATCCTCGCCGGATTCCTGAGGCTCGTCGGATCGTACCGTGCGGGTCGCCGCGAGCTCGAGGAGGTCACCTTATGATCCGCGAGGCCATTCGAGCAGTCGCCGATCGCCAGACGCTTTCAGAAC
Source organism: Armatimonadota bacterium (assembly GCA_052387355.1). GTDB lineage: Bacteria > Sysuimicrobiota > Sysuimicrobiia > Sysuimicrobiales > Humicultoraceae > JBQTJG01. The sequence continues at coordinate 3,385 of JBQTJG010000359.1, read as the reverse complement.
AGGACGCCTGGGCGGCGATGGGACAGATCATGGACGGTGAGGCGACGCCGGCGCAGATTGCAGGTTTCATCACCGCGTTGCGGATGCGTGGCGAGACCGTTGACGAGATCGCCGGGTTCGCACGCGCGATGCGCGAGCGGGCGCTCCGGGTGATCCCCCGGGTGGATCATCTCATCGATGTCGTCGGAACCGGCGGTGATCGCGTGAGCACGTTCAATGTCTCCACTACGACGGCGTTCGTCGTCGCGGGCGCGGGCGGCTACGTGGCGAAGCACGGCAACCGCGCCGTGAGCCGGCAGTCCGGTGCAGCCGACGTGCTCGAAGCGCTTGGCGTGAACATCCAGGTAGCTCCTGAGGTCGTGCAGCGGTGCATCGAGGACATCGGGATCGGGTTCCTCTTTGCGCCGATCTACCATTCGGCGATGAGACACGCGGCGGGGCCGCGCAAAGAAATCGGCATCCGGACGGTCTTCAATATCCTCGGCCCCCTGGCGAATCCTGCTGCGGCGTCCAGTCTGCTCGTCGGCACGTACGATCCTTCGCTGGTGCGCGTCATGGCTGAGGTCCTGGGAGAGTTGGGTGTGCGGCGGGCCATGGTCGTGCATGGCGACGGCATGGATGAGATCTCGACGATGGGCCCCACGCAGGTCGCCGAGTTGCGCGACGGCCGGGTGCGGGTGACTGCGGTGGATCCGGCGTCGCTGGGGATGAGCGCGCCGGCGCCGGAGGCGATCGCCGGTGGGACCCCGCAGCAGAACGCCGAGGTGATGCTCGCCGTGCTGCGCGGTCAGTCGGGTCCGGCTCGAGAGCTGGTAGTGCTCAACGCCGCCGCCGCGCTTGTCGTGGGCGAACTTGCCGAGGATCTGGCCGAGGGAATCACCCTCGCGGGTCGGTCGATCGACTCGGGCGCGGCGCACGAGAAACTTGAGGAGCTGAGGGTGCATACCCGGGCGGCCTGACATGACGGTTCTCGATGAGATCATCGCCCACAAGCGCCAGGAGGTCGCCGCCAACCGGAGCGCCGTCTCGGCCGGTGACATGCAGGCGCGCGCCGCTGCGGCGCCGCCTGTGCGCAACTTCGGGGCTGCGATCACCGGGCCCCCGATCCGCCTGATCGCCGAGGTCAAGCGCGCATCACCGTCGGCCGGCGCCATCCTGAAGCACGCCGACCCGGCGGCCACCGCCCGCGTCTATGAGCAGGCCGGCGCGGCCGCGGTCTCGGTCCTCACCGACGCACGCTACTTCTCGGGGAGCGCCGATGATCTGATCGCCGTACGCAGCGCGATTGGGTTGCCGGTGCTGCGCAAAGACTTCGTCGTGGATCCTTACCAGATCTACGAAGCGCGGGCGCTTGGCGCCGACGCGGTGCTGCTGATTGCGGGCACACTGCCGGTGCGGGAGCTTGCGGCGCTGGGCCGGCTGGCCGATACGCTGGGTCTCTGCGCTCTGTTCGAGGTCCACACCGAGGGCGACGTTGACCAGGCGCTGGCTGCGGGGGCGCGCGTGATGGGGATCAACAATCGTGATCTCCGCACTCTCGCCATTAACCTGGACACTACGCTTCGCCTGCGGCCCCGCATCCCTGCCGGCGTCGTGGTCGTCAGCGAGAGCGGTATCGAGACCTCCGCGGACGCGACTCACGTGTGCGGGGCCGGAGTGGATGCGATTCTTGTGGGGACGGCATTGATGGCCAGCCCTGACCCTGCCGCCCACCTGCGGGCGCTGCGGCTGGTTACTGAACAGATAGGAGGATATCAACCATGCAGAAGGGACGACTGCTGACCGGCGACCGCCCCACGGGGAAACTCCACCTGGGGCACTACGTCGGCACGCTCGCCAACCGCGTCCGCCTGCAGGACGACTACGACTGCTTCTTCCTGCTTGCCGACTACCACATCCTCACCACGCGTCTGGAGAACCTCGAGGAGATCGAGCAGAACATCCGCGACATCGTGCTGGACTATCTCAGCGTCGGCATCGATCCCGAGCGATCGACGATCTTCCTGCAGTCCGCGGTGCCGCAGATCCCCGAACTGCAGTTGATCTTTTCGATGCTAGTCGCTGTGCCCCGCCTGCAGCGCGTCCCGACGCTGAAGGAAGTTATGAGGGACCTGCACATCCAGCAGCCCTCTGCCGGCCTGCTGAACTATCCAGTCCTGCAGGCGGCCGACATCCTCTCGGTGCGCGGCGAGATCGTTCCCGTGGGCAAGGATCAGGCGTCGCATCTGGAGCTCACCCGGGAGGTCGCCCGGCGGTTCAACGAGACGTTTGGACCGGTGTTCCCCGAGCCCGAGACCCTCATCGGGGAAGTCGGAACGCTGCCCGGCACCGACGGGAAATCCAAGATGAGCAAATCGCTTGGCAACGTGATCTACCTCTCGGACGACGCCGAGACGGTCACCCAGCGGGTGATGAGGATGTACACTGACCCGAAGCGCATCCACCCGACTGATCCGGGCACCGTGGAGGGCAACCCGGTGTTTGTCTATCACGATGCGTTCAATGCCAACACGGCCGAGGTCGACGAACTGAAGGAGCGATACCGGGCCGGCCGTGTCGGCGACATCGAGGTCAAGAAACGGCTGACCACGGCGATCAATCTGTTTCTCGACCCGATCCGGGAGCGCCGCGCTCGTTTTGCCGCGCGTCCCGAGGATGTCGACGAGACTATCGTCGAGGGGACCAGCCGCGCGCGGAGCGAGGCCCAGCAGACGCTCGAGCACGCGCGGGAAGCCATGAAGATGGCCTACTACCGGGGAGTGCGGCCGCGCGCGTAAGCATGGGCAGCTATGTGAGCATAGGCAGCGACGTGAGCATGCGCGGGGCGGATGAGCCGTGATTAGGGTCAAGATTTGCGGCATTCAGGATGAGACCGCGGCCGTGATTGCCGCAGAGGCAGGCGCCGACGCGATCGGGTTGATCTTTGCGGAAAGCCGGCGCCAGGTCAGCCTGACGCAGGCCCAGCGTATCGCCAGGACGCTGCCGCCGTTCGTATCCCGGGTTGGGGTGGTGGTGAATGAGCCGATGAACCGGCTGCGCGCGCTGATCGACGGCGTGCGCCTCGACGCGGTCCAGCTCCACGGCGACGAATCGCCGGAGTTGTGCCTGGCTGTCCGGGAGCTTGGCGTGACGGTGATCAAGGCCATCCGGGTGTCCGGGCCCCTTGATCCCGCGCACCTGCGGGCGTTTCCGGTCTCAGCGGTGCTCCTGGACACGCACCGGGCCGGTCAGCGCGGAGGGACCGGCGAGCTCTTTGACTGGCGGTTCGCTGCACCAGTGGCAGCGATAATGCCGGTGATTCTTTCGGGCGGGCTCTCGCCCGAAAACGTCGCCGCGGGAATCGCCGCCGTTCGTCCGTACGGGGTGGATGTCAGTTCGGGCGTCG
>JBQTJG010000358.1:0-1817 GCA_052387355.1 Armatimonadota bacterium | reverse complement strand
GAGACGAGTGCCCTGCTCGCTGCCCTGCTCGAGCAGGATACCGCTGCGCGAAGTGCACTGCGCGGCAAGAGACGGCGTATTACATCAGCCCTGACATTCGCAGAAGCCACTCGCGCCCTGGTGCGCGCTCGCGTAGCCGGACGGTTGACGCCTGCCGATGAACGCTCGGCACTTCGCTGGCTACAAACGTTCCGGCGCTGCTGCGATGTCGTTGCCATTACTGCTGCCGTACTGGCACGCGCCGGACGGCCTTTCCCGGTGGAACCGATCCGCACACTCGATGCGGTCCATCTTGCGACCGCGGAACTGCTGGGTGAGCCGCCGCAGCTCGTCACGATCGTGACGCGAGACACGCGCGTCGGCGACAACGCACGGGCACTCGGATACGTGGTGGAGTAGTTCCCCTCGCGTATCGCAGGACAGGATGAAACGACGTTGCGCGCACCGGCCGTGACTCTCGATCTGTACGTCACGTCGCAGGGCCGGCTGCGCGTGGAGGCTGGCGGTGGCGACTCTTCGCAACTCGCCGCGTCCGTCACATTCGCGAAGATCGAGCGAGCATTCTCGGGCGGTGAGGGTACGGGCCTCCTGCACCTGGCGACAGTCGAGGCGAAGACTGCTCTTCCGCCGTCGCTTGCATTCGCGCGCTCGTTCGCGCATCTCTATTTCACTCAGCTCTGTCATCTCACCGAATCGCAGCACCCGTCCGACACGAGGCTTGTTGCCCCGCCCGAAGACGGCGAACTGGAGCGAATCGCGCTCAATGCGCCTCCCCTGAAGGGGCTCGAGTACCTGAGCACAGCGGCACTGAAGCACGCCTGGATCGAGCTGGATTCATGCGTACGTGCGGACGTAGCTGCCTACGGGCGGGATCTGCGTGCGTACCTTCACCACAAGAATGCGGACTGGCAGCTCGTTGGCCGGATCACCTTCCGCCTGGCCGAGAACAAACGCGACGAAGAGTATCCGTTCGCATTCCTTGCGACCTACGCGAGCGGTATTTCCGAGCGCGGCGAGTCGAGCCATGTGCCGCTCGCAAGAGCCCTTCAGGAGTACGCGGGCGCTGCGAACCGCAAGCGACTGGTGGCGTTATTGACGCCGATCCGTGCGGTTACGGAGAACCTGGAATGGGTGAAGGGACTCGTCGAAAGCGGCGACATTTATCAGGCACTCGCATGGACGCCGGCGGAAGGCTACCGCTTCCTTAAAGGTATTCCCGCGATGGAAGCCGCTGGGCTTGCCGTGCGCGTTCCGAACTGGTGGCGGGCAGCCAGGCCGCCGCGCCCTCAGGTCAGCGTTCGAGTGGGCGAAGCTCGGCGCGCCGCTCTCGGTGCGGACGCGCTGCTCGATTTCTCGGTAGATCTCAGTCTGGATGGGCAGCCGCTCACCGAAGAAGAAAGGAAGACGCTGCTTGCTGCGGCGACGGGCCTCGTGAGGTTGCGCGGGCAATGGGTCGAAGCGAATGGGGAGAAGCTGGCCGCGGCGCTCGCACATTGGAAGCGCGTCGAGAAGTCGGCGCGTACGGGCGAGATCTCGTTCCACGAAGGCATGCGGCTGCTCGCCGGTGTCACGGACGGCGGCGCCACGGTCGTCGACGCCGCTGTCGCGCCTCGTGAGTGGAGCGGAGTTGAGGCTGGAGAGTGGCTGCAGGATGTTCTGGCCCGATTGCGCGATCCGGCGCACGAAGCGATCTCACTGCAAGGCCTGCGGGCATCGCTTCGACCGTACCAGTTGCTCGGCGTCAAATGGCTTACGCTGCTCAATCGCCTGGGGTTGGGCGCCTGTCTCGCAGACGACATGGGGCTCGGCAAGACGAT
>JBQTJG010000357.1:0-15043 GCA_052387355.1 Armatimonadota bacterium | reverse complement strand
GCTCGCCATCGCATGCGTGATCGCCGCCGTCAGCGTCGTCTTCCCATGGTCCACGTGCCCGATCGTCCCGATGTTCACGTGCGGCTTCGTCCGCTCAAATTTCTGCTTCGCCATCTCGACTGGCTCCCTTCAGGAGAGAGGCCGGCTCTCGGCGACGCGGCCACCCGATGAGGACTAGGCGTTCGCCCCCACGCCCGATCGTGCGGTGACTTTCTCGGCAATGCTCGCAGGCACGCCCTCGTAATGCGACGGCTCCATGGAGTAGGTCGCGCGGCCCTGGCTCGCGGACCGCAGCGTCGTCGCATATCCAAACATCTCCGCCAGAGGGACCAGCGCGCGGATCACCCGGAGCGTCCCCTGGGGTTCCATCCCCTCGATCTGTCCACGGCGGGCGTTGAGGTCACCGATGACATCGCCCATGTACCCCTCGGGAGTCACGACCTCCACCCGCATCATGGGCTCGAGCAGCACGGGCTTGCCGCGGCCGGCGGCCTCTTTGAAGGCCAGCGAGCCCGCAATCTTGAACGCCACTTCGCTCGAGTCGACCTCATGATACGAGCCGTCGATCAGCGTGGCGCGGAAGTCAATGACTGGGTACCCGGCCAGGACCCCGCCTTCGGCGGCCTCGCGGATGCCAACTTCCACCGGCCGGATGTATTCCCGTGGAATGGTTCCACCGGTGATCGCGTCGACAAACTCGACACCGGAGCCGCGCTCGAGGGGCTCGATCTCAATGACCGCGTGCCCATACTGTCCGCGGCCGCCGGTCTGACGCACATACCGGCCATGACCTTTCGCGGCCTCGCGGATCGTCTCTTTGAAGGCGACCTGCGGCCGTCCTACGTTGGCCTGGACGCTGAACTCCCGAAGGAGCCGATCGACGATAATCTCGAGATGGAGTTCGCCCATCCCGGAGATGATCGTCTGACCGGTCTCGGAATCAAACCGCACGCGAAAGGTGGGATCTTCATCCGCGAGCCGCGCCAGCGCGGTCCCCAGCTTCTCTTCGTCGGCCTTGGTCTTCGGCTCGACGGCCACCGCGATGACGGGATCAGGAAAGTGCATGGACTCCAGGATCACCGGCGAAGCCTCGTCGCACAACGAGTCGCCGGTGGCGGTATGCCGCAGTCCGACGGCCGCTACGACGTTGCCGGCGGCAACCTCGGGGATGTCCTCCCGGTGGTTCGCGTGCATCTGGAGGATCCGGGAGACCCGTTCCTTCTGGTCCTTGTTGGCGTTGAATACGTACGACCCGGCCTTGAGGGTGCCGGAGTAGACGCGGAAGTAGGTCAGCTTGCCGACGTAGGGATCGGAGATGATCTTGAACGCGAGGGCCGCGAACGGTCCTGACGGATCGGCGGATCTCGAGACCTGCTCTCCGGTCTTCGGGTCGGTACCGGTGACCGGCGGCAGGTCGAGCGGCGACGGCAGGTATTCGATGACCGCGTCGAGCAGCGGCTGCACGCCCTTATTCCGGAACGAACTGCCGCACAAGACCGGGATAATCTTCGCCAGGATCGTGCCCCGACGCAACGCATCCCGCAGGTCGTCTTCGCTGATCTCGCCGCCCTCGAGGTACTTCACTGCCAGGGCATCGTCGAGATCGGCCGCTGCCTCGACCAGCCGCTCACGATGATGCTCCGCCTGCTCGCGCAACTCCGCGGGAATATCCGTCTCGTCGGAGCGGGTCCCCAGGTCGTCGAGATAGATGATGGACTTCATCCGGAGGAGATCGATGACGCCCTGGAAGTTGTCCTCAGCCCCGATCGGAAGCTGCAACGGCACAGGGACGGCGCCGAGCCGGTCACGGATCATCTCAACGGTGCGAAGAAAATCGGCGCCGGTGCGATCCATCTTGTTGATGAAAATGAGGCGGGGCACCTGATAGCGGTCGGCCTGGCGCCAGACAGTCTCGGACTGGGGCTGCACGCCCTCGACGGCCGAGAGGAGCACGACCGCGCCGTCGAGCACCCGCAACGATCGTTCCACTTCCATCGTGAAATCGACGTGCCCGGGCGTATCGATGATGTTGATCCGATGATCGCGCCACAGACAGGTCGTCGCCGCCGAGGTGATGGTGATGCCGCGCTCCCGCTCCTGGACCATCCAGTCCATCGTGGCGGAGCCCTCGTCGACTTCGCCCAGCCGGTGCACGCGTCCCGTATAGAACAGGATGCGCTCGGTCGTCGTCGTCTTGCCCGCGTCGATATGGGCCACGATGCCGATGTTCCTGGTTGTTTGCAGTGCGGTGTCGTCCACCGTTCCAACTCCTGCGCGAGGCGCGACTGCGGTTACCATCGATAGTGCGCGAACGCCTTGTTCGCCTCCGCCATCTTGTGGGTGTCTTCCCGCTTTTTTACAGCCGAGCCCTGGCCCACGGACGCGTCGAGAATCTCAGCGGCGAGCCGCTCGGGAAACGTCCGGCGGTCCTTCCGCGTGCGCGCGTACCCGACCAGCCAGCGGATGCCCAGCGAGAAACGCCGCTCGGGTCTGACCTCGATCGGGACCTGGTAGGTGGCCCCGCCCACGCGGCGGGGCCGGACTTCGAGCACCGGCATGATGTTGCCGAGCGCTTTCTCGAAGACCCTGGCAGCATCCTGGCCGCTCTTTTCCTTGATGAGGTCGAACGCGTGGTACACGTGGCGCGCCGCCAGGCTCTTCTTGCCGCGGGTGGTCACCTTGTTGATCAGGCGGTGCACGGTCACCTGTTCGTAGATGGGATCCGGCCCGATCTCCCTCAGGGGAACCCTTCCCTTTCTTGGCATCTGTCGATCCTCCGCGCGACTTCTTTTGGCGACCTACTTCTTGGGGCGCTTAGCGCCGTACTTCGACCGTCCCCGCATCCGGTTGACGACGCCGGCCGAATCAAGGCTTCCACGGACGATGTGATAGCGGATCCCCGGCAGGTCCCGAACCCGACCGCCGCGGATGAGCACAACCGAGTGCTCTTGCAGATTGTGCCCGATGCCGGGGATGTACGCGGTGACCTCCATGCCGTTCGTGAGCCGCACACGCGCGATCTTGCGCAGGGCGGAATTGGGCTTCTTGGGGGTGGTGGTCTTGACCTGGACGCACACCCCCCGCTTCTGCGGATTCCCCCTGAGCGCCGGAGACTTGCTCCTCTTCCGGAGTCGGTGCCGCCCGACCCGCACGAGCTGACTCACTGTGGGCATACGGCGCCTCCTAATTTAAGTCGACGAGCGTGCTTCAACGGCGTCGGGCGATGCCTCGACGCCTCCTCAGCATCCGTTACTCGACGTACGCTTCTACTGCTCCCACAACACACGCACAATCTCCCCGCGACCCTCCCGGGGGGTCAAGCACGAGCGCGATGCCGCGGCCTCATCCGCCCCGTCACGGGCGGGCCGACCGGGTTATCGCGATACGATTCGTCTTCCTTAGTAGTTACCGCTGCGCCATACGAGGCACGCCTTTGGCAGGCCCCCGCGACTTGCGGGGGAGGCAAGTACCCTGCGGCGCAGCATGAGGGCCCGTGAGAACGGAGGAGCGACGACGATCGACTGAGCCCCGATTTCCTTGCGGCCGGATGCGCTCCGGCTCCGTGCCGTGCCCTACTTCTCGCCCTCAATAAGCACCGCCGCTGCAGCGGCGCCCACGGCGATGCCGCAGGCCCGCCCCAGGACGGTCATCGATGCCACCTCGATGACTCCAACCCCGCGTTCGATCGCCGCCCGGACTACAGGTTCAACGATCCGCCGATCTGCGTCGGCCGCGACGAAAGCTTCGAGCGCCTTCCCTTGCGCGATCGCCTTGGCGGTCTGATGCGCTCCCACGGCGCGCGCCGGTGCGGCACGTAGCCGTGTAAGCGCAGCCTCAATTGCCATGCTTCTCCACGCGCCAGCCGATTCTAGCAACGCTGTACGCAGGTGTCAACCACCCCTTCCCGGGCCGGGACGGCGCTCCGCGCTGGCCACATGACGCATCCGGGCCCGGCGCGCGACACCCATCATGACGCGATCGACGATCCAGGGCGCCAGCGCGTTGACGGCGATCATTGCACCGAAGACCCCGGGCAGCACGCGGCGAGCGCGGGGACGATCGGCAAAGCCCACGATGACCCGCGCCACGTCGTCCGCGCTCACGCGCAGCCACGTCGGCGTCGTCACGCCAATGTCGACGCGCCGCTTCCCGCCGAATCCGGGGGTGTTAACGCCGGCCGGATACACCACACAGACGTGGATGCCCTGCGGCCTCAGTTCGCGACGCATCGTCTCGCTGAATCCGTCCAGCCCGAACTTCGTGGCGTTGTAGATCGACATCGTCGGTGTGGCGACCTTGCCCGCGACCGAATCCACGTTGATGATCACCCCTCGCCCTCGGGCCTGCATAGTCGGCAGGACCGCTCGCGTCAGGAAAATCGGCGCGATGAAGTTCACGTGGATCTCGTTCAGGATCTCGTCCTCAGCCAGGCCCTCGAGCCAGTCGTAGAACCACCACCGTGTCCGCTAGGAGCCACCTGGACCGCTAGGCACAACCCACCGAGACGCCTTCACAAACACGACGGAGGCGATCCTGGATGCGAGATCGCCCCCGTCGCGCTTCTGGTCTGCTACAGGCGGGGAGCCAGACGGGGTTGTCCGCTTCCGCCTGGGCGCGCTTCTGATGCTTACAACTCCGCCGCCACCTTCAGGCTCCGGTACCGCGCCATGCCGGTGCCGGCAGGGATCAGCTTCCCGATGATCACGTTCTCCTTCAGGCCGATCAGCGGGTCAACCTTGCCGCGCGTCGCGGCGTCCGTAAGCACCCGAGCCGTCTCCTGGAACGAGGCGGCCGACAGGAAGCTCTCCGTCGCCAGCGACGCCTTCGTGATCCCCAGCAGCGTCGGCCGCGCCTTCGCCGGCTCGCCGCCCTGGGCCATCACGCGCGCATTCTCTTCCTCGAATGCGAACTTGTCCACCAGCTCGCCCGGCAGGAACTCGGCATCGCCGGCCTCTTCAACCTTCACGCGCCGGAGCATCTGGCGGGTGATGATCTCGATGTGCTTGTCGTTGATGTCGACGCCCTGTGAGCGGTAGACCGACTGGATCTCCTGCACGAGATAGCCCTGGAGATCCTGCAGCCCCTTGATGCGCAGGATGTCGTGCGGATTGATCGAGCCCTCGGTGAGCTGATCGCCGGGCTCGACCTCGGCGCCGGCGGACACTCGCAGGCGCACCCCGAACGGCACCGGTAGGGCGCGCTCGTCGTTCTTGCCGGTCACGATGATGCGCCGCAGGCCCTTGGCTTCGGCGATCGACACGACGCCGGTGCTCTCGGCGATGATCGCCTGGCCCTTGGGCTTGCGCGCCTCGAACAACTCCTCGACGCGGGGCAGACCCTGCGTGATGTCGAAGCCCGCGACGCCGCCGGTGTGGAACGTGCGCATGGTCAACTGGGTGCCGGGCTCGCCGATCGACTGCGCGGCGATGATCCCCACGGCCTCGCCGATCTCCACGAGCTTGCCGGTCGCGAGGTTACGGCCGTAGCACTTCGCGCAGACCCCGTACCGGCTCTTGCAGGTGAGGACCGACCGGACCACGACCTGCTCGAGCCCGGTCTCCTCGATGCGGTCGGCGGCCTCCTCATCGACCTCCTCGCCTGCCTCAAGCACCGGCTTCCGACGGGGCGCCGCGGCATCCTCGGCCAGGAACCGTCCGACGATCCGGTCGCGCAGCGGCACGACGACGTCGTTGCCCTCTTTGATCGCCGTCATGACGAGCCCCTCGTTCGTCTTGCAGTCGATCTCGCGGATGATGACGTCCTGGGCCACGTCGACGAGGCGCCGGGTCAGGTAGCCCGACTCGGAAGTGCGGATCGCCGTATCGGCCAGACCCTTGCGCTGGCCGTGCGTCGAGATAAAGTACTCCAGAACCGTCAGCCCCTCACGGAAGTTGGCCTTGATCGGCAGCTCGATGATGCGGCCGCTCGGGTCGGTCATCAACCCACGCATGCCGGCGAGCTGGCGGATCTGCTGGATGTTCCCGCGGGCGCCGGAGAGCGCCATCATGTACAACGGGTTGAACGGCTCGAACCCGTCGAGCATCGCCTCGGTGATTTCCTCGGTGGCCTTCGTCCAGACATCGATCGCCCGCTGGTAGCGCTCGCCATCAGTGATCAGGCCCCGGCGGTACTGGTTGTCGATGGCGTCGATCAGCTTGTCGGCGTCAGCCAGCAGCCTCTTCTTGGCATCGGGGATCACAATATCGGAGATGGCGATGCCCGAGCCGCTGCGCGTGGCGTACTTGAAGCCCAGGTCCTTGAGGGCATCGAGAAGCTGCACGGTCTTCGTCGAGCCCAGCCGGTTGTAGGCTTCTGACACGATCTGGGAGAGCACCTTGCGATCGCAGACCTCGTTGATGAACCGCAATTCCTCCGGAATCGCTTCATTGAAAATCACGCGGCCGACGGTCGTCACGATCGGCTCGGCATCCACGTAGCGCACCTTGACGCGGGAGTGCAGACCCACGGCCCCGCTCTCCAGCGCCAGGATCGCCTCGTTCGGCGAGGAGAACGCCCGCAGCGCGTTGTCAGGCTTGCTCTTGTCGGCGGGATCCTCCACGGTGAGGTAGTAGCACCCGAACACGATGTCGCGCGTGGGACTCGTGATCGCCTTGCCATAGGCCGGCGAGAGGATATTATGCGCCGAGAGCATCAGCAGGCGCGCTTCCGCCTGGGCGGCGGCCGACAGCGGGACGTGCACGGCCATCTGGTCGCCGTCGAAGTCAGCATTGTACGCGGTGCAGACCAGCGGATGCACCTGGATCGCCTTGCCTTCGATGAGCATCGGTTCGAACGCCTGGATGCCCAGCCGGTGGAGCGTCGGCGCCCGGTTGAGCAGCACCGGATGCTCGCGCACGACTTCTTCCAGCACATCCCAGACTTCAGGCCGCGCTCGCTCGACCATGCGCTTGGCGCTCTTGATGTTCTGCGAGAGGTTGCGATCGACGAGCTTCTTCATGACGAAGGGCTTGAAGAGCTCCAGCGCCATCTCCTTGGGCAGCCCGCATTGGTACAGCCGCAGGCGCGGGCCCACCACGATCACGGATCGGCCCGAGTAGTCGACGCGCTTGCCCAGCAGGTTCTGGCGAAAGCGGCCCTGCTTGCCCTTCAGCATGTCAGAGAGCGATTTCAACGGACGGTTGTTCGGGCCGGTGACCGGCCGGCCGCGGCGGCCGTTGTCGATGAGCGCGTCGACCGCCTCCTGCAGCATCCGCTTCTCGTTGCGCACGATGATCTCGGGCGCGCCGAGATCGAGCAGGCGCTTGAGTCGGTTGTTCCGGTTGATGACCCGGCGGTACAGGTCATTGAGGTCGCTCGTCGCGAAGCGGCCGCCGTCGAGCTGCACCATCGGGCGCAGGTCGGGCGGGATGACCGGGACGACGGTGAGGATCATCCACTGCGGCTTGTTGCCGCTCTTCCGGAATGCCTCGACAACCTCCAGGCGCTTGAGCGTCTTCATGCGCTTCTGGCCGGACGCGGTCTTCAACTCGGTGCGGAGCTGCCGGCCGAGCTTCTCGATATCGATCTCGTCGAGCAACTCCTTGGTGGCCTCGGCGCCCATCCCCGCGCGAAACGCCGCGCCGTACTTCTCGCGCATCTCACGATACTCGTTTTCGGAGAGGAGCTGGCGCTTCAGCAGCGGCGTGCTGCCAGGATCGACCACGACGTAGGCTGCAAAGTAGACGACGCGTTCCAGCGCCCTGGGCGACATGTCGAGCAGCAGGCCGACCCGGCTCGGCACGCCCTTGAGATACCAGATATGGCAGACCGGCGCGGCCAGCTCAATGTGGCCCATCCGCTCTCGCCGCACCTTGGCGCGCGTAACCTCGACGCCGCAGCGGTCGCATACGATCCCTTTGAACCGGATGCGCTTGTACTTGCCGCAGTGGCACTCCCAATCCTTCGTCGGCCCGAAAATGCGTTCACAGAAGAGGCCGTCGCGCTCGGGTTTCAGGGTTCGGTAGTTGATCGTCTCAGGCTTGCGGACCTCGCCGTGCGACCAGGAGCGGATCTGCTCCGGGGACGCGAGTGCAATTTTGACCGCATCGAAGTTGTTGACGTCATGCATCGCCTAGTAATCCTCCACCAGGGCTTCTTCGCCTTCCAGATTGATGCCCAGCGCGCGGGCGGTCTCCGCGATGTCTTCCTCAATCTCCTTGAGTTCGATCTCCTTCTTGTCCTCGCTGAGCACCTTCACGTCGAGACAGAGCGCCTGCAGCTCTTTGAGCAGCACCTTGAACGATTCAGGCACCCCAGGCTCCTGGATGTTCTCGCCCTTGACGATCGCTTCGTAGGTCTTGACCCGGCCGACGACGTCGTCAGACTTGACCGTCAGGAGCTCTTGCAGGGTGGACGCCGCGCCGTACGCCTCGAGCGCCCAGACTTCCATCTCGCCGAACCGCTGGCCGCCGAACTGCGCCTTGCCGCCAAGCGGCTGTTGAGTGATCAGGCTGTACGGGCCTGTACTGCGCGCGTGGATCTTGTCCTCGACCAGGTGGAGCAGCTTCATCATATAGATGGACCCGACGGTGACCGGCAGGTCGAACTGCTGACCGGTCCGGCCGTCCCGCAGGAAGACCTTCCCCGTCGGCGGGAGCCCTGCGACCGCGAGCAACCGGCTGATCTCGTCTTCGCGCGGCCCGTCGAACACCGGCGCCTCCGTCCACGCGCCCAGCTTCTCGGACGCCCAGCCCAGGTGCGTCTCGAGGACCTGGCCGACGTTCATGCGCGACGGCACGCCAAGGGGGTTGAGCACGATGTCGACCGGGGTGCCATCGAGCAGGTGCGGCATTTCCTCATCCGGCAGGATGACCGAGATGACGCCCTTGTTCCCGTGCCGGCCAGCCATCTTGTCGCCCACGGCGACTTTGCGCTTCTGCGCAACGTAGACCCGCACCAGGGTATTCACCCCCGGCGGCAGCTCGTCGCCCTCATCGCGGTCGCCCTTCTCGCGGCTGAACCGCTTGACGGCTACGACTTTGCCGCGCTCGCCGTGCGGCACCTTGAGGGAGGTGTCGCGGACCTCGCGCGCCTTCTCCCCGAAGATCGCGCGCAGCAGGCGCTCTTCCGCGGTCAGCTCGGTCTCGCCCTTGGGGGTGACTTTGCCGACGAGAATGTCGCCGGCGCGGACCTCGGCGCCGATGCGGATGACGCCGCTCTCGTCGAGGTCGCGGAGCGCCTCTTCGCCGATGTTGGGGATGTCGCGTGTGATGTCTTCAGGACCGAGCTTGGTGTCGCGCGCCTCGACCTCGTATTCCTCGATGTGGACCGACGTGAACAGGTCTTCGCGTGTGAGGCGCTCGCTGACAACGATCGCGTCTTCGTAGTTGTAGCCTTCCCACGGCATGAAGGCCACAAGGACGTTCCGCCCCAGGGCCAGCTCGCCACCGTCCGTCGAGGGGCCATCGGCCAGCACGTCGCCCTCTCGCACCGTGTCCCCGGTCCGCGCGACCGGCAGCTGGTTGATGCACGTCCCCTGGTTACTGCGCTGGTACTTGATGAGCGGGTATTCGTCGTGGTCGCGTCCGGCCTTGACCACGATCTTGTCTCCGGTCACCTCTTCGACTTCGCCGGCGCGACGAGCGACCACGACGGCGCCGCTGTCGACGGCCGTCCGGTACTCGACGCCGGTCCCGACCCGTGGCGCCTCGCTCTGCAAGAGGGGCACGGCCTGACGCTGCATGTTCGACCCCATGAGCGCGCGGTTCGCGTCGTCATGCTCGAGAAATGGAATCAGCGCGGTCGCTACCGAGACGATCTGCTTCGGCGACACGTCCATAAAATCGACTTCCTCGGGTCGCACGAGCTTGATCTCATGACCGTGGCGGGCAGTGACCCGGGATCCGACGAGGCGACCCTCGTCATCCAGCACGGCATTCGCCTGGGCGACTATGTGGAGATCCTCCACATCGGCGGTCAGGAAGCGAATGCGGCGGCTGACGACGCCGTTCTTCACTTCGCGGTAGGGCGTCTCGATGAAGCCCAGGTCGTTCACGCTCGCGAACGTGGCCAGCGACGAGATCAGCCCGATGTTCGGGCCTTCCGGCGTCTCGATCGGGCACATCCGGCCGTAGTGGGACGTGTGTACGTCGCGCACCTCGAAGCCGGCGCGCTCGCGTGAGAGCCCGCCGGGGCCCAACGCGGACAGACGCCGCTTGTGCGTCAGCTCCGCGAGCGGGTTGGTCTGATCCATGAACTGGGAGAGCTGGCTCGACCCGAAGAACTCCTTGATGGCCGCGACCACGGGCCGGATGTTGATCAAGAGCTGAGCCGTTACCTGCGCCGGGTCCTGGATCGTCATCCGCTCGCGGATGACGCGCTCCATCCGCAGCATGCCAATACGGAACTGGTTCTGCAGCAACTCGCCGACGGATCGCACCCGCCGGTTGCCCAGGTGGTCGATGTCGTCGACCGTCACCTCGGGGTCGCCGCCCGCCAGTCGCATCAGATAGCGCACGATCTCCACGACGTCTTCCTTGGCGAGAGTCCGCTGATCGGGATCAACCCGCAGCCCGAGCTTCTTGTTCAGCTTGTAGCGGCCAACACGACCGAGGTCGTAGCGCCTGGGCTCGAAGAACAGGGTCTGGAGCAGCGACCGCGCGCTCTCCACGGTCGGCGGGTCGCCGGGACGCAGGCGCCTGTAAATCTCGATGAGCGCCTCGTCGCGGTTTGTCGTCCCGTCTTTCTCGAGGGTCGCACGCAGAAACCGATCTTCGCCGTAGAGCTTGAGCAGCTTCTCATCGGTCTCGTACCCGACGGCCCGCAGCAGCGCCGTCGCCGGCAGCTTGCGGGTACGGTCGATGCGTGTGTACACCACGCCGGAGGCGTCGACCTCGAGCTCGAGCCAGGCCCCGCGGTGGGGAATCACCACCGTGGTGGGGAGCGGCCGCCCGGACGTGTCGGGTGCGAAGCTGTAGTAGGCGCCCGGCGAGCGAACGAGCTGGCTCACCACGACGCGCTCGGCGCCGTTGATGATAAACGTCCCGCGGCTCGTCATGAGCGGGAAGTCACCCATAAAGACTTCCTGCTCTTTGATCTCGCCGGACTCCTTGATGACCAGCCGGACTTTCACCTTGAGCGCCGCGCTGTAGTTATAGTCGCGGTCCCGGCACTCCTCTTCGGAGTACTTCAAGCGCTCGAACCGGTATCCGCCGAAATCGAGGACATCGCTGCCGTCGAAGACGCTGCCCGGTGAGGCTGCCTTGCGACGCCCGGTCTCCACGGCGAAGTGCAGCTCGAGGTTCCCGGTGAAGTCTTGAATCGGCGAGATCTCATCGAACACCTCGCGGATCCCCTCGCGCAGGAACCAATCGAAGGACCGTCGCTGAACCTCGACCAGATCGGGCATATCCAGGATCTCGGGGATCTTCGAGAAGCTCACCCGGGTGCGGCGGCCACGGTGCACCATGCGGGCGTCCGGAATGGCCGGACGGCCGCGTGTGGGCTTTCCTGCGTCCACTCTCGCTCGAGTCTTCACGGTGGAGCGCGTCACCTCCGCATATGGTCGGCACCGCTATGTAGCGTGCGGCTGATCGTTCCTCGACTGGCGGTGTGCGAGCGTTCTCAGTGGTATGCGATATCCATCCGAGACGGAGCGCTTCGGCTCTCGGGATGTGGCGCGCGGGGAGTCGTCATGGAAACACCAAAGCAGGGCCGGTCCAATGGGACGGTCCCCCTGCCTCGCCGTGACGTATTGCGCTTATCCTGGCTCGCTTGCTCACCCGCACGCGGTGCTCTGCGAAAGGCCGTACACGCAAATATACCTTTGGCTCCCCTGTCTGTCAAGAGCCACTCAATCGGCGCCGGTGAGCCGGCTACTTGATGGCGACGGTCGCCCCTTCAGCCTCAAGCTTCTGCTTGATCGTATCGGCCTCCTGGCGGCTGACCTTCTCCTTCACGGGCTTCGGCGCGCCATCGACCAGATCCTTTGCCTCCTTCAGGCCAAGGCCGGTAAGCTCGCGGACGACTTTGATGACCTGAATTTTCTTCTCTCCAATAGTCTGGAGGATGGCGTCGAACTCTGTCTGCTCCTCAACCGCGGGCCCGGCCGCCGCAGCAGCCCCAGGCGCCGCGGCCAAGGCAACCGGCGCAGCAGCCGAGACCCCGAATTTCTCCTCGAGGGCTTTGACCAGATCGGCGAGCTCAAGCACCGTCAGCCCGCTGATCGCGTCGATGATCTCATCATTGCTCAGTTTTGTTGCCACGTTCGTCCCTCCCATCAGTGTGTTCTTCGGTACGTCGTGGACCCGCAGCGGCCGGCTTCATGAGTGAGCGGTCCGCTCTTGCCTCACCTGATCCAGGGCGCGGACCAGGTTCCTCGGAAGCGCGGCCAGAGCACCAGACAGACCGGCAAGCGGCGCGGCGATGCCGCCGACGACCCTTGCGAGCAGTTCCTGGCGGCCGGGCAGGGTGGCCAACGTCTTCGTGCGGGCCTCGTCGTACACTCGGCCCGCGATGATGCTGCCCTTTACAGCCAGCTTGCGGGTCTGGCGGGTAAACTCTTGGATGATCCTGGCGGCGATGATTGGATCGCCCGAGGTGAACGCGGCAGCGGTCGGTCCCTCGAGCGCCGGATCGAGACCCTCCACCCCGGCCGTCTTGCCGGCGATCCTCAGCAGCCGGTTCTTGACGACTCGATACTCTACGCCGGCCGCGCGCAACTTCGCGCGAAGGGTGGTGATCTCAGCAACGGTCAACCCACGGAAGTCGGTAAGGATGACCGCAGTCGCTCTGTTGAGCCGGGCCTCCAGTTGGGCAACCTCGTTGGCCTTCTCCGGACGAGCCATCTGTCGTAGCGCCCCCTGTGGATGCAGCTCAGAATACAACGGACCCGCCGCAGGCAGACGGGTCCGACCCCGATCCGCTCCTCGGCAGGCGGTACTGGCCCTTAGGCCCGCAGCGCGGGCACCTGCTGTCTACGGCGCGCGGCCGCTTGAAGGCGGCCTCGATCATGCGTACTTGGAAAGACATGGGCGCAACGCCCAGGGCATTCTAGCACCCCAGGATGGAAGCGTCAAACGCTGGACGAAGTACCTCCCGAGGATACCCACGCGCCGGCGGCCAGTGACGCGGGCACGTAGGCCCATCCCCCCATCAGCCGTCGGGCCGTGCGAAACGTGATCCCTTTCTCGCAGACCCACCGGCCGCCCGTGAAGACGACGCGGGCGCCGACGGGCAGGATTCCGCTAGGATGACCGAGCCGGATCTCCTGCTCGGGGCCGCCGCCAGGAAGCCGAGAGACCCTATGCACGATGCTCTCATGCACGAGGGCCGCGGCAGCGACCGCGACCGCGCCGGTGACGGCGTGGGTGCGGTGTAATGCGCCCATTGACATGATGCGACTGTTCAGGGTGACCTCGCTCGCGTTGACGGGCGTGCCTCTCTGCGTGTGATAGGTGGACGGCGGCGACACGAACGCCACTTTCGGCGTACCGGGGCGACGCTGTGTGGCCTCCTCCGGTGAGTCGGCCAATCCCATCGCGACGGCGCCGTGACCGCGGACCGCCTCGATCTGTTGGAGTAGATCGGGCCGGGTGTCAATCTCATAGGCGAGCTCGTCTCCGCGGAGGCCCAGGTCGCTCGCCCTGAAGATCACGACAGGATTGGTCGCGTCGACGAGGCTGACTTCGAGGCGCCCGATGCCGGGGATGTCGAGCGTATCGACGGCGCGTCCCGTGGGTAGGAAGTCGCGCGCGACCGAGCCGCCGGGGCTGAGGTAGTCCAGACGAATCCTCGCGCCCGAAGACGGGATCCCATCGATGGCGAAGTCCCCCTCGACTTGCGGGGCGCCGGCAGCGGTCGGAACGTGTGCGATGATGCGCTTGCGTGTGTTGACCTGCCAGATCCGCACCACCGTCACCGGATCGGTCGTCGCGATCAGGCGTTCTTCAATGGCAAACGGGCCGACCGCCGCCGAGAGATTGCCGCAACTGCCGGTGTAGTCGACGAGCGGCCTGCGGACGTCCACCTGGCCAAAGAAGTAATCGATGTCGCAGCCAGGCTCGGACGACGGCCCGACGATCACGACTTTGCTCGTTGTCGACGTCGCGCCGCCCAGGCCGTCGATCTGCCTGCCGTACGGATCGGGGCTGCCGAACACGCTCAGGATGATCCGGTCACGCAGCTCGCCGGGCCCGGGCAGATCCTTGCGGTGAAAGAACACGCCGCGGCTCGTGCCGCCGCGCATGACCACGCTCGGGATAGCGACTTGCGCCTTCTGCGTCATCGGACGCCCGCTAGGCGTTGGCTACCTGCGTCTTCGCCGGATCGATCCGGATGCCCGGACCCATCGTCGACGCGATGACCAGGGACCGGACATACTGACCCTTCGCCGACGCGGGTCGCGCCCGACCGATTGCGTCGACAAGCGCCGTCAGGTTCTCGAGCAGCTGCGCCTCGGTGAACGCCGCCTTGCCTAGAGGGACATGGATGATGCCGGCCTTGTCGAGCCGGAACTCGATCTTACCGGCTTTGAGCTCGCGGACGCCCCGCGTCACGTCCATCGTGACGGTTCCGGCTTTGGGGTTTGGCATCAATCCCCGGGGGCCCAGGATGCGGCCCAGGCGGCTGACGATATTCATCACGTCCGGAGTGGCGACGGCCACATCGAACTCCATCCAGCCGCCCTGGACTCTCTCGATGAGATCCTCAGCGCCAACCACGTCGGCGCCGGCAGCCTCGGCCTCTCGGGCTTTCTCGCCTTTGGCGAAGACCGCCACCCGCACCGACCTGCCGGTGCCGTGCGGCAAGACCACCGTCCCGCGCACCTGCTGATCGGCCTGTTTGGGATCGACGCCCAGCCGGATGTGCGCTTCAACTGTCTCCTTGAACTTGGCCGTCGCCGTTTCGCGCAGAAGCCGGACCGCGTCCTCAGGCGCGTAGAGCCTGCGGTGCTCGACCGCCTTGACTGCGGTCAGATATCGCTTGCCATGCCGTCTCATGGCGCTGCCTCCTCGCGGTGCAACGTCTACCCCACGACTTCGATGCCCATCGAGCGGGCGGTGCCCTCGATCATGCGGATCGCGGATTCTACCGTATTGGCGTT
>JBQTJG010000356.1:0-3905 GCA_052387355.1 Armatimonadota bacterium | reverse complement strand
TTCGAAACTCTAATCGGCTCAAGACGAGGAAGGATACGGGTCGCGTGAACCGGTCAGCCAGGCGATCATAGTGCTCAGCAAGGCGATCCTCCACTGGCTTCTTCTGTGCCCTCCGCTCGACCACAACGAGCAGGTCGATATCGCTTCGTTCACCGGCCACTCCACGCGCCCAGCTTCCGTAAAGAATGACAGACACGAGACTTGGTCCGGCAACCTTCTCTACTTCGACACCCAAGGACTCAGCCCAGTGCTGCTCGACCTGAAAGGCGGGGACCAAGGCATCGCTGATCAGATAATGGTTTTGATTGATCGAGTAGAGATAGGCCCGACCCGCCCGCTGGCGGTATACCATCCCTGCCTCAACGAGCAGCCGAAGGGCCTCGGAGGCGCGCTTGGGATCGAGCCCGACTGCACGGGCGAGTTCCCTCCCGGTGAAGACCTGGCGATGTATCGCGAGATGCCGGAGCAGGACGAGCCTCTGGCGGGATCCGGCTACTTCGAGGTTTGTAGGCAAATTGACTACATGTGTAGGCATCTCGCCTACACATTAGCACCACAGAGCCCTACTCACAATACGACCGCTGTGCTGTATCAGCGCCCCGTGCGCCTGTACAACGATACCCGAACCGATGACGCATCCAGGGTCTGCGGATCCGGCGTCGCATAGATAAACTTCGCCAGCACTACCGCGCCGCCTGGTTCGCTAACATGCTGCAGAAGCAGCGGAATATCGGGAAAGACCCGAAGCGAACTGATCTCGTTGCGCGATACCCACCGAAGCGGCCCCTCGTCCGATGGCACGACGGTCCGATCGTTCACAGACGCCGCGAAGAGGAAAATTGACCAGTGCTCGCCGGTGGAGCGGACGACGACGGTAGCGACTCCGCGGAAGTCCATCTCAGGACGGATCCCGGCCTCCTCTTCCAGCTCTCGTTGCGCAGCCTCGAGCGGATCTTCGCCGCGATTGATCTTGCCGCCGATCGCATTCCAGTAGCCCGCGTCAGGCTCATGCCCACGGAAAATCAGCAGCAGGTCATCGCCGTGGAAAACAAAGCAGAGTGTACGGAGATAGATTGCCTTGGGCCCTTCAGGATGCGGGCGGGGCACAAAGACGCTCATCAACCCCTCGTGGCCAGGCGACTTCGTCAGGACGCCCTGCGCCCACTTAGGGCGCCACCGCCCCGACTGCCGAATCCACGCCGGCGCGCAGGCCGCGGATGAACTCGGCCAGCGCCGGGCCGGCCGAGGCGCCTTCGCGTTCGATGATCGCCACGATCGCGCTGCCGACGATCACGCCGTCGGCCACGGCGGCGACCTGCCGGGCATGCGCGGGCGTCGAGACGCCGAACCCAACGCAGACCGGCAACGGTGTGTGCCGGCGGAGCCTTTCGACCAACCCGCCGACGTCGGCTGAGAGATCTGAACGCACGCCGGTGACGCCCGTCAGCGATACGCAATAGACGAACCCGCGGCTGGCCGCGGCGACATGCCTGAGCCGCTCGTCGGTACTCGTCGGCGCCGCCAGGAAGACGACATCGAGGCCAACGGAATCGGCCGCGGCCGCGAGTGGGGCGCCTTCCTCGGGAGGCAGATCCGGGATCACGATCCCATCCACGCCTGCTGCTGCCGCCCGCCGGCAGAACGCGTCGATGCCAAACTGCAGAATGGGATTGTAGTAGGACAAGAACACGATGGGCTCGGCCAGGCGGCGCCGAGCGCCGGCCGCCAGGTCAAGGACCGCGGGCAGGCTCGCCCCGGCGCGCAACGCGCGTTGGGCCGCGCGCTCGTTGACGGGTCCATCGGCGATCGGATCCGAGAACGGCACACCGATCTCCAGTACATCGGCGCCGGCCTCGGCAAAGCGCTGCAGAAAAGACGCGCTCGCTTCTAACGACGGATCCCCGGCCATCAAGAACGGGATGAGCGCACGGTAGCCGCTTCCCCGGAGCGCCGCGAAAGCACCTGCGATGCGGCTCACATCGTTTCTCCCAGCGCGCGGGCGATCACATGCACGTCTTTGTCGCCCCGGCCTGAGAGACCAACCAGCACGCTCGCCCCACGCAGCGTGGACGCGAGGTGCTGCAGGTGCCCGATCGCATGGGCTGGCTCGAGCGCCGCAAGGATCCCTTCGGTCCTGGCCAGGAGCTGGAAGCCTTGCAATGCCGTGCGATCGTCCGCGGCGACGTACTCGGCGCGACCGGATTCTTTGAGGAACGCGTGCTCGGGGCCGACGCCGGGGTAATCCAGCCCGGCTGAGATCGAATGCGTCTCTCGAATCTGGCCGTCGGCATCTTGCAAAAGATAACTCATCGCGCCGTGCAGCACGCCCGGCGACCCGGCTACCAGCGTCGCCGCGTGCCGGCCAGTCTCGAGTCCATCGCCGCCGGCCTCGACGCCGATCAGCCGCACGACATCCTCACGGAAGGCATGGAACAATCCGATCGCATTGCTCCCGCCGCCGACGCACGCGATCGCCACGTCAGGCAGCCTACCGGACTGTTCGAGCATCTGCGCGCGGGCCTCATGTCCGATGACCGCCTGAAAGTCTCGCACGAGCGTCGGATACGGGTGCGGACCCACGACCGATCCGATGACGTAGAACGTCGTCTTCACGTTCGTCACCCAGTCACGGAGCGCTTCGTTGATCGCATCCTTCAGGGTACGGGTCCCCGACTCGACGGTGACCACGCGCGCGCCGAGCAGCCGCATGCGGAAGACGTTGAGACTCTGCCGATCGACGTCCTCAGCGCCCATGTAGACTTCGCACGGCAGCCCGACCACAGCCGCAGCGGTCGCGGTGGCCACGCCATGCTGCCCGGCCCCGGTCTCGGCGATGATTCGCTGTTTGCCCATCCGCTGCGCAAGCAACACCTGGCCCATCGCATTGTTGATCTTGTGCGCGCCGGTGTGCAGCAGGTCTTCGCGTTTGAGGTAGACCCGCGCGCCCAGCTCCGCGCTGAGCCGGGCGGCGAAGTACAGCGGCGTCGGCCTGCCGCAGTAGTGGTGCAGCGCATCATCGAGATGATGGCGGAAGTCAGCGCCGCCGGCCAGGCGCGCGTACGCGTCCTCGAGCTCATCCAGCGCAGGGATGAGCGTCTCAGGCACATACCGTCCACCGAAGCGGCCAAACCGGCCGGCTTCCGCAACCGTTGATCTCGCTGTCAAGAGCGCACCTCGCTGAGCTGTGCAGCAGCGGCTCGCGCCGCGACGACAAACGATCGGATCTTCACCGGATCCTTGTGTTCGTGGGTCTCGACGCCCGAACTGACATCCACCCCGTACGGACGAACGGCGGCGATTCCCGCGGCGACGTTTTCGGGCGAGAGCCCGCCCGAGAGAATCACCGGCATTATCGCTGCCGCCGGCGCAGCGAACCGCCAGTCAAACAGCTCGCCAGTCCCTCCGCGCTGACCGACCCGGTGCGTGTCCAGGAGCACCGCGGAGATCGGAAACGCCCGCAGTTGCGCGGGATCAAGGGGCCCGGACACCCGGATGGCCTTGATCACCGTCACGCCAAACTCCCGAACGGCCAGGCAGAACTCCGGCGATTCGTCGCCGTGGAGCTGGACCGCGTCGAGGCGCACGCCGTCGATCAGCGCCCGCAGCCGGTCCATCGTCTCATTCACCACCACCCCAACCCGGGATACGAACGGCGGCAGCGTCCTGGCGATACGCTGGGCCTGCGCCAGACTGACCTGGCGCCGGCTTTCCGCAAAGATCAACCCGATCGCGTCGGCCCCTGCCTCTGCGGCAGTCAGGGCCGCGGTCTCATCCTGGATGCCGCAAATCTTGACCCTGATCACGGCTCATCCGCCCCGCGCATGCTCACGTCGCTGCCTATGCTCACATAGCTGCCCATGCTTACGCGCGCGGCCGCACTTCCCGGTAGTAGGCCATCTTCATGG
>JBQTJG010000355.1:0-30580 GCA_052387355.1 Armatimonadota bacterium | reverse complement strand
GCTGTCCGGGCGCTCGACCGGACAAGAAAGGGGTAAAGGGGAGATGGCCGAAATTCGTGTGGGGAAGGACGAGAGCCTGGATTCCGCGCTGCGGCGTTTCAAACGGCAGGTGAAGCGGTCCGGGATCCTGAGTGAGGCCAAGCGTCACGAGCACTATGAGACGCCCGGACAGAAGCGCCGCCGGAAGCTCGCACGCAGCGCGAAGCGCCGCCGCCGTTAGGGAGAGGCGGAGGCGACGATTTGCTCCCACCAGGCCCCCGGAGTGCCTGGGGACGTGCGCAGAGCCCGGGACAGCCCCGGGCTCTCGTGTTATGTTCATGGTCAGGATACGAGGGAATGGCGACCCCATCCAGGCGGAAAAAGGCAGTGAAGCGGGCACGCAGCGCCGGGGGCGTGGTCTTCCGGCACGGTGGCGTTTCAGACGAGGCCCTGATCCTTGTCCTGCAGCACGAGGGCGGCAAGTGGATGCTTCCCAAAGGAACCATCGAAGCGGGCGAGACGCCCGAAGCGGTGGCGCTGCGCGAGGTCCGGGAGGAGACAGGGCTGTCCCGGGTCCGCGTTGTGCAAGATTTGGGTGAGGAACGCTACTCGTTCTTCTGGCGCACCGAGGACACGTTCTACGACAAGACCGTTCACTACTTTCTTCTGGAGTTCCTCGGCGGCGAGGATCCGCAGCCGCAACGCGAGGAGGGTTTCGTCGCTGCCGAATGGGTGACGGTCGATGAGGCGATGGCGCGGATCAAGTACAAGGAGACCCGCGAGATCGTACGGCGGGCCCGGCGCGCGCTAGAGAGCCCTTCGCCTGTGGGTGAGGGGAGCGAATGAGCCGCGAGATCGAGCAGCGCGTTCTGCATGTGCTCCGGCAGTACGCCGACCATATCAACCCGGCGTGGGTTCGCGGCTACAAGTTCCTGGGTGTCGAGACGCTGGAGGTCGAGGCCGAAGGCGCCATTATCCGGGATGGGTACGGCCGCGAATATCTCGACTTCGCCTGCGGTCCGGCTGTCTTCATCCTGGGCCACCGCCATCCCAAGGTTGTGGAGGCGGCGCGGCGCGAACTCGATCGGATGCCGCTGTCAGTGCGCATCATGGCGAACGAGCCGATGGGCGAGCTGGCCGCGCTCCTGGCCGAGGTGACGCCAGGCGATCTGACCTACGTCTTCTTCTGCAACAGCGGCGCCGAGGCCAATGAGGGCGCGATCAAGCTCGCGCGCGCGGCGACCGCCAGGCCGGACATCATCTCCACCATCGGCGCATTCCACGGCAAGACGCTCGGCGCGCTGTCCGTCTCGGGCCGCGAGATGTACCGGGCGCCGTTTGAGCCCCTCCTGCCCGGGGTCGTCCATGTCCCATATGGCGATGCCGATGCGGTGGCCCGGGCCGTGACATCGCGCACCGGATGCGTGATCCTCGAACCGATCCAGGGTGAGAACGGCGTTGTCGTGCCCCCGGACGGGTACCTGCGAGCCGTGCGGGAGATCTGCGATCGGGCGGGGGCCCTGCTCATCCTTGACGAGGTGCAGACCGGCATGGGCCGCACGGGCCGTATGTGGGCCTGTGAGCACGACGGCGTGACGCCCGATATTCTCACCAGCTCCAAAGGGCTTGGGGGCGGGGTCGCCCCGGTCGGGGCCTTCATTGCGCGGCCGCGCCTGTGGGAGACATTAGTGAAGCACCCGTACATGCACACGACGACGTTCGGCAACCGCCTGGGGTGGGCTTCGGCGATCGCCGCCATCCACGTGATCAGGGACGAGGGGCTGCTGCCGCGCGCGACGGCGATCGGCGACCGGCTGATGGCAGGATTGCGCGCCGCGGCTGCCGGGGCGTCGGGTGTGATCACCGATGTCCGAGGCCGGGGCTGCCTGGTGGGCGTCGAGTTCGTCGACCCCGACATAGCATTTCTCGTCCTGGCCGGGATGGTGCAACGTCAGGTCCTGGCCTTCCATGGCATCAACCGCTCGGAGGTCATCCGGTTCGCCCCACCGCTGATCGTGACCGACGCCCAGGTTGACCGGGTGGTGGCGGTCTTCGGCGACGCCCTGGCGGAGGCCCGGACGCTGGTCGCCGAGGTCAGCGCGGGCTAGCCGCGGGCGGGCCTGGAGCGTTTCACTCTCGCGCCGGCCCACGCGATGACCGGATACATCCTGCGGCGGCTCATCGCTCTCCTGCCGGTCCTGCTCATTGTGGCGACCGTGGGGTTCTTTCTCATCTATCTCACACCCGGGGATCCAGCCGCAGTGATGCTGGGTCCGGACGCCACCGAGGACGATCTCGATCAGCTCCGTCGTATCATGGGGCTCGACCGGCCGCTGGTGGTGCAGCTTGCGCTCTGGTACAGTCGGACGCTGCGTGGCGACCTGGGCTATTCGATCTTTCTCCAGCGCCCGGTGCTTCAGGCGATCGCCGAGCGGATCGAGCCGACGGCGCTGCTGACGCTGATGTCGCTCGGCATTGCCGTTGCCATCGGACTCCCGGCCGGCATGGTGGCGGCCGTACGGCGCAATAGCTGGCTGGACCAGGCGTCGATGGGGGTCGCGCTGTTTGGCGTGTCGGTCCCGAGTTTCTGGCTGGGGCTGAATCTGATTCTTGTCTTCTCCGTCTACCTGGGACTGTTTCCGGTCGCGGGCTATGTCCCCCTTCAAGAGTCGGTGCTCGGCGCGATCCGGTCGCTCGTGCTGCCTGCAGTGACGCTGGGCATCGGTGGCTCGGCCCTGATCGCGCGCATGACGCGGTCGAGCATGCTCGAGGTGCTGGGCCAGGACTACATCCGGACCGCGCGGGCCAAGGGAAGCGCGGAGCGCCGGGTGATCACCGGCCATGCGCTGCGCAATGCCATGATTCCCACGGTGACCGTGATCGGGCTGGCGCTGGGCGGGCTTTTGGCCGGCGCCGTCGTGACGGAGACGGTGTTCGCGCTGCCCGGTGTGGGGCGGCTCGTCATCTCCTCGGTGCTGCGCCGGGACTATCCGGTCGTGCAGGGCGTGCTGGTGTTCATTGCGGCGATCTACGTACTCGTCAATCTCGTGATCGATCTGCTGTACCTCTATCTCGATCCTCGCATCACCTATGCGTGAAGCGGAGATCAGCCGGTCAGGCATCCACGCCCTTGTGATGCGGGCGAGGCCGATCGGGCTGTGGGGCGCCGTGTCTGCAGGGTTGCGCCGCAGCCGGTCGGCGAAGATCGGCGGTGCGATCGTCCTTGCCGTCGTGCTCATCGCCCTCCTCGCCTCGTGGATCTCGCCGTTCGATCCCCAGGAGATCCAGGTCCAGCGGCGGCTGCTCGGGCCCAGTCGCGCGCACCTGTTCGGCACCGACAACCTGGGCCGCGATATCCTCAGCCGGGTCATCCACGGCGCCAGGATTTCGCTGGTGGTGGGCGGCCTGGTCGTCGCCAGTACGGCCGGCGCGGGCGTCACCTTGGGGCTCACTGCAGGGTACAGGCAGCGGCTCGACCGCATTCTGATGCGGATCATGGACGGCCTCATGGCCTTTCCCTCGACGCTGTTGGCGATCGCGCTGATGGCCGCGCTGGGGGCCAGGTTGTGGAATGTGATCATTGCGCTGGCGATCGTGTTCACTCCTCGCGTGGCGCGCGTCGTGCGCAGCGTCACCCTGGTCGTCCGCGAACTGGATTACGTGCAGGCGGCGCAGGCGCTTGGCGCTCGCGATGCGCGTGTTCTTTTCCGGCACATCTTGCCGAACTCGCTGGCGCCGGTGATCGTGCAGGGCACCTTTATCTTCGCGGAGTCGATCCTGGCGGAAGCCGCGTTGAGTTTCCTCGGCGTGGGGCTTCCACCCTACATCCCGAGCTGGGGTACAATTATCACATCCGGCCGGACGTTCATGCAGACCGCACCCTGGATCACGATCTTTCCGGGGCTCGCGATCTTGCTGACGGTTCTGGGACTGAACCTGCTGGGTGATGGGCTGCGTGACCTGGCTGATCCCCGGTTGCGCGGCGCATCGTGATGACCTCAGCGCGGCACGGCGAGGGTGTTGCCGGCGAGATGAGCATTCCGGTCGAGGCGTGGCGCACGAGGACAAATATGAGGATGGATTTGTGGTGATCGAGACGCTCGGCGGGATGGCGACCGCCCACCGATTTCTCCGCTTCTTTGAAGAGCGTGGGCACACCATCGTCCCCAGCGCCTCGTTGGTGCCGGCCGGCGATCCGACCCTGCTCTTCACCAACGCAGGCATGGTCCAGTTCAAGGACGTCTTTCTCGGTTTCGAGCGACGGTCGTATGTGCGCGCCACCACACTGCAGCGGGTCCTCCGCGTCAGCGGCAAGCACAACGATCTGGAAACCGTTGGCCCCAGCCCGCGCCACCACACGCTGTTCTTCATGCTGGGCAATTTCAGCTTCGGCGACTACTTCAAGCGTGAGGCGATCGCGTACGCGTGGGAGTTCGTCACGCGCGAGCTGGCGGTTCCGCCGGAGCGCCTGATCGTCACCGTGCTGTCTGGGGACGACGAGGCGCTGGCGCACTGGCGTGGGCTCGGCGTGCCCGATGCGCGTCTTCTTCAGATGGGCGAGAAGACCAACTTCTGGTCGATGGGGGACGTGGGACCGTGCGGTCCCACCTCAGAGCTGCACTATGACTGGGGACCCGCGCGCTGCACGTGCAAGCAGCCCGACTGCAGCGTGGCGCGCGACAACGACTGTCAGCGCTGGCTGGAAATCTGGAACCTTGTCTTCATGCAGTACGACCAGGCCCCCGATGGGACCCGCACGCCGCTGCCAAAGCCGGGCGTCGACACCGGCATGGGGCTAGAGCGAATCGCCGCTGTGGTGCAGGCCGCGTCGACGAACTATGAGACCGATCTCTTCGCGCCAATCTTCGCACGCATCCAGGCGTTGCTTGGCCACACCGATGCGCAGCGGCGCGAGGCGCTAGTTCCCTACCGCGTCGTCGCGGACCATGGCAGGGCTGCGACGTTCCTGATCGCCGACGGCGTCACGCCCGGGAACGAAGGCCGGGCCTACGTCTTGCGGATGATCCTGCGACGGGCGATCCGCTTCGGCCGGCGCGCAGGGTTCCGAGAGCCGTTTCTCAGCCGAATCGCCGGCGCGGTAATCGACCTGTTCGGCGGAGAGTTTCACGATCTTGTGCGCCGGCGCGCGTTCATCCTCGAGATCATCGAGTCTGAGGAAGAGCGGTTCGCCCAGACATTGTCCGGCGGGCTCGACCGGCTGGCCGAGGTCATTGCAGGGAGCCGCGCCCGAGGGGAGTCGATGATAGCCGGCCGGGACGCCTTCAGGCTCTACGATACCTATGGGTTTCCGGTCGAGATGACGCGCGACGTGGCCGCCGAGGCGGGGCTGGGCGTGGATGAACAGGGCTTTCGTCTCGCGATGGAGGAGCAACGCGAGCGCAGCCGGGCCGCGGGTGTGCTGCCGGGTGACCTCGGAATGACGGAGGCGGGCGGCCTGGCCGACCTGCCGGCGACGACGTTCGTTGGGTACTCGCGCGAGACATCCCCCGCCACCGTCCTGGCGATCCAGCGTGACGGCATCCGCGCCGGCCAGGCGGCCGAAGGCGAGGACATCGTGCTCGTGCTTGACCGCACACCGTTCTACGCTGAAGCCGGCGGCCAGGTCGGCGACACCGGGACGATCACCGCCCGCGGCCTACGTGTCGAGATCACCGACACCAGGCGAATCGCGCCCGGCGTCACCGGACACATCGGCCGTGTCATGAAAGGTCGCGTCGTCGAGGGGAGCCGCGTCCGTGCCGCGATCGATCGCGAGCGGCGGGCCGCCATCAAGCGCAACCATACGGCCACACACCTGCTTCACCAGGCGTTGCAAGAGGTACTGGGCGAGCACGCACATCAGGCCGGGTCGCTGGTGGCGCCCGATCGCTTGCGGTTCGATTTCACGCACACCGGGCCGCTGACCCCCGAGGAGCGCGAGGCGGTCGAACGCCGCATGAATGCCGTGGTGCTGGCGGCCAGGCCCGTGCGCGCCGAGACCATGTCCCTCGATCAGGCGAGACGGCTGGGCGCGAAAGCGCTGTTCGGGGAAAAATACGGCGAGCAGGTCCGCGTCGTCGCGGTCCAAGGGTACAGCCGTGAGTTGTGCGGCGGCACCCATCTGACCAATACCGGAGCGATCGGACTGGCCACGATTACCGCGGAGGGCAGCGTCGCCTCGGGCATCCGCCGCATTGAAGCCGTGACCGGCTGGCAGGCCTACGATCGGGCGCGCGCCAATGACCACCTGATCGTTGAACTGGCGGCGCTGACGCGCGCCACGCCCGCGGATCTGCTCGATCGAGTCAGGCGGGTGAGCGAGGGCGCCCGAAAGGCAGAGCGCGAGCCCCGCGCGGACCGCGTCGACGGTGGGAACGTTCGTGCCGCGGTCGATGTGGACGGCGTGCGCGTGGTCACGGCGCGCATCGATGGGGCGACGCACGAGGTCCTCCGGGCCGCCGGGGACCGGCTGCGCGGGCAGCGGGGAGGAGGCGTCTATCTCCTCGCCGGCGCCCTGGATGATCGCGTCAACCTGGTGGCCATGGTGACGCCAGATCTGCTCGATCGTGGGTTGCGCGCCGACGCGCTGGTCCGGGCGGTCGCCGCGCGTCTTGGCGGGACCGGCGGCGGGCGAGGCGAGCTGGCCCAGGCCGGTGGCCGAGATGTCTCTGGTCTCGAACAGGCGCTCGACGACACTCCGGAAGAGGTGCGGCGCCTCCTGGCGCGCAGAGATGCGCATTCTGGCCATTGACCCCGGCGAGCGGCGGCTTGGCCTCGCGGTCAGCGATCCGACGGGCGTCATCGCTTCGCCCCTTGAGGTTCTGGACCGCGCCGGTTGGGCGAGAGATCTGAGCCACCTGCGCCGCCTGATCGAGCAATATGACATCGGCGAGATCGTCGTCGGATGTCCCCTGACCACGCGCGGCACACTTGGACCGCAGGCCCGCGTGGCCGCGCAGTTCGCCGCCCGGCTCCGGCAGATGCTGGGGATCCCGGTCACGGAGGTGGATGAGCGATTCTCGACAATCGCCGCAGAGCGATCGCTGCGTGACAGCGGCCTCCGCGCGCGAAAGCGCAGGCGCCGGCGTGATGCCGTCGCGGCGGCTCTGATCCTGCAGCCCTATCTCGATCGCCGCCGCGCCGCCGAGCCGTTGCGGGGTTCCAATGGAGGTGTTATGCTCGCGCCGTGACGTCGGACGCGCAGGGCCGCATGATAGGAACGGCGCACGTGGAGGTGCTGTGTGGTTGAGGAATCGGATGTGATCACGCTGCAAGACGAAGACGGCGTGGAGCACCGATTCAACATCGTGGACATCGTCGAAGTCGAGCGGCGGCGATACGCGGTCCTGCTTCCCGAGGATGAGGAAGACGCCGCCGCGGTGATCTTCCGGATGGAGAGCGACGACCGGCTCGTTCCCATAGAGGATGATGACGAGCTGAGCCGTGTGATGGCTGTTCTGGAGGAGACCGCCGGGTACAGCGAGGTCACTCTCGAAGGGGATGAAGAGAGCGGCGATCCGGGGGCGCTCGAAGACCTGAGTGGGGAGTTCGACACCAACGGGGAAGACGCCGATGACGACGAGGAAGAGGAGAACGCTTAAGCCGCGCTTCGTCCAACCGTGAGCGAGACCCGGGGCCCGCGGCCCACGCTCCGGCGAGCGATGCGCTGGGCAGGCATCGCAATCGCCGGCGCCGTATTTCTGGGCGCCGCGGCCTCGGCGGGCCTCTGGTGGGCGATGCGTCCGGTGGGGCTTGCAGACGCACCGGTTCGCACGGTGATCATCGCGCCGGGGGAGTCGACGCGACAGATCGCGCGCCGCCTTGCCGATGCCGGTCTGGTGCGGAGTCCATGGGTTGTCATCGCTGCGGCAAAGCGGCTCGGCGCGACCAGCCGCCTCCAGCATGGCGAATATGCCCTCCGGCCCACGCAGAGCGCATGGGAGATCGTGGGGGCTATCGCCCGCGGCGAGAACGTCCAGCACCGCGTGACGATTCCCGAAGGCTACACGGTCACCCAGATTGCGGATGCGCTGGCGACCGCCGGTCTGGTCGACCGCGATCGGTTCCTCGCGCTAGCTTTGCACGGCGGCCGGCGTGTGACGCGCGCGACGCTGGAAGCGCTTCCGGTGGACAGCCTGGAGGGCTATCTCTTTCCGGATACCTACGTGCTGCCCCGCGGGCTCGGCGAGATTGCGGTCCTGAACCGATTCCTTGAACGGTTCGATGCCGGGGTCAGGCCGGACATCCACGCGGCGGCCCGGGGGCTTGGACTGACCCTCCACCAGCTTCTGACGGTGGCGTCGATGATCGAACGCGAGACGCGAGTGCCTCAGGAGCGTCCCGTGATCGCGAGCGTGATCTACAATCGTCTTCGCCGGGGTATGCGTCTGGAGATTGACGCCACCGTGCTCTATGCCCTCGGTCGGCATAAGTCTGTTGTGACCGAACGAGACCTCGCGGTCGAATCGCCGTACAATACGTACCGACACCACGGCCTGCCGCCGGGACCCATCAGCAATCCAGGGCTGGCGTCCATCCGGGCGGCCGCCACGCCTGCCGATGCGCCGTATCTGTATTATGTCCTGCGGCCCGACGGAGGTCATCATTTCAGCCGGACGCTTCGCGAACATGCCGAGGCTATCCGGCGATACCGCCCGTGATGCTGTTGCTCCGCCTGCTTGCGCCGAGGTACAGGGCCTCGGCGGCCTTCCGGCTCTCCCCGCGGCTGCTTCGCGCCTGGGGAATCGACGCCCTGATGCTAGACCTCGACAACACACTTGTAGCCTGGGGCGAGCGGACGCCACCCCAGGCCGTTGTCGACTGGATCACTGACCTGCGCCGGTCCGGCATCCCGGCGTGTGTGGTGTCAAACAGCCTCTCCGCCCGTGTCCGGGCGGCCTCGGCCCTCCTGGGTTTGTCGGCGGCGGCCGGGGGGCTCAAGCCTGGTCCGTCCAAGCTGCGCGACGCCCTGCGAATCCTCGGCACCCCTCGTGATCGTACGGCGATGGTCGGCGATCAGTTGTTCACGGACGTGCTGGCGGGTAACCGGTTCGGCGTGCCCACCGTCCTGACTGCACCCCTGGCCCCTGGCGAGCCGTTGAGGATTCGAGTCCTGCGGCGCGTGGAAGGACGCCTGCTGGCAGCGATGGCCCGGCGCGGACTTGCGCCGGCGGTGCCAGAGGTCTAGACTCGCCTGGCAAGAGGGCATACTACATGACGCTTCCAGAGGGGGACGCGGGGCCGAGCATGGTCAGGACACGCGCGTTCGAGTGGTGGCCCATCTACGTCCGGGGCCTGGCTGTGCTGTTTGGCCTTTCGGTTCTTGTGATCGGCACTCCGTCGGAGCCCTCGCTGCCATCGCTGAGCGTCCTGCTCTTGCTCGTCCTCCTGGTTCCTGCGGGCCTGTTGAGCGCGGTGACTCAGCAGCGGAGCGGAGGGCCCCCGGTCGCCAGCTACACCGGGACGGCATTGGAACTCCTCATTGTATCGTTCATCGTGCACGAGACCGGAGGGCTGACCAGTTTCTTCTACTTCTTCTACGTGCCGGTGCTGATCTGGGGAACAGCCGGGCGGGGTCTGGTCGCCGGCGTCATGGGAGGCTGGATGGCGGCAATCGCGTTCGGAGTCGCCGCCAGCCTGCGGCTGGAACCTTCGGCCGCCGTGTTTCCGCGCGCGGCGCTGCTGATGCTGACCGGGTTCCTCATGGGCATGATCGAGCAACGCCGCGGCGACGCCGAAGAATCGGCGCTGCGCGGCGCCGAAGCGTTGACGCGGCAGGCGCACACCGCGGCCGAGATCCGGGCCGGCCTGATGGACATGACGCCGCTCGACCTGCCGAAGCGCGCTCGCGTCTTGTTGGAGCGCTCGGTGCGGCTGGCGGACGCTCATCACGGGTTGATCACCGTCCTCGACATTGAAGGCCGCCCCGTGGTCCAGACGAGCCTCAACGGCCCAAGTGGCGAACGCCCGCGCGGGGAGGTATTGCCGAATATCGCGGTGCTCGATGCCGCGCTTCGATCGGGCCTGCCCCAATCGGTCGTGGATGCGAGCCAGGACGCCCGGTGGGTCAGCGTGTTTGGTGGAGACGCCGCCGGTTCCGCCCTCCTCATCCCGTTCCGGACGGAAGGGATCACGTTCGGCGCGCTCTTCCTCGCCCGCCGCGAGGTCCGGCTCTTCACCGACGACGCGCTCGACGCCGTGCGCGCGCTGGTGGAAATGGCCGCCGTGCTGCTGCGCGACGCTCGCATGCAGGTCCAGGCGCATGACTTCCAGCTCAGCACCGTCAACACCCTGACCGCCGCGCTCGAGGCCAAAGACCCCTATACGCGGGGCCACTCCCAGCGCGTGGCCAGCAATGCTGTGGCAATTGCGACTGAGCTTGGACTCCCCTCTGAGGAAGTGGAGCGGATCCGGTGGGCGAGTCTGCTGCACGACATTGGGAAGATCGCCACCCCCGAGAGCATCCTCCGGAAGCGCGGCCCGCTCAGTGATGACGAGCGTGTGGTGATGAACATGCACCCGGAGCGGGGCGCCAGTATCCTTCAGGAGATGACGCCATTCCGCCCGCTGGTTGCCTACGTCCACTACCACCAGGAGGCCTGGGATGGCAGCGGCTATCCGGAAGGTCTGGCCGGCGACGCGATTGCGCTCGGCGCGCGGATCATCCGTGTCGCGGACACGTTCGACGCGATCATCTCAGACCGGCCCTACCGCCGCGGCCGACCGGTCGATGAGGCGATGACGGAACTGCGGAACATGGCCGGCGCCGCGCTGGATCCTACACTGGTTGAAGTGTTCCTGAGAATCTTAAAGGAGAAGCCGCCGTTTGAAGTCCAGCTTCGGATGTGGCGAGAACACTGAGTCAGAAGTCGTCGGCGGTGGCCGCGACGACCGTGGCGTTCTTGCCCGCGCGGGCCCGCGCGAGCGCTTCTTCGGAGCGCGCGAGCAGGACCTGGTCTTCCTCGCCATCCCTGGGGAAGCTGGCCAGTCCGATGCTCACCGTCTGGGTCAGAGGAAACGGATGATCGGGCATGGCGAACGCGCGGCCCTCCACGGCCTGGCGGAGACGCTCCGCAAGAATGAAGCCGCCGTCCAGGGAGGTCTCCGGCAGGATGATGCCGAACCGCCCGCCCCCGAGCGATGCGCGGAAATCAACCTGCCGGGTGGCATGTGTCAGGACATCGGCAAGCTCGATCGTGACGGCCTGAAGTCCCTCCTCGCCGAGCGATTCCTTGATCTCATTGTCTTGGTCCAGAGCCACGAGCCCGATCGTAAAGGTCCGGTCGAACCGGCGGCTGCGGAGCATCTCGCGTCGTACCGCGATCGCAAAGTAGTTGGCGTTGAACAGCCCGGTCACAGGGTCGACCAGAACCTGGCGGCGAAGCCGCTCGCGCAAATCGTCGATCTGTTCCTGGAGAGCCAGCGCGCGGCGGTCCCGCTGTCGTTCGTGGCGCCGAATCGCTTCAAGGAGGCCGACCGAAATCAGGCGGTTGAGAAACTGTACGATGTCCGCGTCCGGCGCGACTGCCGGGGAGCCCTCGGCGAGAAACTCCTGGACGACAGGTTTCACCTGCAACAGCGCACGGATCAATTCGTCGAGCGGAACCCCAAGGGCGAAGGCCTCCTGGCTGAACCGGCCCGCGAAGTCGCCGAACAGATCGACCTTGCCCGTCGCTCCTGCCTCGGCGACAGCCTCCATCCCGGCCAGGGTATTGCGATCAATGCGCTGAACGTCCTGCCATACCAGGCTGGCATCAGGGGTGCTGACCACGTATCGGGACCATCGCGCGGCCAGCGTCCGGCGATGGGTACGGATGCGTTCGAAGGCATCGGGATACATGAGGCGCTCCACGATGGTTAGGTACGCCGTCCGGTCGGGCATTTCCTTTCTAAAGAGGGGGACGTGATGGAGCAGCGAACTGACTCGGTTGCCAGGTTGAGGGCATGGGCACGAAGCTGAAAGGCATTCTCCAGGAACTGATTGGAGACGATACCCGTGCCATTGCACTGGTGGGTGCCGATGGACAGGTCTTGGAGGCTGTGGCCAAGGGCGGCGCTCACGATCTTCAGATGATCGCCGTCGACCTGGCCGCCCTACTCAAGGTCGGGGCGTATTGCGCTCGTAAGCTCGACGGAGGGGACTTAGATCACGTGACGATGACCACCGACAGCCTGGCGGTGCTCGCGGTTGCACTGGGACCGGCCCATTATCTGGCCACGGTGCTCGACGGGGGCGGCAACATCGCGCGAGCGCGCATGCAGATCCGGCGGCGCAAGAGTGAGATCGCGGAGGAACTGTTGTGAGGATGCGTCTCTCCCTCATCGCCGTGCTCGTGACCGGTCTGCTCGTCGCGGTCGCGAGTATCGAGCCAGCCGGGGCGGCCGCCCCTGTCGCGGGATGGCTCCGCGAGGGCGCGGCGAAGTTTGCTGGCGGGAGGTATGCGGAGGCCGAGGCGATCTTCACCCGCGCGGTCGGCGCACGACCGACGGATCATCACGCCTGGCTGTGGTTGGGGCTCACGCAGTTTCGCCAGGGTGAGTACCGCTTCGCAGAGCGGGCATTCGCCCGGGCCGCCGGCCTCGCCCCGCATAACGCGGTGGTGTTGTTGTGGTGGGGACACGTGCTGGTGCGTACCGGTCATCTCGATGAAGCGGCCTCGGTGTTGAGACAGACCCTGGTGGCGCGAGGGAACCCACAGACCCGGCAGCTCGCCACCCAGGCGCTACGCGCCATCGGTCCCATCCCCGAGTTCGCTATCGAGCCAGGATCGGCGACGGCGTCACCATCGGCTCCGCCCTGGGCGGTAAATCTCGATAGCTATCGGGCCATCGCCCGGCATTACAATCCGCGCCTTTCTGATGAAGAGGCCTATCTTGTCGCGCAGGCCTTACTCGGTTACAGCCGCCAGTTCAACCTTGACCCGCGGCTGGTCGTGGCGCTCGTAGTGATCGAGTCCGGGTTCCAGCCGTTAGCGCGATCACGGGCCGGTGCGATGGGGCTAGGACAGTTGATGCCGGCCACTGCCCGGGCGCTTGGCGTCAATCCCTGGGATCCGGCGCAGAATCTGTATGGATCGATCCGTTATCTACGCGGGAACCTCGACCGGTTCGGGTGGCAGAATACGCATCTGGCGCTCGCGGCGTACAACGCGGGCCGGGGCGCTGTCGAGCGCTATGACGGCATCCCACCCTACGCCGAGACGCAGTGGTACGTTGCCAATGTGACGAGGCTCTACCGACGATTGCTGTCGATCTCGGGCAAGACGCCAGAACTCACCCGTCGTCTCTAGGAGGATTGGGGGAGGACTAGGCGAGACCTGGATCGGGAAGAAAGGAAGTATAGCCGCGATTCCCCGGGCCGCATGGCGGCGCCGGGGACAGATAGTATAGATAGTTAGACGACCTCCGAACGGGCTAACCCATCGCGAGGTGGGGGCGCAAAGCCACGGGGGCGCGAGGTCCGGATCAGTGGGCCGCGCGGCCGGCTGGGTTGCCGAGGGGTAAGGCGTATGTGCCTTTCGGTCATTCGGCCGAAGGGCTTTTTCGTTCTCTAGGGGCTTCTTGTTCTCTCCAAAGGAGGTGATGCGTATGCGGACGCTCCCGGTCATGGCGATGGCCATTGCTGCCGTCGCCGCGCTCTTCGCCGGGGGATGTGGCGGCCCGTCCCTGCGGGCACAGGAGGCCGTATCCATCGGGATGCTGGTCCCACTGACGAGCGGTGTCCCTGGCGCTGCCCGGGCGGCGGTGCAGGGCGCCATGCTCGCCGCTGAGGAGATCAACGGCGGCGGCGGCGCGGGCGGCGCCACGATGACACTCGTCGTGCAGGACGACCACGGGAACACGGAAGAAGCAATGCGCTTATTCGACCGTTTGCTCGGGCGTAAGGTCGTGGCGGTAGTGGGCCCGCTCACGGACGCGACTGTCGCGGCCGTGGCACCCTTGGCCGAACGGGCCGGTGTCGCCGTCATCAGCCCGGGGGCAACCGGCGCCATCCCTTACGCAGGCTCGTCCGTGTTCCGTACGTCGCTGCCTGCCCAGGCGCAGGCGCGGGCACTGGCCGACTACTTGGTGGGGACCAAACGCGCGCGCCGTATCACGGTTGTTCACGAGGGGAACGACTACGGCACGCTGGTCGCCATGGCGTTCACGCAGCGCGTGCGCGATCTCCACGGGGAGATCGTCGGCACCCGGCTGTATCGTGATGGCGACCGCGACTTCTCGCGCCACGCCAACGGCGTCATCGCCGATGGGGCGGATGCCGTTTTCATCGCTGGCTATCCCGACGAGGGCGCGCTGATCCTCGCCGCGCTGAAAGCGCGCGGGAGTGACGTCCCCGTCGTTGGCTCGGACGCCCTGTACTCGCCCGATCTCATCCGATGGGCCAAAGAGGCAGCCGAGGGGGTTTACCTGCCCGCGGCCTTCGTGCCCAGCGAGCCGATCCCCTCAGTGCAGGAGTTTGTCGGCAAGTACCGTCGCAAGTACAATGACGAGCTTCCCGACCACTACGCCGCGCAGGGGTACGACGCGGTGAAGATCCTCACATCTGCGGTCAGGCGCAAAAGGAACCCGGCTGCGATCCGCACGGCTCTGCAGGGACTCCGCCGCTTCCCAGGCGCCACCGGCGAGATCACGTTCGATCGCTGGGGAGCGCCGGACCGGCCGGTCGCTATCGCCCATGTCAAGGCAGGCCAGTTCGTCCTCGTTCGACGGTAGCCCGTTTGATGGTGGACGCTAGATGCGAGAGTGGCACGCGAGAGTCACACAGAGGAGGCATGCAGCGATGATACGGATATTCGTGTTCATCATCAGCGCCATCCTAGCGGTCGTGGTGTGGCCGGCTGCCGCCCAGCAGCGGGTCTTCATTTCAATAGCGACCGGCGGCACGGCCGGCGTCTATTTCCCGCTCGGCGCGGCGCTCGCCGAAATGTGGAGCGGCAGGGTGCCCAACGTTCAAGCGACGGCCCAGACCTCAGGGGCATCCGTCGCCAACATCCGGCTGCTGCAGCGCGGCGATGTCGCTGTGGCGTTCATCCAAAACGATATCACATACTACGCGTTCAACGGCACCGAGATGTTCATGGACCGCATCGGCAACAAGCCGCAGCCCGTCGGCAATCTCCGCGGCATGGCGATGCTGTATCCGGAGACCATCCAGGTGGTCACGCTGCGCTCGAAGAACATCAACTCCATCGCCGATCTGAAGGGAAAGCGGATCGCCGTCGGCGCGCCTGGCAGCGGCACTGAGGTGAACGCCCGTCAGATTCTCCGCGTGTTTGAGCTCGGGTACCACCCGTATACGAAACCCGACTTTCTCAACTTCGCCGAAGCCGCCGACCAGCTTAAGGACGGCGTTGTGGATGCCGCGTTCATCACTGCGGGACATCCCACCGCTGCGGTCCAGGATATTGCCTCCAACCGCGAGATGAAGATCGTGGGCATCCCGAAGGAGGTCGCGGAGCAGCTTCGGGACCAGTATCCCTATTACACGCAGGTCACGATCCCGGCCAATACCTATCGCGGGCAGACGGATCCGGTCGATACCGTTGCGGTCATGGCGATGCTGGTGACGCGGCAGGAGGTCGAAGAGAACCTCGTCTACGCGCTGACGAAGGCGCTCTGGGAGAATACCGAGCGACTCCGGACGGCTCACGCGCGAGGCCGGGACGTGACCACGTCTTCGGCCCGGCGGGGCATGCCGATCACCATGCACGCGGGCGCATTGCGTTACTACCGGGAGTTCGGGATCAAGTAGCATGCTAGAGACCCGGCGACAGATCCTCGACGCCGTCCGGGCGGGCCCGACCCTGTTTGCGGGGCTCCCCGGCGGCGAAGTGGACATCGACCAACTGGCGGTGTGCCTCGTCGCCCGCGGGTTTGAGGGCGGAGTCCACGTCACGGATGGAATCATGGAAGGGGTGCTCTGGATCCAGGACGGGGCGACAGGTGAGACGTGGTTCCTCGAGGCCGACGGGGAGGACGCCGTGCTCCCCGTCGAGCCGGAACACGATTCGTTCCGCGACATTGTGGCGAGCGGAGTCGTGAGCGTCTTCATCGGCACGCCGCCGAAGTTGGCCATCCTGGAACCGCCCGCCGCTTCAGCAGCCGGCCCCCAGGTCGCGCCGCCCCTCGACCCTTCACCTGTGTCGTCGATCGTCCCGCCGACCATGTCAACCGAGCGCCCTGGGGTCGCGGGCCTCTCGCACCAGACGCGTCAGGAACCTCCGCCGCCCGCAGCGTCAACCGCTGCGGCGTCGCCGCCTGCGACCGAGGTGGGCGTCGCGACACTCCAATCGGGTGTGGTGGCAGAGCCGGCGCCCGACGCACAGGACGCCGTCACAGCGGAACCGACCCAGCGCCCCTGGCCAACCATTCTTTCGGATGTGATGACGCGGGTCGTGCATCATCGCGGTCCCCGCCTTGCTGCGCTGTTCGTCGCGGCATTGTCGGAGGCGCTGGCTCAGCACGGCGGGTCCATCAACGGTGACCGCGTCAGCGCGCCGCCTCTTCCGGAGTCCACCTGGCGGGCGATCATTGAGGAGGGATGCGCGCCGGTCGTGGCGATCGCCGGCCGGGCCTTTACGGATCGAACCATCGCGGCTGCCGAACGTACCGTGCTGGAGGCCGACGTCGACCGAGAGGAGTCCTTATGAAGAACGCGCGGACGGCCCTGCTGGCTGTGGCACTTATCGTCGGCGCTGCTGTGTACGTATACGGGTTTGAAGGCGGCAGCCTTCAAGTGCGATTGGTTCGCCACGTGTTGGCCACGTTCCTACAGATTCTGGCTCCCCTGGTCGCCGGCATTGGCTGTCTCGCCGCGACACGCGCCTACGCCCCGGGTGATCGTGAGCGCGTGGTATGGGGAATGGGCGCGCTCGGTGCGCTTGCCTGGGCCGCCGGGCGAATGATTTTCGCATTCTTCCAGTGGTGGGGAGGGACTGCGTTGCCCTATCCGTCGATCGCCGATGGGTTCTTCGTCGCCTTCTACGTGCTGCTCGCCGCAGCCCTGGCGATGGAGATCCGGCTGGTGTGGCCCATGGTCGATCGACAGGCGCGTCTGGTGCTCCTCGCCCTTGGCATTGCTGGCTGGGCGTTAGGCTTTGTGTACATTCTTGAACCGATCGTGCTCGGCTCCGCCACCCTCACGGAAAAGGCGCTGGCTGCCTTCTATCCCACCGCCGCGGTGTTCCTGATCCCCGCGGGACTGATGCCGGCGTTGGGATTTCGCGGCGGCACCTCGGCGTATCCATGGCTGGCCGTGGCCATCGCCGCGGTCTGCCTGGCCATGGCGAGCCTGGGGTACGCCCTTCTGACATGGTACAATTCATACTCTGATGTGCACGGTATCAATGCGCTGTGGGTCGCCGGATTCATCTTCCTAGCCTTAGGCGGGTTCTGGCAGCGGATGGTGCAGGAGGAGGTCTAGATTGTGATCTCCCACTTCGCCTGGCCTGGCGGTCTCGCTATCGTTGTCGAGGCGCCAGCCCGCCGGTTCGCCGCCGTCTTCGGGCAGCACGGCTGGCGGGGGGGAGATCCTCGAGAGGTGTTTCCCGAAGGACCGCCCCGAACTGCGGAGGTCGCCACACTTACGCTGCCCAGTTGGTTCATCGATCAGGTGCCTTCGCTGGAGTTTACGCTCTGCGGGATCCACACGGATTTCGTCCGCGTCAACCGCCTGCTTGACCGTCTGCAGACCGAGCAGGTGGATGCAGCCATACTGGTGTTGGGAGTCACAGCGGCCGCCATCGTCCTGAGCGGAGGCCACACAACCGTCGTCGAGCCTTCGGCTGCTTGGGGCACGCCCGCGGATGCAGTCATCGCACGAGCCGCGGGTTGGATCGTCGTTCTTTCCGGCAAGGTCGCGGTTCCTGTTCGGGCCGAGCTCTTCCAGCGGCCGGCGCGCGACGGGTCCGCGGCTATGGTGGGCCCCTCACGCGTTGACACCAGCCAGTCTGTATCCGCCGGCCCACGCGTCGAGGCGGCGCGCGTCCAGGGAGAAGAGCGTTTCGTCACCGCTCCCGGCGCCTCACAGGCGCTCCCCGACGAGGTTGTGGCGGTCGTCCGATCAGCCGCCGGCGAGGCAGGACTCAGCGTTCTCGAGCTCCTTGACGGCGCCCGGACGCTGACCGAAATCGCCCAGACCACCGGGCTGCGGACCGAGCAGGTCGCGCTCGTGGTCAAAACCCTCGTGACGTACAAGCTGGCCTTCCGCTATGTGACCCGGGTTCGTCCGGCGACCGGCGCGAGAGCGCCCCGGTAGGTTCCTTCGGGTGAGGTCTAAAGCGGGACACA
The DNA here is from genome assembly GCA_052387355.1 of Armatimonadota bacterium. Lineage (GTDB taxonomy): Bacteria > Sysuimicrobiota > Sysuimicrobiia > Sysuimicrobiales > Humicultoraceae > JBQTJG01. The sequence continues at coordinate 12,313 of JBQTJG010000355.1, read as the reverse complement.
AGTGGGTACATGATCTGACACAGACTTGCAGGAATGTTCTTGACGGCCTAAGATAAGCGCGTCAGGATCGTCGGGAACGATAAGTTCATACGTACCCCGAAAAGGCAAACCCATCGTGAGGTGGGGGCGCAAAGCCTAGGGACCGCGCGTGGTCAGCCGGGCTGCCGAAGGGAGGCCGTGGTCCTCTTGGGGCAGCCCAAAGAGGACTCTTACATTTTTAGGGAGGCACTATCATGGTTGCCCGCAGCGTGCAGCGCACGATCGAGCAGCAGGAAAGCTCCCCGCCCGCGCCCCGCCCGTATGATGACGTGGACACCCTGATGGCGGAATATGTGGAGGCGCACAGTCCGGCGATCCGAGAACGGGTGGTCGTCGCCTGTACTTCGCTCGTTCGCCGGATCGCATCAGAGTTCGTCTTCTCGGGCGTGCCATCCGATGACTTGGTTCAGGTGGGATATATCGGACTGCTCAACGCCATCGCCGCGTTCGATCCCACGCGCGGCGCGAAGTTCGCCACGTACGCGAGCTACCTCGTGCGCGGAGAGATTCGCCACTACCTGCGGGACCAGCGCGATACGATTCGCAAGCCACGGTGGCTCCAGAAGCTGAACACGCAGATCGAGCAAACGGTGAGCAAGTATGTCAGCGAGACCGGGCGGTTCCCAGGACTCGACGAGCTCTCCCAGGAGCTCAACATCGAGGAAGAGGGATTGCTCGAGGTCCTGCGCACCCGCGAGGTCGTGCGCAGCATCTCGCTCGAGAGCGACGAAGAGAGCGGCGACCTGCGGATCGACCGTGATCGGATCAAGCACCGGTCGCACATCAGCTTCCAGCTCCCGATCGAGGACCGTGTCATGCTTGTGGAAGCCATGGAGTCGCTGAACAGCGTGCAGCGGAAAGTGCTCTACTATCTCTTCTACACCGACATGACCCAAATGGAAGCCGCGAAGCGCATCGGGATCTCCCAGAAGCATGTGTCCCGCGTACTCGCATCGGCATTGGCCAAGCTCCGGGGGCTGATGGGCGCGCCATCGCCCGGAACGCTGTAGTGTGGAAGGAGCGGAGATGTCTCAACTCAAAGACGTGCTCATGGATCTCTCCAAAGTCGACGGCGTGCTCGCCGCTCTCGTCGTTGGCCGTGACGGGTTTGTCGTCGAAGGGATGAGCGCCGAGGAGTCGGTCGATCTCGAGGCGGTGGGGGCGATCGTGGCCAGCAACATCGCGGCATCCGACTCGATGGGCCGGGAGATGGCCCGAGGCAGCCTGCGGAACATGCTGCTGGAGTTTGACGACGGTCCCGTCGCGATCGGTCCGGCCGGTCCTGATGCGGTGCTGGTGGTGGTGGGCAACCGGCAGGCCAACCTCGGCCGCATCCGTCTGGAGATGCGGCGGAACAGCCAACTCGCCGCCGCGCTCGTCTGAGTCACTTTCCATCTGATCTGCGGCAAGGTCACGGCGGCGCGGCCGGTCGGTCTGGCCGCTGACGACGGTGTGAAGCTGCGGCCTCCACTACGGGGCCGCAGCATGCTTCTGGGGAGCCGAGAATGGCCTCACCCTCCGATCGGTCGAACGATGAGGGCGCGCTGCAGACCCTGAAGTCGGCCGCGGGCCTCTCGCATGAGAGCCTGACGCTCGATCGGGCGTTTCGGTACGCGGAGGCTCGCCTGTGTGCGCGGACCGCGCGATGGGCCCACGCCCGTGATGCGTATCTGCGCCTGGCCCAGCTCGATCCCGATGCGCCTTGGATCTATTGGGATCTGGCTGAAGTGCACCGGGCCCTTGATGCCCGTCAGGAAGCCGGTCTCGCCTACCTTACAGCGGCTGACAAGCATCTGGCACGAGGCGAGACCGATTGGGTGCTCAAGGCCTACCAGCAGGCAGCGATCATCTCGCCGAACGATCCGGCGGTCCAGGCGAAACTCACGGAGCCGGCCACGCCGCAGCCCCCGGCACAGGCGCCCGCGGCGTCCACAACGCCGCAATCCTCCGCGTCGTTGATGACGCCCGAGGCGTCTACGGTCTCACCGATCACAGACCGACCTGTCGAGGGCCGCACGGACGCGCCCGGCGGTCCAAGCACCATCGAGATGGGCGACACGCCAGGCGCGCCCACCCCGCCAGCGGCTGCAGAGACGGCCACGGCGAGCATGGTCGGTGACGCGCGTGCTCCGGGTGCGCCGCCGCAGGCCGGTCCAGGACGGGTGCCGCCGCCCCCGGCGACACCGGAGTCTGCGTCACGGGCTCGTCCATCTCGAGCGCGTGTCGGAGGCAAGACTGAGACGCTGGGGCAGATCCTCCTACAGCTCGGCGCCATCAGCCAGGAGCAGCTCGCGGAGGCGCTCGAGATTCAGGCCCGCACCGGCGAGCGGATCGGGAAGATCCTCCTCGACATCAGCGCGGTCAGCGAACAGGACCTGGCGCGCGGCATGGCCCGGCAGTGGGGCTTTCCATACCTGTCCCTGGCCGATTCGCATATCGACGTCGAGACGGCCAAACTGGTTCCCCACGCCCTGGCGGTGCGGCACAAGTGCATCGCGTTGGAGCGCCGGAGCGGACGGCTGGTGCTGGCGATCGCGGATCCGCTCAACGTCGTCGCCGTGGACGACGTCCGCCTGATCACCGGCCTCGAAGTCGACCTGGTTGTGTCCACCGAGGAGGAGATCGCCAACGCTCTGGCGCGAATCTATCAACTCGCCGACTCGCTGATCGACCGGGCGATGAGGGAGTCGGTCACCGACTACGCCATCGAGGGCTCCGAGGACGACCAATCGGTCGAGCAACTGCGGGCGCTTACCGAGGAAGCCCCGGTCGTGAAGCTTGTGAACCTCCTCGTCGATGAGGCGGTCAAGCAGAGCGCCAGCGACATCCACGTCGAACCGCACCGCGGCGGGCTCTGGATCCGCTACCGGGTGGACGGGGTGCTCCGCGACGTGATGAACCCGCCCGCCCATCTCAAGGCCGCGCTCGTCTCGCGGATCAAGATCATGGCGGACATGGACATCGCCGAGCGTCGGCGGCCACAGGATGGCCGCATCCTCCTGGTTGCTGATGGCCACAACATCAACCTGCGCGTGTCCAGCCTGCCGACGATGTACGGCGAGAAAGTGGTCATGCGGATCCTGGACCAGTCCTCGGCGCAGTTGGGGTTGACCCGGCTAGGCTTTCCAAGTCACGTGCAGCAACAGTGGGAGAACGCCACGAGCAAGCCACACGGGATGGTGCTGGTCACCGGACCCACCGGCAGCGGGAAGACCACGACCCTGTACGCGACCCTCACCAAACTCAACACCCTGGACCAGAATATCGTCACGGTCGAGGATCCTGTCGAGTACCAGATCTCCCGCATCAACCAGGTGCAGGTGAACATCAAGGCCGGCGTGACGTTTGCCACCGGGCTGCGCAGCATCCTGCGGCAGGATCCGGACATCGTCATGGTCGGCGAGATCCGGGACCGCGAGACGGCGGAGATCTCGGTTCAGGCGGCGCTGACCGGTCACCTGGTGTTCTCAAGCCTCCACACCAACGACGCTGCCGGGGCGGTGACCCGGCTGGTTGACATGGGCGTGGAGCCCTTCCTCATCAGCTCGTCCGTGATGGCGGTGCTGGCGCAACGACTCGGCCGCGCCATCTGCGCCGGGTGCAAGGTCGCCTACACACCGCCCGCCGACGCGCTGGGGCGTCTGGGCGCCGATGTGCGCATCGACTCGAACGTCGTCTTCCACCGCGGGCAGGGGTGCGACTACTGCCGTGGGAGCGGGTACCGCGGGCGCATTGGCATCTTCGAGCTGCTCATCATCAGCGACTCGATCCGCGACATGATCGTCCACCGGGCGAGCGCGAATGAGATCAAGGCTCAGGCAGTCCGTGAGGGCATGCGCACGCTGCGTGACGACGGCCTGGAGAAGGTCATGTCGGGAATCTCGACGATCGACGAGATCCTCCGTGTCGTGTACGTCCAGGACTAAGATGGCGCGCCCAGGTCTCGACGCACGGCCTCCGGGACTAGTCCATCAATCTTCTGGGCATATTCCTAATTGCCCATCTGATCTATACTCAGGCTGGCAACGAAGGTGGGCGTTCCGGGCGCAGGGTAAAGTTTCCGGAGGTTCAGGGGAGATTTCATGGAGCTCCACCAGGTCGAAACGCGAATGCTCAGTGGTCTGATTCGCGACCGCCATCTGCTGACGCTGGCAGTCAACGAAGGGTTTCACGTCGACCTGCTTCCCACTCCTCAGGCTCGCCGTCTGGCGAGAGTCATCCTGGACGTGTATGCTTCGCCTGAAGTCGTGCTCGATGAGACCACCCTTCGCACAATGCTTGGGGATCGGGGGCTGTTGGGTCCCGAGATGGACCGCTACCTCGCCTCGGTGCTCATGGTGCCGCCCCCCAATGCCGGCGACCTTCTCTCCCAGGTCGAGGTGCTCAAGGCCAGGGAGAGCCACGACCTCCTGGCCCAGATTCATGAGGGAATCGGCGGGTATCTCTACCGCCACGACAAGCCACAGGCGGACATCGTGCAGTTCACGACCGAGACCATTAGCCGCCTGCTCGAGATTCAGCGGCGGCGCGTTCGCCGGCAGGTGGCGCCGATTTCCGAAACCTTCGGCCCGCTCCTCTCGCCGCGGCCTGAGCAGTTTCCCGCCGACGGCATTCTGGGATACTCGATCAAGCCGTTCGACCGTCTCAACAAACTGCTCTCGGGCCTGCGCCGGGGGTTCTACTACGGGTTGGCCGGCGCGCCGCGTCGGGGCAAGACGAACTTTGCGCTTGACCTCGCCGTGCACATGGCCACGAACCATAAGATCCCCGTGCTGTATTACACATGGGAGCAGACGCGGCGCGTCCTGGCGGCGCGCCTCATCGCCAAGCAGACCGGCATCAATCCGACCTTCATCCTCGTGGGCGCCGATGCGAACGGCGACTCGATCGGGGAGCGCATGGCGTTGGCGAAGGACGCCCTGGCGCGCTACGGCCCCTACGTGCACCTGGTCGAAGCCGGGCGCAAGGAGACCCTCGATCGCATTCGCGCCCATGCCCATAACTTGATGCAGGTGTTCCAGACGCAGGACATTGTCATCTTCTTCGACTATCTCCAGAAGATCCCGCTGTCGGACCATCTCGATGACTGGAAGGCCCGGACCGATCGCATCTCGACAGAACTCGCCGAGATGAGCCTCGAGTTGAACTGTCCCATCTTTGCGATCTCACCGCTGGACAAAGAGGGCTGCCGGCTCGACGAGCGGCCGGCTGAAGAATCCGACATCTTCGACCCTTTCAACCGTCCCACCATGCACCACAGCATGGGTAGCGGTGATCTGGAATACGACCTTGACGTGGCGTTGGTCATGGCGAAGGATTGGAAGGCCACGCATGACCTGCGGCAGCTCATCGAGACCCGCGCGAAGGCCGAGGGGATCGATCCCGATGAACTGCCCAAGATCGACATCGTCAATCTATTCGTGGACAAGAACCGTGATGCGCCTGAGGCGCCGTCCTATATCGTGCAGTACGCGTTCTTCGTGACGCTGAACAAGTTTGTGGAGCTGGACTACAAGCTCGAGCAGGAGTATCGTCCGGACTTCCACGGGTTCTCGAAGCTCCAGGAGATCTACTCCTACCTGCGCGAGCACGGGTACGGGCCCCAGCCAGAGCTGGTCGCCGCGTGGCGTGGCGCAGGGAACCGGAGGGGGTAGCCGATGATTGTCGACAAGCGTGCGCCGATCTATCCCATCCGGACGGTCGCGCACCTCACCGACGTGAATCCGCGACGCATCCGGGCATGGGAGGATCAATACAATCTGCTCACGCCCGCTCGCACCGGTGGCGGACACCGGTTGTACAGCGAAGAGGACGTGGATCGCATCCGATGGGTCAAGGCGATGGTGGATCGGGGAATGAGTCTGAAAGGGATCCAACGCCTGATGGAGGGGTCCAAGGCGATCGAGCTCGCGGTCGAGGGTCGTGGAGCGAACCGGTGAAGGTCCAGCTCGATCGCGAGCAGGTCATCATCTTTACCGTTCACCATCGGATCGAGGGCGAGCTGCACCTGCCTTCGACGACACGGCTGTCCGATCGGATGAACCAGGCCAAGGATTTCCTGCCGATCACCTCGTCGCGGATCTACTCGATGGACGGGCGGCTCCTGTATGAAACCAACGTCGTGATGGTGCATAAGGCCCACGTGGTGATGCTGATGGAACGCCATGCGACCGTATAAGAGCACGACGGCTCGACGCCGCGTACGGCTGGGGGAGGCGCTGGTCGAGGCCGGGCTGATCACGAGTGCGCAGCTCGATCAAGCCCTCGCGCAGCAGCATTCCACCGGCGATCGGCTGGGTCGGGTGCTGGTGAGCATGGGCCTGGCCACGCAGGACGCGATCGCTAGGGCCGTCGCCAGCCAGTTGGGCATCGAGTATGCCGACATCCAATCGCAGACCATTCCCGACGACGTACTCACATCGCTGCCCGAGGCCATGATCCGGCGCCATCAGGTGATCCCACTGCGCACGGATAACGGCGCGCTCATGCTGGGCATGGTCGATCCTCTCGACGTCGTGGCGCTCGACGACATCCGGCGGCTGATCGACCGCGACGTCGTCCCCGTGGCGATCACGCAGGATGGGTTCCAGCACGCGGTCAACATGTACCCCGCCCTGGAGAGCTCGCTGGATCAAGTGATCCAGGAGATCCGCCCCAGCGACGTGGGGGAGGAGGAGCCGGGACTCGACAAGCTGCGCGAGATCGTCGATGAGGCGCCCGTGGTGCGCCTGGTGAACCTGATGCTCGTCCAGGCCATCCGGCAGGGCGCGAGCGACATCCACGTCGAGCCGCAGGAGACCCGGCTGCGCATCCGTTACCGCATCGACGGGACGCTCTACAATGTCATGACTGCCCCGCGCCACGTCCAGGCCGCCACGACCAGCCGCATCAAGATCATGGCGAACATGAACATCGCCGAACGGCGGGCGCCGCAGGACGGCCGTATCGAGCTGCGCGTCGACAACCGCGAGATCGACCTGCGGGTCTCGAGCATTCCGACGACCTTCGGGGAGAAGGTCGTGATGCGGATCCTGGACAAGCGGTCGGCGCTGGTGGGGATCGACAAACTCGGCCTCATGGGCACGGACAATCAGCGATTCGATTCGCTCATCTCCAAACCCTATGGGATCATCCTCATCACCGGCCCGACCGGCAGCGGCAAGACGACCAGCATGTATGCGATTCTCAACCGGTTGAACAAGCCTGAGGTGAACATCATCACCATCGAAGACCCCGTGGAGTACCAGCTTGGCGGCATCAGCCAGGTCCCAATCAATCCGAAGGCCGGGCTGACGTTTGCGACCGGGCTGCGGTCGTTCTTGCGGCAGGACCCGGACATCATCATGGTCGGCGAGATCCGCGACGAAGAGACCGCGCGCATCGCCATCCACGCGGCGCTGACCGGCCACATGGTCCTCTCCACGCTGCACACCAACGACGCGCCCGGCGCCGTGGCCCGGCTTGTCGACATGGGTGTCGAGCCCTTCCTGGTCTCGTCGTCGGTGATCGGCGTCATCGCGCAGCGGCTGGTGCGTGTGCTGTGCCAGCAGTGCCGCGAGCCGTTTACCCCGCCGCCGGAAGTCGTGGCGCGGTACGGGCTCGCCAGGCCGGACGCACCCCCACCGGTGATCTACCGGGCGAAGGGGTGTGAGGCGTGCAACAGCATCGGCTACAAAGGCCGGATTGGTCTCTTCGAGATCATGATGATGGACGATGAGGTCAGGACCCTCGTGGTCAAGAACGCGTCGGCGGACATGCTCAAGCGGGCGGCGATCGCGTTCGGGATGCTGACCCTGCAGCAGGATGGCGTGGCGAAAGTGTTGGCCGGCATCACCTCGCTCGAAGAGATGCTACGCGTCGTGTTCGTGGAATAGCGTCAGGAGGCCGGATCATGCATATTGAAGATCTGCTCCGCGAAGTGGTGACCGCCCAGTCCTCCGATCTACACCTGACCTCGGGCATCAAGCCGACGATGCGCCTGTGGGGACGCCTGCAGCCGATGGAGCAGTACGACGTCCTGTCGGCGGAGGACACCTTCCAACTGGGCTACAGCATGCTCAACACGTTTCAGAAGCAGAAGTTCGAAAAGTTCTGGGAGCTCGACCTGTCCTACGGCGTGCCGGGGTTGGGCCGCTTCCGCGTGAACATGTACCGGCAGCGCGGCGCGGTGGGGATCGCCATCCGGGTGATCCCCATGACGATCCCAACGGTCGAGGCCCTGAACCTGCCCTCCATCCTCAAGGAGCTCACACGCAGGCCGCGGGGTCTCGTGCTCGTGACCGGGCCGACCGGACACGGCAAGTCGACCTCGCTGGCTGCCATGATCGACTTCGTCAACTCCGAGCGCAGCGCGCACATCGTGACCGTGGAAGACCCGATCGAGTACCTGCACCAGCACAAGAAGTGCATCATCAACCAGCGCGAGCTGGGCTTTGACACGCAATCGTTTCCCAACGCGCTTCGGGCGGTGCTGCGCGAGGACCCGAACGTCGTGCTCATCGGAGAGATGCGCGACCTGGAGACGATCTCTGCCGCGTTGACGATCGCGGAAACCGGTCACCTGGTGTTCGCCACGCTGCACACCGCCAACGCGGCGCAGTCGATCGACCGCATCATCGACGTCTTCCCGCCGTATCAGCAGCAGCAAATTCGCATCCAGCTCTCGATGGTCATCGAGGCGGTTATCTCGCAGCAGTTGCTGCCCAACATGCGCTACCGCGGGCGGGCCGAGGGGCGGCCGGCGCCGCGGGTGCGGCTGGCCAATACGAGCGGGCAGTCGTGGCCGAGTATCGAGGAGATCGGCCGTGTCCCGGCGGTGGAGATCATGCTGGCCACGCCGGCGATCCGCAACCTCGTCCGCGAGTCCAAGACGCACCAGATCGAGACCGCGATCCAGACCGGGGGCCAGCAGGGCATGCAGACGATGGACCAGTCGCTGCGCGACCTGAATCTCAGGAAGCTCATTTCGCTCGACGATGCGTTGAGCCGCGCGATCCACCCCGAAGAACTTCGCAAGATGATCCGCGAGGCCGGCGGCGAGGCCGAGCCGGCGATGCGCACCGCAAGGGGGTAGTCGGCCATGGCGATCTTCCGTTACAGCGCGAAAGACAACACCGGACGCCTGATCTCAGGCGTCATCGAAGCCGACAGCGATGCGATGGTGGTCGACCGGCTCCGCGACATGGGGTTCTTTATCACAAACCTCGAGCGCACCGTCGAGCGAGCGGACGTCTTTCAGTTCCTGCAGGGGCTGTTGGGGATCGGCCTCAAGGACCTGGCGATCTTCAGCCGGCAGTTCTCCACCATGGTGAACTCGGGTCTATCGCTGGTACGGACGCTCAACATCCTGGAGCAGCAAACATCCAACCGGCGGCTCAAGCAGATCATCGCGCTGGTCCGCGTCGACGTGGAGGCCGGCCGGCCGCTCTCGGATGCGATGGGCCGGTATCCCAAGGCGTTCTCGTCGCTGTATGTCAACATGGTGAAGGCGGGCGAGACGGGCGGTGTGCTCGATGAAGTGCTGGATCGCGTAGCGACCTATCTCGAAAAGGAACAGGCGCTGCGCGCCAAGATCAAGTCGGCGATGGTGTACCCGATCCTCCTGACGGTGGCGGCGCTCGGCGGGCTGTTCTTCATGACGATCGTCATCCTGCCCCAGTTCGAGACGCTCTTCAAAGAGCTCGGCGCCGGGGGCACCCTCCCTCTGCCGACGCAGATAGCGATTGCGGTCAGCCTGGCCATCCGTCGCTTCTGGTGGGTCGGCCTCATCGTTTTCGCCGCCCTGCTCTATGTCCTGCGCCGCTACCTGGCGACGCCCGGCGGCCGGCAGCGATACGATCGGTTCAAGCTCAGGATGCCGATCGTTGGCGAGTTGAATCGCAAGATCGTGGTCGCGCGGTTCACGCGCACGCTCGGGACGCTCATCGCCAGCGGCGTTCCGATCATGCAGGCACTCGAGGTGGTCTCAAAGGCGATCGACAACACGGTCATCGGTACCGCGATCGACGCGGTGCGCGCCAGCATCCGCGAGGGCCAGACGATCGCCATCCCGCTGCAGTTCTCAGGGGTCTTCCCGCCGATGGTGGTCCAGATGGCGAAGGTCGGCGAGGAAACTGGGGCGCTCGAGCAGATGCTCGAGAAAGTGGCCGACTTCTATGACGTCGAGGTTGAAACCACGGTGGCGAGCCTGACGTCGATGCTCGAGCCGATCTTGATCATCTTCATGGGCGTCATCGTCGGCGCGATGGTCATCTCGCTCTACCTACCGATCTTTCAACTGGCGACCGGGGGCCGGTAGGCGGGTCCGCATCGAGACCGCTCCCTCGGCGCCAGACGATCGACCCAGAGCCACGATCACGCCGGCGAGGGGCCAGAAGACATTCGCCGGTCCCATGTGGCTCCAGGCGAGTTGAAGCCACAGGGCGTATCCGGCCATTGACGCCAGCAGTCCAACGGATAACGCCAGATTTCCCTCGGCTGGCGCTGGACTCTCCCCGTGCTCGCGAAGCGCCGAGCGCAGCGATCTTCCGATCACCAGCCAGACCCAGAGATACGCCGCCAGCCCGATGAGCCCGATGCTGAACGCAAAGTGAAGGACCTCATTGTGGGGCGTGTCGATCCCGACAATGCTGAGACCGAAGTGACGCTGCCACTCCCGCGACCCGGCATCGGGGAACCGGCCCAGCAACGCGCCAAATCCCCAGCCCAGTACTGGGCGCCGCGCGATCAGGGGCGCCGTGTGCTTCCAGACGTAGAGCCGCTGCTGGAACGACGGATCCCTGAGATTGAAGGTTGCCGCGGCCCGACCGGCCAGACGCGGAGACGGCCGCGTGACGACCAGCACGGCCGTCATGACGGCAAAGACGGCGGCCAGGACGGCGAGCCGCCGGAATGTCTCGAGCGACTTCGGCAGAAGCGCCACGACCAGGACGGTCGCGATGGCGGCCGCGATCCACGCCGAGCGCCCCTGGGCCGAGAACAGCGCCCCGTACAGCAGCGCACTCGCCGCCGCCGGCAGCATCCAGACCCGTCCTCTCAGGTGCGCCGCGAGGCTCACGGCGATAGGGAGCAGCAGATTCACGTACCCGCCCAGGAAGAGGGCGTTGCCCAGTGTGGCGTACGTGCGTCCAAAGTGCGGCGGCGGCGTGTCGATGCCAAGCCAGCGATCGACGTCCACGCCGTAGAACTGGGCCAGCGCGATGCAGCCCACCAGGCTGCCGCCAATCAGGGCGCCGGCGATGACTGTGTGGACACTCTTGCGACCGAGGCGCGCCGCCGAGAGCGCGGCGAGACCGTACGCGACATAGACCAGCCATCCTTCGCCGCGTAGTGCGGACGGATAGAAACTCACGAATGGATCAACAGAGAAGATCGTCGCCAGGGCCGCGACGAGCAGCAGCGCGACGACAGGAACATCGAGCGCCGTCACGATCGGGCGCAGGCTGATGCGGGCCCGCACGTAGAGCCCGAACAGCAGCACGATCCCTCCCAGAAGGGTTACGTCAACCTTGAGGCGGATCGTGGGGAGTAAGGGTGTGACGGTGACGAACAGGACGAGTCCACCGACGAGCGCGGCAGAGACCAGAGAGGATGCTCTAGGTGGCATACATTGTCCGGGCTATGGTATCACGAATTGAGCGCGACGACCGGTCGTGGACCGGTCGTCGCCGGGTCTATGATGACGGGCCTGTGGGTATATGACCGGTGAGTGAGAGCAGGCCCGCGCACGCGGGCGCATCGTAGACGACGATGGGGATGACGTCGGAACGCGGGAGGTGGGCAGACGGATAGGCAGGTAGCCGGAGAGCCGTGTACGACCCGGACTGATGCTAGAGTACGGAAAGACAACGCTCGAATACACTGAGGAGGGATCATCTGTGTTGAGGTTCTTCTGGAACAAGAAGCGCAAGAAGGAGGGTGGCTTCACGCTCATCGAGCTGGTCGTCGTGCTCGCCATCCTCGGCATCCTGATCGCGCTGGCGGTGCCGCGCTTCCTGGGCGCCCGCCGGAGCGCCCTGATCTCGGAAGGCGATAATACGCTACAGGAGCTCAAGACCCTGGGGTGGGCCTACTACCAGCAGTACAGCACGTGGGTTGGCGTGACCGCGGCCAACTTCCAGGCAACCTTCGGCTTCTCGGCGCCGGCGAGCCGGTGCTGGGACTACACACTGGCCAATCCCGGTGCCGCCACGAATATCGAGCTTCGGGCGAGCGGCAACCCGGCGGGTGCGCCGGCCAAGTGCTGCGCGCTCGGCGCGGCTTGCGCGGCCTCGAT
>JBQTJG010000354.1:0-3361 GCA_052387355.1 Armatimonadota bacterium | reverse complement strand
CCGGGGCGAGCCAGCCGGCCTGGTCGGCCGACGGACGCACGCTGGCGTTTGCCACACGCGGAACACTCGAGGCGCTCGAGGCTGCCGTCGAGGACGGAGAGTTGATCGTGCGTGAGATCACCCGTGTCAAGTACAAGTTCGACGGGATGGGCTTTCTCGAGGGATATTCCCACATCTGGACCGTTCCGCTCGACGGCGGCGATCCGATCCGATTGACCGAAGGCGACTTCGACCACGACACGCCGGCCTGGCTGCCCAGTACCCGAGAGGTCGTGTTTCTCGCCAATCGCACGCCGGAAGCAGACTTCTCGTTCGTGCGCGATGTGTGGACCGTCCACGCCGAGACACGGGCGCTGCGACAGCTCACCCACAATGGAGGTCCGGCGCTCTCCCTCGCTCCATCACCGGATGGGCGATGGATCGGTTTCGTCGGCCATGACTTTCACGCCAAGAGCGCCACGAACGCCGGCGTCTGGATCGTGCCGTCATCCGGTGGCGTGGCGACGAACCTCACGGCGGCGTTCGACCGCTCGGTGGGGAATGCCGTCGGCAGCGACGCCCGCCTTGTGCCAATGTTTCCGACCCTTGCGTGGACGTCTGACAGCAGCGCGATCGTGTTTTTCGCCACAGATGCGGGCCGTACGCATCTTTACCGGGTCGGGATCGCCAACCACACGGTCCATCAGCTCACCGAGGGCGCCGAGGTCATCGCCGACGTCACCGCGGCCGGGGGTCAGATCGCCTACCAGCGGATGAGCCCGACGTCCCTCGATGAACTCTGGCTGCTCCCGGCATCAGGCGAGCCCCTTCGGCTGGCAGGCTTCAACGACGACCTGCTTGCGCGTCTGGAGATCGCCGAACCCCGGCGCTTCTCCTACGCGGGCGCGGATGGCTGGCCGATGGACGGCTGGATGCTCACCCCGCCGTCGTTCGATCCTCGGAAGATATACCCGGCGATTCTGAGGATCCACGGCGGCCCGCACTCGGCGTATGGTGATACCTGGAACCACTACGTGGCGGTCCTGGCTGCAAGGGGCTACGTCGTGGTCTGGACCAACCCCCGCGGTAGCCAGGGCTATGGCGAGGCGTTCACCAGGGCCGTGGTGGAGGATTGGGGCGGCAAGGACAGCCAGGACATCCTGTCAGGCCTCGATCATGCGATCGCCCAGGGCTTCATCGATCCCGAGCGCATGGCCGTCACCGGCGGGTCGTATGGCGGGTTCATGACGAACTGGCTGATCGGACACACCAGTCGCTTCCGCTGCGCAATCACCGAGGTCTGTGTCAGTAATCTCCACAACTTCTACGGGACCAGTGATATCGGCGCCACCTGGGGCGAGGTGGAATGGGGCGCCAATCCTTGGGACGATCCCCGGACGCTGCTCGAGCACTCCCCGGTGATGTTTGCCAGGCATGTGACGGCACCCGTGCTCATCACGGCCAATGAGGCCGACCACCGCTGTCCGATCGAACAATCCGAGCAGTTCTACATCGCCCTTCGGAAACTCGGCAAGGAGGCCACGTTCTTGCGGTTTCAGGGCGAAAGCCACATGATGGGCTCCAACGGCCGGCCCAAGCCGCGCATCGAGCGCCTGCGGCGGCTGGTGGCCTGGTTCGACAAGTACCTGCAGCCCGCAGCCGAGCGTGTGGCCGTTCCAGGCGCCTGACGGGCGCCGATCCGCTCAGCCCGGTTGACGCCGCCTCGTACAACGTGGTTTACTTCTATGTAGATAGCCATCTACACTGGTTGGACTCCGATGAAGGTTGTAGACCTCACCGCTCCCCGCCGCGAGCTCCAGGTCCGGATCGATCCCTCTCCGGCCTACGACTTCCTGGCGTGTCTCTACCTGCTCGGAAACGAGGGGGAGCCCCTCGATTTCGACGTCTCACCCAAATGGATCGCGCGCGCGCGCACGTCTCTCGGCGCGGAACTGCGGGGCGATCTCTCGCTGCTCGTTCCCTGGCGCAGCCGGACGATGGGACTCGTCGGCGTCATGGAACATACCCCCGGTCTCTCAGTCCGAGCCTTCATCAGACGCGTCGCGGCTACGCCCGCCGACGAGCTGCTAGAGTTAATGCTTGCCGAAGCGCTCGCCGACCGCCAGGCTCTGCCGGTGTTGCGCGCCGCGATCGGCGGATCGGGGCCGAGGGTCGAGGCGTTTCTTGCGGCAACCCACACGGATGTCGACAGGCGTGCGCTGCGCCGGCTCGTCACCCTACCCCGGGCTGAAGTGAAGGCCCGGCTGGCGCGGCTGCTCCGGGAGGGCTACGCCCGGGTCTATGCACAGAAGGAGAGCGAGGTCGTTCCGATGCTGGAGCGGGACGCGGCGGCGCTGGCGCGCAGGGCTGCCGCCTCCTCCGGGAGTGAACTCGTCGAGCGCGCGACCGGGGGATTCGTGATCGGCCCCGACGCGCCGGTTGTCGGCGTGGTGCTCGCCCCTACCTACTTCTTTCGGCCGTACAACCTGGTCACCGCATACCGCGGCGTGCGTGTGTTCATCTATCCGATTGAGACCTTCGCCGGTGAGCAGGCGCCCCCGCCCGAACTCGTCCGGTTCTACAAGGCGCTCGCTGATGTGACGCGCCTGAAGATTCTGCGCCTGCTGGCGAGTCGGGACATGTATCTCCAAGAGCTCGCCAAGACCTTGGGCGTGTCGCACGTGACCGTCCTGCATCACATGACGGTGTTGCGCGCCGCCCACCTGGTGCAAGTCGTCGAACGCGAGAATCTCAAGTATTACCGCCTAAGGGACGATCGCGCGCGAGAAGCGGCCGCCCAATGGCTCGATTTCGCGCACACGTAGGAGGCTGGACGATTCATGGATCACCATGCGCCGACTGTAGAACGTGAGATCCTCACCGTGGAGCAGGCCGCCGACTTCCTTCAAGTGCACAAGATCACTGTATACCGGTACATCCGTGAGGGCCTGCTGCCCGCTGTCAGGCTCGGGAAGATGTACCGGCTCTTTCGCCGGGATGTCGAGACGTTTCTCCACGCGATGCGCCACTACCCAGGTGATGAGGCGTCCGGGGACAAATGACGGTCGCCGGTCTCTCGACGACCCAGACGTTCAGCGCGCTCCGGCATCCGCACTATCGCCGTTTCTGGTGGGCGGGGTTCATTTCACTGACCGGCTCGTGGGTGCAGATCACCGCCCAGTCATGGCTGGTGTACGACCTGACGGGATCGGCCCTCATGCTGGGCACGATCACGTTTGCCAACACCGTTCCGACGTCATGAGTCTCTATATCCTCGCCCTGTTCGGAACCGCGCCCCTGGGAGGATTGCTGATGGGATCACTGGCGTTGGCCCTGGGCGCTCAGGCGGCGGTGTTCATCGGCGCCGTTGTCTGCGCGGCGG
>JBQTJG010000353.1:0-2837 GCA_052387355.1 Armatimonadota bacterium | reverse complement strand
ACATTAATCTCTCTGCCCTCGTTGCCCAACCGTTCTTCCATCCGAAGGTCGTTTCCCTTACCTGTGCTGACGCCTTCTGGCTGCTCGTCTCGTCTGCGAATCTCACGGCGTCCGCATTTGGTGACCCTGTCCGGAATTACGAGGTTGGCCTGCTTTCATCATTGACTGGTGCGGATATGGCGCCGGCCATGGCATCATTCGACCGTTGGTGGCGCCACTCGTGGACTCGCTCTATGCAGGCCACCGAGCCCCTTCTGCGACGCTATGCCTCCTTACGCCCTACCGCATTCGCTCGTAACCCGGACATTCTGCAGCTTGTCGACCCTCCGCCGAACATTCGGACGGCGACGCACTTGTGGATTGAAGCTGGTAAGGCTTCTGGAATTGAACGCCACCAAGTCGAGTTTCCAGAGAACCTTGCAGAGTTCTTCGGACCGATAGTTCGCAGTCGCGTGGATCTGACCATAAATTTGGGCGGACATGCATGGTTTCCTCGTCCCCTCACCCAGAAGACCACCACGTTCGGCGTCGACATTTGGCGGCTTGGAACACCCACAATCCGCTCCGGGGGTGAGCCGATACAGAATCGCATCCTTCGGTTTTCGCGTTCAAACACACCACTCACCTTCGAGCTAGTCGTCGCCGATCCTGGTTCCCAGGCGGCACTAGCTTGGGAACGAGAATCCAACTACTTCGGCCATTTAGGGCAGACGCGTGGGGCTCATCCCCGACGATATGGACTCAGTTGAGGACGCTATGGCTTCATCCAAACGCACGTCACATACTCCGGTCACAGCACACGTCCACAAGGATAAACGTGTCAATATTCCTACTGAGGAGCTTCGCGATTTTGTTGCCGAAGATGAGCTTTCGCCCAAGACGATGCTATATCCACGTGACCCGTCGCTGGACCCACAGCTAGTGTGGAAGGGAAAGGACGAACAAGACCGCGAGGACCTAGTCGTCGCCGTCGTACCAATTTACATCCAGGAGAAGATTCACCCACAGGCCATCATCGACTCGTTGCCCCGCCGAGAGCGACCCGGCAACGATCAGCTCAACCTGTTTGCCGACTTCAACGGCGGCCCGGCCGAGTTTGCGCAGAAGGTCGATTTCTACCACCACGAGCAGAACTGGTCCAACCGCATGATTCTCGGCGACTCGCTGATGGTGATGGCTTCTCTGGCCGAGAAGGAGGGACTCAGGGGCAAGGTGCAGACCATCTACCTCGACCCGCCCTACGGCATCAAGTTCGGCTCCAACTGGCAGGTAAGTACCCGCAAACGCGATGTGAAGGACGGCAAGGCCGAGGATGCCACACGCCAGCCCGAACAAGTGCGTGCCTTTCGCGACACCTGGAAACTGGGTATCCACTCCTACTTAGCCTATCTCCGCGACCGACTTGTTGCCGCCCGAGAACTCCTAACCGAGACCGGCAGTGTTTTTGTCCAAATTGGCGATGAAAACGTTCACTTGGTCCGATGTGTGCTCGACGAAGTATTCGGAGCAGACAACTTTGTCGGGTTCATAACTTACCGAGTCAAGAGCCCGCTGAATGTCAGTGGCCTTGGACGGCTCGCTGATTACATTCTGTGGTACGCAAAAGACAGTGGCCACATGAAGTACCGACAGTTGTTCATCGAAAAACATGTGGACCAACAGCAGGAATTCAACATGGTCGAGTTAGACACCGGCGAACGGATGAGTGTCGCAGAAGCCCGGCAGCGCTTCGGCGACGCGCCGAGCAGGGCCCGTCGCTTTTCGGCCCAGAATCTTGCGTCTTCCGGTTACACAGAATCATGCACGTTTGACTTTCAACTGAATGAACAAACATTTGCCTCGCCTGGCGGAAAAAGCTGGAAGACAACACGAGACGGCATGCGTCGCCTCGCTTGGGCTCGGAGACTCGTACCACTACGAACGAGTCTTCGCTACGCCTACTTTCTTGATGATTTCCCTGTGCAAGAAATCTCGAATGTCTGGATCGACACGTTTGCCGAGCCAGGCAAAGCGTACGTCGTTCAAACCTCTGAAAAAGTAATCGAACGCTGCCTCCTCATGACCACCGACCCCGGTGACCTGGTGCTCGACCCGACCTGCGGCAGCGGCACCACGGCTTATGTCGCCGAGCAGTGGGGCCGACGCTGGATCACCTGCGATACTAGTCGCGTCGCCCTAGCTCTGGCCCGCACCCGCCTGATGGCCGCCAAGTATCTCTACTACCTGCTGGCCGACTCGCCCGAGGGGATCAAAAAAGAAACCGAACTGACCGGCAAGAGGCCGCCCGAATACATGACCGAAGGCGACATCAAGAAGGGCTTCGTCTATAAGCGCGTGCCGCATGTCACGCTCAAATCCATCGCCAACACCCCGGACATCAAGGAGGGAATGACGCGCGAGCAGATCGACGCCGTCATCGCCCTCCATGCCGACCCCGAAACGCTCTACGACCAGCCTTATGAGGACAACAAGCGCGTGCGTGTGTGCGGGCCGTTCTCGGTGGAAAGCCTGTCGCCGCATCGGGTGCTATCCACCGCCGATGAGAATCAGGACGGTACGGTGACGGAACAGGAAGCCCGCAAGCAGCAGGATTTTGCCACCATGATTCTCGATAACCTCAAGAAGGCGGGCGTGCAGAACACCCGCAAGGCCGAACGGCTCACCTTCGACCGGCTCGACCCCTACGCCGGGGCGTGGCTGCACGCCGCGGGTGAATACACCGACGCCGACGGCAAGACTCGACGGGTGGCGGTCTCCCTCGGCCCGGATCACGGCACCGTTGGCCCGCAGCAGGAGAAGGAAGCCGCACAGGAAGCGGTGCAGGGCGTTGGCTTCGA
>JBQTJG010000352.1:0-7731 GCA_052387355.1 Armatimonadota bacterium | reverse complement strand
TGCCTAGATTCAGCCGGCGCGCGATCGAGGCGAGCGCCGCCTCGTTCACCACCCTGGCCCGCTGCTTCGCCAGCCCGCCTTCGTCCGCGTCGGGATGGCGCCGGTAGAGCTCGTCACTGACGACCAGGCTCAGCACAGCGTCGCCCAGGAATTCCAGGCGCTCATAACTCTTCCCGGGATCGCGGCCGCGCTCGTGGCTGAACGACCCGTGGCGCAGCCCGAGGTCGAGCAGCGAGCGGTCGCGGAAGCGCACGCCGAGGCGCTCTTCAAGCGCTGCCAACAGCGCAAGCCGCTCCTGGCTCAGGACTTCACCGACCGCGCCCGTTTCGTCGGGCCCGGGCGCGGGCCCTGGGGCGGGAGGCGGCTGCCGACGCGGTCTACGCATGGGCCGTGAGGATCAGGATGGCGTTGTGGCCGCCGAAGCCGAACGCATTGGACATCACGGTCCGCAGCCGGCCGGCGCGTGCGACGTTGGGCACGTAGTCGAGATCGCACTCAGGATCGGGGACCTCGTAGTTGATCGTCGGCGGCATCACTCCATGACGGAGCGCCAGCACGCAGGCGATGAACTCGACACCGCCGGCGGCACCGAGCAGGTGGCCGGTCATCGATTTCGTCGAACTGACCGGCAGGCCTCTGGCGTGCCCGCTAAAGAGGCGCTTGATAGCCGCCGTCTCCAGCCGGTCATTGTAGGGTGTGCTCGTGCCGTGCGCATTGATGTAGTCGATCTCCTCGGGCGCGATCCCGGCGTCGGCGATCGCCGACGCCATGCTCCGGTACGCGCCGTCGCCTTCGGGATCGGGCTGGGTGATGTGAAACGCGTCGGCTGTCACACCGTAGCCGATCAGCTCGGCGAGGATGTCCGCGCCGCGGGCCTCCGCATGCTCCAGCGCTTCGAGCACCACCACCCCCGCGCCCTCGCCCATCACAAACCCGTCGCGATGGGCATCGAAGGGCCGGGAGGCGCGAGGAGGATCATCGTTCCGCGTCGACATCGCCTTCATCGAGCAGAATCCCGCCATCGACAGCGGCGTGATCGCGGCCTCCGTGCCGCCGGCCAGCATCACATCCACCTCGCCGCGCTGGATCAGGCGGGCCGCATCGCCAATGGCGTTGGCGCCGGTCGCACAGGCCGTGACCACGCACGAGCTCGGCCCCTTGGCGCCGATCAGAATCGAGGTGACGCCGCTCGCCATGTTCGTGATGATCATAGGGATGAAGAACGGCGAGACGCGATCGGGCCCCCGCTCCAGCAGCGTGCGATGCTGCTCTTCCCAGGTGACGGCGCCGCCGATCCCGGAGCCGATCAGGACCCCGGTTCGCGCGGCGTGCGCCGGTGTAATCGCGTGGCCCGAATGCTCCAACGCGATCCGAGTCGCGGCATACGCGAACTGGACGAACCGGTCATTCCGCCTCGCCTCCTTGCGGTCCATGTAGGCAGTCGGATCGAAGTCGCGCACTTCGGCAGCGATTCGGGTCGTGAATGCGGACGCATCGAAGGCGGTGATGCGATCGATCCCGGAACGCCCGGCGACCAGTCCCAACCAGAACGCCTCCGGCCCCGTGCCAATGGGACTGACGACGCCGAGACCGGTCACGACGACGCGCCGGCGCATCGTTTCCCCCGGCGTCTGCGCAGTGGTCGAAGTTATTGGGCCGACTCTTTCGCGTGACTCTCGATGAAACCGACGGCGTCTCCCACGGTGACGATCTTCTCGGCCTGGTCGTCGGGAATCTCAATCTTGAACTCGTCCTCGAGCGCCATCACCAGTTCCACGACATCGAGCGAATCCGCGCCGAGATCTTCGACAAACGACGACTCTGGCGCAATCGTCTCCTCTTCCACACCCAGTTGATGGGCCACACGCGCCTTCACCCGATCGAACACCGACGCCATTGCTCCACCTCCACTCCGGACTCCATCAGTGCATTACCATACCGCCATCGACGTTCAATACCTGCCCCGTGATGTATCCTGAATCGTCCGACGCGAGGAACAGCACGGCCGCGGCCACCTCGTCGGCCGACCCGACGCGTCCCAGCGGGATGTGCGCCAGGGACCTCGCCATCACCTCCGCAGGCAGCCGCTCGGTCATCCCCGCCGCGATGTAGCCAGGCGCCACCGCATTGACGGTGATACCGCGCGAGCCGACCTCGCGCGCGACGGCCCGTGTCAATCCGATCACACCGGCTCTGGCCGCGACATAGTTCGCCTGACCGGCGTTGCCGACCTGTCCGGCCGTCGAGGTGACGTTGATGATACGACCTCGACGCTGCCGAACGAACTCGCGAAGCGCGGCCCTGATGCAGTAAAACGTGCCACAGAGGCTGGTGTTCACCACGGCCTGCCAGTCGTCATCTTTCAAGCGAAGAATGAACCTGTCGCGGGTCATGGGGGCGGTGTTCACCAGAATATCGATGCGGCCAAACGCCTCGGCGGCCGACGCGACAACCGCCGTCGCCTGCACCGGCTGCGAGAGGTCGCCTCCCACCGCGCGTGCCCGTCCTCCCGCCGCCTCGATCTCGCCCACCAGACGCTCCGCAGCCTCTTGGTGGTGCCAGTAGTGCACGATCACGGCGGCGCCCTCGCGCGCAAGCGTCGCGACAATCCGGCTGCCGATCCCGCCCGACCCACCCGTCACCACAGCGACCTGTTCGCGTAACCGACCCACCGCGCAAACTATCCCGTCCCGGGGCCGCGCGTCGCCGGGGCCCGGAGCCTGGTCAGCGCCACGTCCAGGGTCGCCTGGGTTCCAACCGAGAACACCTCTGCGCCGGGAGCGGTCTTCTTGACGAGTCCCGCCAGCGTCGTGCCGGGCCCGACCTCAACGAACGCTGTGCCTCCCAACGCCTGCAGTGTTCGTACCGACTGCTCCCACCGTACGGGGGATGCGACCTGCGCGACGAGGGCCGTGCGAATCTCTTGCGCTGTCCACACCGGTTGCGCGCTGACGTTTGCGACCACTGGGATGCGTGCGTCGTGAACGACAACCTCCTCCAACACCCGGGCGAGGCGATCCGCAGCGGCTTGCATCAGCGACGTGTGGAATGGCGCGCTGACCGCGAGGGGAATCACCCGGTGGGCTCCGGCCGACCGGAGTTGGGCCGACGCGGCGTTCACGGCGTCGACCTCGCCGGCGATCGTCACCTGTCCGGGCGCGTTGAAATTGGAGGCCTCGACCATCCCCGGCGTCTGGCGGCAGGTCTCGACGACATGTTCCGCATCCAACCCAAGGATCGCCGCCATCGCCGTGGATCGGCCGTGCGCGGCTTCCTGCATGAACCGGCCGCGCTGACGGACGAGACCAACGGCGTCGGCAAATCCTAACGCGCCGGCGGCGACCAGGGCGGTGTACTCTCCCAAGCTGAGCCCGGCGGCGAGTTGAGGACGCACTCCGTGTTCTGCGAGCACAGCCGCCACGGCCCAACTGCATGTGAGGATCGCGGGTTGCGTGTTCTCCGTCTCGCGAAGAACGTCCTCGGGTCCTTCCCGACACAGCGTGAGCAGGTCGATGCCAACGGCGGCGCTCGCTTCGTCGAAGACACGCCGCGCGACGGAATACCGGTCGGCAAGGTCGACGCCCATGCCCACGTATTGGGCGCCCTGGCCCGGGAAGACGAAGGCGATCACCCTGACGCTCCATCTCTGCGCTGCCCCAGGGCCGATCCCTCGGTCCACCGCATCGCGGCGGCTCCCCAGGTCAGCCCAGCCCCGAACGCGACGAAGACAACCAGATGGCCGGGGCGGATCCGGCCCTGCTCAAGCGCTTCATACAACGCGACCGGCACCGAGGCCGAAGAGGTATTGCCATAGCGCTCGACATTGACAAAGAACCGGTCCATCGGCTGGCCGAGTCGCTCGGCGGCCGCCTCAATGATCCGGATGTTCGCCTGGTGCGGGATGAAACAGTCGATCTCGTCGACCGACAGCCCGGCCGAGACCGCGACGCGCTCGATCGCCCGTGGGATGGCCCGCACGGCGAACTTGTAGACCTCCCGGCCGTTCATCTTGAGGTAGTGCTCGCGCGCCGCCACGGTTTCTTCACTCGCCGGACGGCGGGATCCGCCCGCAGGGATAGCAATGAGCGGCCCCCCGGCGCCATTCGACCCGAGGTTGAACGCCAGGAACCCTTCGTCAGCCGCACAGGGACGAAGGACGACGGCGGCCGCCGCATCACCGAACAGCACGCACGTCGCGCGGTCGTTCCAGTCGACAATCCGCGACAGTGTTTCCGCACCGACGACGAGGACGGTCTCCGCCGTGCCGGCGGCGATCGACGCATGCCCCATGGCCACGCCATACGCCCAGCTACTGCAGGCAGCCGAGGCGTCAAACGCGCCGGCGTAACGCGCCCCGATGCGGTCTTGCACCAGGCACGCGGTGGCCGGGAACAGCATGTCCGGCGTCGCAGTGCCGACGATCACGAGATCAACCTCGCGCGCATCGACGCCCGCGTCCGCCAGCGCCTCTTGCGCGGCTTCCACGGCCAGATCGGATGTGGCCACCTCGGGTGGCGCGACGCGACGCTCACGGATCCCGGTGCGCGATCGGATCCATTCATCGTCGGTATCGACCAGCTTTTCCAGATCGCGATTGGTGAGCACGCGCGGGGGGATGCTGCGTCCGATCCCGGCGATCGTCGACCCACGGCGTGTCGCGGGTCGCACATAGGGGGCCAGACGCTCGGCGGGCTTCACGTGGGCCATTCTAGGACCTCCATCTATGGCGTGGCGTCCGCGACCGGGACCGAGGCCGCCATGACCGTCCTGATGCGGTTGGGAAGGCTGTGCCTCACGGACTCCGCGGCCACACGGATCGCGTTGCGGATCGCGCGTGGGTTGCTCCGGCCGTGCGCAATCACGCAGATGCCATCGATCCCGAGCAGCGGCGCTCCCCCGTACTCGCGATAGTCCAACCGCCCCGAGATGCGGCGGAACCGGCCGGCAAGCGGAGCGAGATAGAACTGCCAGACCCGCCCGCGCCAGCCGAGGAATTCCGCCCTCACGATTTCGCGCATCGCCAGCACAAGGCCTTCACCGAGTTTCAAGACGACGTTGCCAATGAACCCGTCGCACACGACCACGTCAGCCGCCCCGAAGAGCAAATCTTTCCCCTCGACGTTCCCGACGAACGACACCGGCATGCTGCGCAACATCTCGGCGGCACGGATCGTCAGGTCGTTGCCTTTGATCTCCTCCTCACCGTTGCTCAACAGACCGACCCGCGGGGAGGGAATGGCGAGGATCGCGTTCGCGTAGATGCTCCCCATGAGGCCGAATTGCGCCAGTTGATGCGGCTTGCAGTCGACATTCGCGCCGACATCCAACAGGACCACGGGTGAGCCGCCGACGGTGGGCAGCACGGCGGCGATCGCCGGCCGGTCGATCCCCGGAAGCCGTCCCAGGACGAGCTGCGCCGCGCCCATCGCCGCGCCGGTGTGCCCGGCGCTCACGACAGCGGCCGCGCTGCCGATCCGCACCTGCTGCATCGCGACGGCGATGCTAGAGCGGCGCTTCCGGCGCAGCGCCATCGCCGGATGCTCGTGCATCTCGATGACCTCGGGCGCGTGGATCACTTCGAGCGGCGGCGCTCCCCGGATGCGGTCAAGCTCGGCGTGGATGCGCTCCGACGCGCCGACGAGCACCGGATGGACCGCGAGCTCACGGGCGGCCGCAACGGCTCCTTCCACGACGGCCCGGGGCGCGAAGTCCCCGCCCATCGCGTCGACCGCTACTCGCACGACCGGCCACGCACGGAGCTTACGACTCTTTCTTCTTGGGGCGCGCAGCCTCGATGACCACGACCTCACGGCCGGCGTAGTATCCACACGAGGGGCAGATCCGATGCGGCGCGACCCGTGCCTTACACTGCGGACAGGTGATCAGCGTCACGCGTCCCGCCTTCCACTGGCTGCGCCGTGATCCCGTTCTGGATTTCGGATGCCGTCGCTTCTGCGTCACGAGCGGACCTCCCTATGCTGCATCGCGAAATTCTGACCTGTTCGCTTACGCGCGTCCTGACGATGACCGGTGATCGCGCCACGTCGCCAGCGGCCCCAGACGCGGATCGATGCCGGCCGCTTCGTCTCCTGGCCGGTCGTCCGCCTCCCGGCTGCATGCGCATTGCCGGGCGCGGAGATCGGCGCCACACCGGGCGCACAATCCTCGGCAGTCGGACCGGCAACGCGTCACCATCGGCAGCGCCAGCACGAGCGCCTCTCGCGCCAGCGTCTCCCCATCGAGGACGATCCCATCGCCGATGTTGCGCAGGTACTCGGTTTCTGCGTCCTCAGCCTCCGAGCCGGCGGCCTCCTCCCACTCGATAGCCTCCTCCACACGGGCTTTGAGGCGGTGCCTGAAGGGCTTCGCGCACAGATCACAGAGGAGGTCGACAGAGGTCGCAAGTCGCCCCTGAACCCGCAGAAGCGATCCCAGGTTCGTCAGGGTCAGGGCCCCCTCGATCGGCTCAAGGAATGGAAGATCGTCGATACCGCTCGCGATCGGCTCGTGATAGGCCACCAGAAGCGTGCCGCCGCGCTCGGCGCGGAGCGACCGCAGGTCGACCTTCAAGGCGCTCCCGCCTCTGTCAGACATGCCCAGTCATTATAGAGACGCGGTTTTTGGAGTGTCAATCAACGTCCCTCACTCCGCGGGGCGGCCAGACGTCCCGGAGGCACGCAGCACGTCCTGGCCGCGGCGGATCGCCGCGAGGATCCGGTCAACCTCGTCCTCAAGACGCTCCAGCACCGACGCCGCATACTCGTCGGCTCCGCGGCGGATGCCGTCCGCCTCTCGCCGGGCCTCCTCCACGACGGCGTGCCCCCGGGCCGATAGCGGAGCGGGCATCGCTCCTTCGTTCAGCGATCTCGCATGCGCCTGGGCATCGAGGACGATCCGCCGGGCATCCTCTCGCGCTCGGGCCAGGGTCGTCTCGGCCTGCTGCAGCAGCCGGGTCGTCTGGTGGAGCTCGCGCGGCAGCGCCGCGCGCGCCATCTGGAGCAGCCCGATGACCTCGCGCTCGATGGGCTGACGCTGCGCCGCCGGTAGCTTGTTCAAATGGCGCCGCAGCACCCCTTCAGCGCGGTCGAGGACTTCAAGGACCGTCTCCATGGTCAGCCTCGCAGGGGCCACCGCACGCGCAACCGGCGCGCGACCGCAGGTGGGACCATACTGTCGACTGTACCGCCGAGGCGGGCCACCTCACGGATGAGAGAAGAGGACACGAACGCATACTCGGGGTCGGCGATGAACAGCAGGGTGTCCAGGCTTGGCGCGAGCCGGCGGTTCATCGCGGACTGCTTGAGTTCGTAGTCGAAGTCGCCGACGGCGCGTAGCCCTTTGATCAAGCACGACGCCCCGCGCTGGAGGGCAAAGTCGACCGTCAGCCCCGTGTAGGCGCCCACCTCCACAGACGGCAGGTCGCCGATCGCTTCGGTCAACATCGTGACACGCTCGTCAAGAACGAACGCGCCGGGCACCTTCTCGACGTTCTCCGCCACGGCGACGATCACCCTGTCGAAGAGTCGGGCTGCACGCCGTATGACCTCGATATGCCCGTGGTGCACCGGATCGAAACTGCCCGGGTAGACCGCGATGCGCACGTCGGCTCCCCTCCTCATTTAACAACACGGGATGTGCTCACCCGGCCTCGGGAACAACGCCCTCGGCCTCGCAGCATCCGGCTCGCCACGCTCGCCCTGTGACACGGGATGTGCTCACCCGGCCTCGGGA
>JBQTJG010000351.1:0-3552 GCA_052387355.1 Armatimonadota bacterium | reverse complement strand
AGGGCGACGAGGCCGTCCGGCGGCGGCGGCTCGGTGGCGAAGACGTCGAGCCCGGCGCCGGCGATCTTCCCATCGGTGATGGCCGAGGCGAGCGCGATCTCGTCGATGACATCCCCCCGACTGCAGTTCACGACAACGGCGCCGTCCTTCATCAGGCGGAGCTCTTTGGCCCCGATGAGTCCTCTCGTAGCCGACTCAGAGGGCACGTGCAGGGTGACGAAGTCACTCTCTGCCAGCAGCGTCTCGATCGGTACCTTCTCGGCGCCGAGACGGCGCAGCTCATCTGCGCCCACCAGAGGGTCCGCGGCCAGCACGCGACCCCAGATGGGTATGGCTCTTGCGATCACCGCTCGGCCAATGCGCCCGGCGCCGATGACGCCCAATGTGGTGCGGCTCAGCCGGCGCAGCCGCACGGCCGGGAGCGCCGTGCCCCACTGTCCGGTCCGTACCGCCACCGGCCAAAGGTCGAGGCGGCGCGCAAAGAGCATCAGCAGGGCCATCGTATGGTTAGCGACCTCCTCGATGCCGTAGTCCGGAACGTTGCAGACCGCGATGTCCAGGCGGGTGGCTTCTGCCACGTCGACGTTATCGACGCCCACGCCATACCGGATGATCGCACGGCATCGGTGCAGCCGCCGGATCGATTGGGCATCGAGGTCGAATCCCGTGCCCAGCAGCACGGCGTCGGCGTCGCGTGCGGCGTCGAGGGCCGCCTCCTTCGGAAGAGGGCCCAGCGAGACGATCTCGATGCCGAGCGGGTGTAGGACCTCGGACTCAATCGCGGCGTCGGGAAACCGATGCCCGATGGTGGCCACCCGCCCCGCGGGCGTCATCGATTCTTGGCGCTCTGTGCCTTTGACCGTTGCGCCTCTGCCTCGGCGATGAACTCCGCCACGTAGGCGAAGTGCTCTCGCATCGCGAGCCGCGCCGCGGCCGCATCTTTGTTCTTGAGAGCATCGAGGATCGGCCTGTGGAACTCGATCGAACGCCGGGGTGCGTTCCGCGCCGTGGCCCCGAGGCGCCGGGCCTCGCGCATCAGGGTAACGTACGGTTCAAGGACCAGCGGAAAGAGGGGGTTCTGGGCCGCCTTCGCCAGGGCGCGGTGAAACTCAAAATCGTACGCGACATATTCGCTGGGGGCGTCGAGCGAGTCCGACATCTGCTTGAGCAGAGCCGCCAGCGTCTTGAGATCCTCTTCGGTGCGCCGCTCGGCCGCCAGCCCGGCGATCTCGACCTCCAGGATGCTCCGGAGTTCATGCAGCGACCAAATCGGGCTCTCCTGAATCTTGAGGAACCGCACAACCGAATCCGCCACGCTGTCGGCCGACGGCCTCACCACCATGACGCCGCGTCCGTGCTGGACCTCGACGAGGCCGCGCAGCTCCAGAGCCTTGGTCGCTTCGCGGATCACGGTGCGGCTGACCCCGAACTGCTCCGCCATGATGCGTTCGGCAGGCAGCATGTTGCCCGGCTTCAAGTCTCCATCGATGATCCGGTCCTCGATCTGGCGGACCACTTCCAGGAACAGGCGTTCGCTCGTCTTGATTCTTTGGAACGAAGGGCGGTCGATCTCAGCCCTGGGCGTTGCTGGCGTCGCCTTCACTACCCTCACCTCACTCTGCCCGTCGTCGGGTAGCCGAGCCATCTGGCTCGGGTGTCAGCACGATCCGGATGGCGTCTTCTAGCCGATCGATCAGCAACGAGAATCCACGGTCTGCGTCGTCCAACGGGAGACGATGTGTGATGAGCGGCTCGACCCGGACCGTCCCAAGCGCCAGCAACTCGATCGCCTCCTGGTAGCGCTGGCCTGCCCCTCGCGACCCGACGAGCGTCAGTTCTCGCGCGTACAGCTCGTATCCTGGAACCCCGGCCAGGTCGGTCGTGATGATGCCGTAGGCGACGACGGTGCCGCCGACACGCGTCATCCGGATCGCCTGGGCCAGCCCCTGGGGCGTCCCGGACGCTTCAAACGTCACATCGAAGGCATCGGCCTCGGATGACACGCGCCGGTGATCGGCCTCAGGTGACCGAATGTCGACCGTTTCTTGCGCGCCCAGCGACCTCGCCACCTCGAGCCGGCTCTTCCTCGTTCCGAACACCACAGCCTCGCGAATGCCGCGTGTCAGGCACACTTGTAATAGCAAGAGACCTGCATGTCCTGACCCGATGATGGCGATGCGTCTGCCCGCGATCTCACCCGCGCGTGCGGTCGCGTGCACGGCCGTCGCCACCGTCACAATCGACTGCGCGGCAACCATGCTGACCGTATCCGGCAGTGCGTACACGCTCGTCGACCGGACGGCCACGGCGTCGGCAAAGCAGCCGTCAACCGTGCGGCCCAATAGCACCCGGGCCAGACAGACCTCGGAGCGCCCCGCACGGCAGTTCGCGCATTGCCCGCAGGCCCACCCTCCCTGGGCCAGGACGCGCTGGCCCACGCCGAGGTGATTGACCCCCTCGCCCACGGCGAGCACCCGCCCGGCGAACTCATGGCCAAGAATGATCGGCAGGTTCGCTGGGTGCTGCCCCTGGTAGACGGCGACGTCTGTCCCACAGATCCCCGCCGCCTCCACGGCCAGGACGACCCACCCCGGGTGCGCCTGCGGGACTGGACGCGCCTCGATGCGTAGAACCTCTGGTCGATGGAGCACCGCCGCCCGCATCGTTGCCAAACCCGGTCAGACCTCCTCGTTGTGCGCGGCGCTCATCGAATGCGCCGTCCCGTCGTCTTATCGAGAGGATGGATCTCGGTCAGCAGACGCTCGTCGAACGGGAGCGGGGTGAAGATCTCGGGCTCGCCTGCGGTGACGATCACGTTGTTCTCGAGCCGGAAACCGCCGACTCCCCGTTTGCCCGCATAGGGTTCGAGGTTCAGGACCATGTTTTGCTGAAGCGGAACGGGCTCGTCCTTGCTGGACGCGCTGAAGTAGGGAGGCTCCCAGGGACTCACGCCGGCGCCATGTCCGAGGTTGTCGCGCACGCAAGGTTGGGCCGCCATGTACACGTCGTAGTTCGTCTTGCCAACGCGCGCGGTGGCGCAGGCGTTGAACAGCGCGTTGTAGCACTGCTGGTGGAGCGCGACCTGCTCAGGGGTTGGCCGCACGTTCCCACAGATATAGGTGCGCGTGAAATCACCCCAGTAGCCATTGAAGCAGCCTCCGATGTCGATGACCACCGGATCGCCTTCCCGGATGATCCGGTCAGAGGTGAATCGTCGGTAGGGCGCCGTATAGGGCCCCGAGGCGACGATGTTCGCGCACTGTGTCCACTCGCTGCCCAACCGGGTCATGGCGGCCCACCCCGCGGCGAGCACCTCGCATTCCTTGACGCCGGGCTTCAGGGTCTCGAGCGCGGCCTGGAAGCCAACTTCCGTCATCGCGGCGGCGGCCCGGATGCAGGAGAGCTCGTCCTGGGTCTTGATCATCTTGGCCCGGAGCAGCACCTCGTACCCATCGACGAACTCGGCTCCGGAAAACGCGCCTCGGAGCGAGGCTTCGACCCTTGGCGTCCAGAGGTCGACGCCGATCTTCGCCCCCGCCCCCAGTCCAAACA
>JBQTJG010000350.1:0-5180 GCA_052387355.1 Armatimonadota bacterium | reverse complement strand
GATGGCGCCCCGCCCAGGAGGGCCGCGCGAACGCGGTCATCAAGCTGGTCGCAGAGTTTCTCGGGGTGCCGCCATCTCGCGTGAAGATCATCCGCGGAGCGACAGGTCGGAACAAGCTGATCGAGGTAGAAGAGGGGCCTTGATGATTCGCTGTCCCCGGGGGAGGACCGATAAGGGCCTTTATGGTGCCTACACTCGAAGGAGGATTTGGCCATGGCTTTGTTTTTGACGCGCTTCAGCTATACGCCGGAAACCTGGGCTCGATTGATGAAGAACCCCGAAGACCGCCGCGAGGCTGCACGCAAGTACATCGAGTCAGTCGGCGGGAAGCTGCACGGCTTCTGGTACGCGTTCGGCGCGTACGACGGCTACAATCTCTGGGAAGCGCCTGACAACGTCTCGATGGCCGCAGTCGCGATCGCGATCGGCGGCGGCGGCGCGTTGTCGAAAATCGAGACGACGCCGCTGCTCACGGTCGAGGAGACTCTGGATGCCCTTGGCCGTGCGCGGGGGGTCGCCTACCGGCCGCCCGGAGCGTAGTCGAGCGGCGTCGTACCCGTCTGGCTCTGCTCGGCCGTCGCGACCTGCCCGACCACGATTGGCTGCGCTACGTCGGCCCGTCCGCGACGGATGTCTCGTCGGCTTTTCAACCGAGGGGACGATCCGCGTTCGGTAAGCTTGATGGTGTAAGCGGAGAAGGGATCTCCCTGGCGCAGACACTGCACGCGCCTGAGCGGCTTTCCGAAGATTGCCTCCATCCAGCGGTGGACCATATCGCAGACTTCGGGGTGCTCGACGGCCAGCCTCATCGCCGGGCAGTTGAACTCTCGGAGCAGAAACCCGTTACCCGTCGCCTGTAGATCGGGCATGAAGCCCCGCTCCGCGAGAATACCCCTGGCCTGCTCGAGGCGTGCCCGTCCCTCGAGTCCCTTCACACGTGGCAGGTCTCGGGCGATCCACCGATCTCCAACCCGCCGAAGCATCCGCTGCAGGTTGCCTGCGCCTTCGCGCTTCAGCGCGTCGAGGACGGCTGCGGCGAAGTCATCGTAGGATTTGGGAAACAGACTGTCCGCCGAGGGCGTGAGGGCATACACGACGCTGGGCCGCCGCCGCCCGGGCCGCAGGCCTTGCCGCCTGACGAATCCTTCGGACTGCAGGGCGGCGAGCTGCGTCGTCACCGCGGTGCGGGTCACGTGAAGGGCCCGGGCCAGGTCCTCGACGGTCTGGCCGCCTCTCACCCGCAGTAGCTCGACGAGCTTCTGGCGCGTCTCCTGCATGACACTCTCATCGTACACCCGCCGACTGAATAGTGTCAATAACAACAAAAACGATTGACATAATTATTAGAATATGATACTAGAGAGTATGCCATCGCGCGATGGTGTGCCAGGATCTCAGACAGAAGAGAGGGAACCCGATGCGTATTGCGATGATTGCTGCACTCCTGCTCGTGAGTGTGTCCGTTGGCCTGCCCGCCGTGCATCCTGTCGCGGGGCTCGCCCAAGGAGTCATGCCGACCGGAAGCGCCCTGGAGAAGCAGTTTGCCTTCCGCAGCGCGATGCGCAAGCTGTGGGAGGATCACATCACCTGGACCCGACTGTACATCGTGAGTGTCGCCGCCGATCTGTCCGACAAGGACGCTACCGCGCAGCGCCTGCTGCAGAACCAGACTGACATTGGCAATGCGATCAAGCCCTTCTACGGTAACGCCGCCGGAGACAAGCTCACGGCCCTGCTGCGCACCCACATTCTGACTGCCGCGGATCTGCTCGCGGCTGCCAAGGGGGGCGACACGGCGAAGATGGGCGATGCGAGCAAGCGGTGGTACGCCAACGCGGATGAGATTGCGGCCTTCCTAAGTGGCGCCAACCCAAAGAGATGGGCACTCGCCGAGATGAAGGCGATGATGCGCCGGCATCTCGACCTCACCCTCGAGGAGGCCTCGGCCCGCCTGAAGGGCGACTGGGCGGCCGACATTGCCGCATATAACAAGGTGCACGATCAGATTCTGCGCATGGCAGATATGCTCAGTCAGGGGATGATCCGTCAGTTCCCGGCAAAGTTCAGGTAGGCGACCGAAGGGGGGAGAACCATGGCGAAGCTGACGCTTCCGCTCAGCGAGCGGAGAGATGTTGCCAAGGGGACGATGAGCTTCGCCTTCGGCCTTGAAGGTCAGCCCTTCCTCTTCAAACCGGGTCAGTACGTCTCGTGCACGATTCCTAACCCACTGTATCAGGACGATGAAGGCAACACGCGCACGTTCTCGATCGCGTCGTCACCACGGGATCCGGTTCTCCTCATCGCCACCAGGATGAGGGGAAGCGCGTTCAAGCGCACCCTCGCCGAGGTCCCGTTGGGGACCAACGTGAACTTCAACGGTCCCTCCGGCTCGTTTACTCTTTTTCAAGATGCGTCGAGGCCCGCGGTGCTCGTCGCCGGCGGCATCGGCATCACCCCATTTCGGAGTATTGTTAAGGACGCCGCCGAACAGCAGCTGCCTCACAGGCTGACGCTCATCTACTCTAACCGGACGCCCGAGGACGCACCGTTCTTGAATGAACTGTACGGCTGGGCGCAGGAGAATCCGAACTTCCGGTTTGTTCCAACCATGACCCAGCCGGAAGACTCCAAGCAGGAATGGAAAGGCCGGACGGGCTACATTGATGTGGCGTTTTTGCGGGACACCCTCGACGGCGCTGACCGGCTCATCGTCTATGTGGCCGGACCGCCCGGCATGGTCGGCGGCGTGAAGAAGGCGCTGCTGGAGGCAGGGATCCCTGAGGACAGCATCCGCGCCGAGGAGTTCGACGGGTACTAGGCGGACCCGTACTAGGCGGACCCGGTACTAGGCCGGGCCGACGTACGTCCGGATCGACTTCGTCTCGAGATACTCCGCCAGGCCCTCGGTGCCAAGCTCCCGGCCGATGCCGCTGTCCTTCACGCCGCCGAACGGCGTCTCCGGCACGCTGAGCGGCTTGTAGTTGACCCAGACGATGCCCGACTCGATGCCGGCGACAAACGCCTCGATACGCCTGTCGCTCTCCGTCCACACGCCTGCGCCCAGGCCAAACGGCGTGGCATTCGCGCGCGCGATCGCCTCGTCGAGCCCGGACACCTTCATCACTGGCAGCACCGGGCCGAAGCATTCCTCGTGCCAGATCCTCGCGCGCTCGGGCACGTCCAGCAGGATCGTCGGTTCATAGTAGTACCCGCGGGCGTGATCGGGGCTGTCCGGTCGGCGGCCGCCCGTCGCGACGGTTGCCCCGGCGCGCGTGGCGTCGGCGACGAACTGCTCGACGTCCTCACGCCCCTTGGCGTTGTGCAGCGGTCCCATGTCCGTCTTTGGATCGAGCCCGTTTCCGATGCGCAGCCGCCGCGTCTGGTCAACGAGCATCTGGACGAAGTGGTCGTAGACGGTCTCGAACACGAAGAGCCGCTTAACCGAGGTGCACGACTGGCCGCAGTTGCGGAAGCGCCCGGAACGCACGATCGTCTCCGCCGCGAGCTCGAGGTTGGCATCGTCGCACACGACGGTGGGATCGCTTCCGCCCAATTCGAGCGTCACGTGTTTCAGGCGCGCTGTCGCGCCGGCGTAAACCAGCTTCCCAACTTCGGTCGAGCCCGTGAAGGCGATCTTCCGGATGTAGGGGTTGGCGATCATCTCGTCGCCTACGGTCGAGGCCGGGCCGGTGACTACGCTCGCGATGCCCGACGGTACGCCGGCCTCCTGAAGCAGTTCGGTGAGCCTAAGGCCGATCAGCGGCGTGGTGCCGGCCGGCTTGATGATGACGGCGTTGCCGGCCATGAGCGCGGGCGCCACCTTCCACGCGTACAAGGAGACCGGGAAGTTGAACGGTAGGATCGCGGCGCAGATCCCGATGGGCTGCTTGCGCGTTTCGACCTTGATGATGCTGTCGCCATCTCGGACGTACTTGACCTCACCGGGTATCTTGCCACCATAGCCCGAGTAGTACTCGAAGGTGTTGATCAGACTGTCGAGTTCGCCGACCGATTCCTGGTAGATCTTGCCTTGCTCACGGGTCAGCAGCGTCGCCAGGTTGGCCTTTTGCGATTCGACGAGCGCGACGTACGCCTGCAACACGCGTCCCCGGCGGCGCGATTCGTGGAGCCGCGGCCACCAGTTCTCGCTCATCGCGCGATGCGCGGCTTCAGCGGCACGCCGAACGTCCTCACGGCCGCCCTTCGGGGCTTCCCCGACGACTTCGTCCCAGTTCGCCGGATTCTTGACCTCGAAGACCTCGCCGCTCTGGGCGGGAGTTGGCTTGCCGTCGATGATCATGCCGTAGCGCTCGGCCACGCGCCTTCCCCTCCTGTGTCGCTTCGTCTCACCCGCCCGTGCGTGGCGCGCGGAAGCGTCCCGCCGGTGGACGCCTTCAGGCCGGTGGGCCCGCCTGCGTCGCCACCGCGTACTTACCCGGCCGTTGCGTGCGGAACGTCCGGCAGCCGCACGCATCGGTCAGCTCAACCCTGGCAATTGTCCGCAGACTGATTCGCGCCGCGGCGGTCCCCATCTCGTCGTGGATCGCGTCCAGGTCGCCCCATACGTCGGGGATCACCCCGTCGACGAAGTCGGTGACGTACGACGCGCTGATGAAGCACGCGCCGATTTCGCGGGCCAAAGTCGCCTCGACCGCAATGCTCTGACCCACCGCGTCCGCGCCCAGCACCTGCAGCGCGCGGGCCTCGGCCGGCGTCTCGAAGCGCGGTCCCCACGTGTGCGCCATCACGAGCCGGTTGCCGTGCCCGTAGACTCGGCCGCTGGACGGCCACAGGCTCCGCGCCACACCTTCCAGAGTTCGGGCCAGATGGGGGCAGAGCATCTGGGCGCCGCGGCAAAGGTATTGGAAGCGCCCGGGCAGGGAGGAGTACGGCGTCTGTCCGAGATCCAGTACGTCGCTCGCGATCACGAAATCACGCGGCTGGATCGCGCGGTTCAGCGAGCCGCAGGTGCTGTCCGCCAGCACCTTCTGCACGCCGGCCTGACCGAGGACCCAGAACACCCGGCGGTGCGCCGCGTGGTCGACCTGGTCGATCGGCCAGCCGTGCGCGAAGACGTTCAGGACGCGGCGGGCCTGCCCGTCGACGGTGACGCCTGCGTCGAACTCGAGGAGCTGCCAGCGCTCGGTGAGTCCCCACGGCGTTTCGAATGAGAGCCCGCG
>JBQTJG010000349.1:0-39994 GCA_052387355.1 Armatimonadota bacterium | reverse complement strand
CCTCCAATGGGTCGATTTTGTCCGTACGGTTCCCTTCAGATGATTGTACCGACGGTTGGAAAAGGGGTCAAGAATCCGGGAGCTGCCGTAGTTCATCGCAGATCCGGCTAAAGACACGGTCAAGCTCTGACTCGGATTTCGCCCGGTACGAGGCGCACCAGAGACCTTAGTTTCGATCAAGACCTCAACGACTCCCGAGGAGGGGTATGCCGCGTCGAGCGCATGATTTCGAAAGATTCTTCCTGGAGCTGGTGGTCTGGCGTTCAGCGTCTTACCGCTGCAGCGCTCCAAGAGAATGCACGACAAGTCAGTGAAAAAATCTCCCTTGCCATTCTGATTGTCGCCCTGATCGGCCATCCCTCCAGCGAAGTTCTGGTCGAACCGCCACATGGCGTCAAGAAACGCGGACTCTGCTGTCGCCCACCGCGACCAGTCTGATGACTCTGCCGCCATGAGCAACTCGAGGAGCGGAAGACAGCCCGGACTTGTGGCAACTCGCCTACTAATCGGCCGAGGCATGCAAGGCTGGCCTGAGAGGTCTTCGCTTCCTCGCCTGCCTTCTCCGCCAACGGGACTCGGCGATTATCTTGAGTTGCATGGGGCTGAGGCCGCATAGATCCCGCAAGAAAACCTCGTCAATCTGACGGATCTCTGCATCGACCTTGGCCGAACGAAGACCCCGATCAAGCCTCTCCAGGAGATGATCCTCCAATGAAGGGTGCCCAGCAACCAGGTTAGGGTTGGGCACGAGAAGTCTATCGGCCTCAGACGGCTCAAGTTTCAAAACGCCTCCGCCATAACGCCTCCCCACACGCTCGGCTGAGAGTAGAGTAGCAGAATTATGGAACATCGTGATGAATGTCCGCATGATCGCACGCGCGTGAGGGAGTCGTACCGCCAGCAAAGTATTGGAGCACGCCGCCCCCGCCCTGTTCAGTATCAATCGAGGCATCTCATCTGACATGTATGTCAAGAAGGCGTCAGGCTCAACGACGCCGGGCACGACGTACCATGGATCGCGCACGCGACACTTGTACCGACCCGAGATTCCCCTCGCCTCGCCTTCGCGGACGTACCTCCGAACCTGAGGGAGCTCGGTACCGCCCCCAAGCCAGAGGAGGCAGCGCTCATCTCGATCCATGAGGCCCCTGAATTCCTTCTTGGTGAACACGGCACCTGGTACGTGACGGGCAGCAACGACCGAGGGTTTCACCAGGCTCAGTGGAAACTGACGCTCTCGTGCCTCCATCGGCGTAAGGACGAAGTAATCGTTTGCTCCCGAGACAAACCCGATGTTGGCTTTCCCTATCTCTCCAAGGGGAACTAGTTTTGCTGAAGATGCAAGAATCTCCAAGATGGCCGCAGCAGCGTCGTCGAAGCTCTCTTCCCACTTTCGAGGCTCATCCTGTGGTTCAAAGAGTTCGCCCCTATGCGCGATCTCCTCGAGATCATGGATATCGTCCACGCGGTTGACAGTTGCGAGCCTAAGGTACCCCCCGGGGCTTTCGTCCCTTCCCTCGGCAAGCAGCAAAACGACTCGCTCCTGAGCGTCGGGGAAGACATAGTCATGGAATCTGATGACGGTCGTTACCCTGAAGGTCTCCCGAAGGAACGTCCTCACGCTGGATGCGTACCCAGCATGCAGAAGCTCCTCAGGGAGCACGAGGGCCAGTCGCCCCCCTCGCCCTAGACAGCTCGCCGCGTGAACGACAAAGGGCGCCCATGAGGATGAGAGACTAGTCAAATTGACCCCTGCCTGACAGGCCCTCACCAAAGCCTTAGCTCGGTTCGACCCGCGAAACTTCTGATACCTGATGTACGGTGGATTGCCAACGACTGCATCCATGAATGGCAGGCTTGCAAGGAGGTCTGTTGGAGGACTCAGATCGAAGAAATCCAAGACTCTCAAATCAACACGATCGCGAACTCCCAGAATATGCTCGACTGCCTCCTCGGTTGCAGCGACTGCGCCCGTGTTGACATCGACTCCATGGAGTTGCGTCGCATGGCTCAGATTGCCGGTCGAACGCAGCAGGCGAGACGCCTCCACAAGGAAGACCCCATCCCCCACTGCCGGGTCCAGGAGGTGATCGTTGGGTTTTCGAATGGCCCATCGAACCAACGGCCGGACAAGAGCAAGAGGCGTGTACCATGCCCCAAGCCGTTTGCGCTCGGCCTGCTCTGTAGGGAGACTGGTCACGATCGCTCGTCGACTCCGGTTCCGAGAGGTAACTCCTGGGGCTCATGTTCGGGCAGGGGGATGCCGCTGAGCGCCTGAAGCCGATCGCCGAAGCGCCCGAGCGCCCGGACGGCGTCATCGCAGTTCCGCTGCGCCCGCCGGATCTGCTCACCGAGCTTGTCCAGTGGATCGCTGACCCGGTCGAAGCCGGCGGCGAGCTGAGCAAGGCCTGCTCGGATCTGTGCGGCCTGCTTCTCGACCTGCAGCCCCTTTAAGCCGTAGACCAGCGCGATCAGATACGCGTAGAACGTGGTCGGGGACACAGGGATGACCCGTCGCTCCATAGCGTACGCGTAGAGCCCATCGGCCTCGTCGCCTTGTACGACGGCCTCGTAGTAGACGTTCTCGGCGGGAATGTACATCAGGGCAAAGTCGAAGGTACCTTCGTCGGGGAGGATATACTTATCAGCGATCGTTCGGATATGACCTTGCACCTGGCGTGCGAACTCCCGGCGTGCCCGGGTCCGCTCCTCCTCGGACGTCGAGCGCAGCATCGTGCGGAAGCCCTCGATCGGGAATTTGGAATCCACCGGGACCAGGCGATCCTCCAGCCGGATCACTGCATCAACGAACGTGCCGTTCCGGAACCGGTGCTGCATTCCATAGCGGCCCTCGGGCAACCGGTCGCGCAGCAGGCCTTCGAGCAGCACCTCGCCGACACCGCCGCGCATCTTTGGAGGCTGCAGGACCTCCTGCAATGATGCGAGATCCCTGCCCACCTCGAAGATGCGGCCGGCCGCCTCCTCCAACCCTTTCAGCCGTTCGTGAACGGTCGAGACCAAACCGGCGGTCTCGGTGAAGCGCTGCCCGACCATTTGAAGGTTGGTGTCCAGCCGCTGCCCGAGGGCGTCGTTGACCTGCCGGAGCACCTGCGCGCTCTCTGCGAGGCGCTCGTTCACTTGGCGCGTGACCTCCTCGAGCCGCGTACTCACATGGGCCTGCATCACATCGGTGCGCTCGGCGACCACCCGGGATGATCCCTCCAGGCTCTGACTGACCTGGCTCCGTAGAGCGTCGAGCTGTTGCTGCACAAGCAGCAGCCCCGAGCTCTCCCCCTCCCGGCGGCGCAGGACGAGCCAGGCGACCAGGGCCGCGGCACTGAGCGCGGCGATAGCGGCGACGAGCACGATCACAAACGGCTCAGACATTCTCAATCCTCCCTCGCCGTATACGGGCAGATCGATGAGAACGCACAGTACCGGCACGCGCGGTAAAAATCAGGCGTCGCCGTAAAGTGCTGCAGCCGGATGCCTGCCGCCGCCTGCTCGATCCCCTCGGCCGCCTCGTCGAGCTTCGCCCGGATGGGCGCCGTGCTCCCCACGAGCACCTGCCGGGGCCCCAGGAAGTGCAGCTCAAGTCGGTCGGGCATCCGGCCGTAGTGACGCTCGTATGCCAGCGCGTAGATCGTCAGCTGCAGGCTCTCCTTCGCACGGCGGTCGGCATCCTTCTGCGTCCGGACGTCACTGGTCTTGAAATCGATGACCACGACCTCGTCCCCGCTTCCGCCGCTTCGAAGATCGACACGATCCCATCGCCCGCGCACGCGTGTATTGCCGACCTGAAAGGCGAACCTGCTCTCCACCATCGTCGGCGTCGTCTCGCTCGCCTGCTGAAACGCCAGGAAGGTTTGCAGCACCTCGCGTCCCTCGGCCAGCCGCTGATCCTCATGCTCCCGGCTGATGAACCCTTCGGTCACCCAGGCCCGCTCGAACGCCCGCATCAGGTCTTCCAGACGTGCCGGCTGCCCGCGCGCCCTTCGTCGGTTGTACTCCATGGCCCCTGCGTGGACGGCCGTCCCATAGGCCACACGGTGATCTCGCATGAGCGGGACGCGTAGCACATGCGTATATTTGTACTTCAGGGGGCACACCTGGTAGTCGTCCACCTGACGGAACGACAGCATGATTGGGGTCTCAGGAGGGAGAATCCCGGGCAGCAGGGCCTGGCCGTTTCCTTCGCCCGTCTCGTTTCGGGGCGCGTGTCGCGCTATGACCTCGAACGGTGACGCCCTGAACGCCTCAGTATCAACGCCTGGCCGGTCGAGCGCTTCGAGTACAAAGCGGCTCACTTTGCGGGCCCGGACGCGGCCATAGTCCCGGCCGCTGGTGAAGATCAACCGCTCTTTGGCCCGTGTCATGCCGACATAGAACAGCCGGCGCTCCTCCTGCAGGTGACTGTCCCCCACGGGCAGGACCTCGCGGTCGCGGATCAACTCATCGGGGAGTTCAAGCGACTCGCTCCGAGCACGCCTCGGAAACCGATCTGCCACGCAGTTCACCAGGAACACGACCGGATACTCAAGTCCCTTGGCCTTGTGCACGGTCAGGATCTGGACACCATCGAAGTCAGGATCCGGATCCGGCGTCGGCGGATCGTCGCCGGCTGCGATCAGGTCTTCCATCCGGCGGATGAACTCCGGCACCCGATCATAGACGGCGACGTCACTGTAGCGGGACACGATGTCAAAGAGACGAGCCAGATTGGCTACCCGAACCTCATCACCTGGCTGTTCGGACGTGGCCAGACGGCGGATGTACCCGGTTCGATTGACCAGATACTCGTACAGCACGCGGCCGGTCACCTGCTCCCGCATGAGTTTGCGCATCTCGTCAAGGTCCTCGACGAGGCGGGCGATCGTCGCGCGGCTCTCGGGGGACAGCTCGGCTGTCAACTCCGCCGCTCCTCTCAGATGGCGGAACGTGTGCTCCAGCGAGCGGTTCCGGCGGTTCGCGTAGCTGAGCGCGCGGGCCATGTCCGTGGCGTCGATCAGATAGAGCGGCGACGTCCCCAGGTAATACAGGCTCAGATTGTCGGTGGGCGTGGCGAGTACACGGAGAAAGGCGAGCGCCACCCGTACTTCCTCACGGTCATAGAGGCCGCGCGTGCCCGAGAACCACCACGGGATGCCGCGCACGTTCAGGGCGCGCATGAACGGGTCGGCGTCCCAGTTGGCGCGGACCAGGATCGCACAGTCGCGGTACCGCCCGTCGGACGCGACGTGGTCGGCGATCACTTCTGCGACGGCGTCCGCCTCGTCGGTGAGCGTCTCGAAATGCAGGTGCTTCACCGGGGTCCCGGCGGATCGCTGGGCCACGAGCCGTTTGTCGAGCCCGTTGCGGACCTCGAGCCGGTCGGGGTTGTTTTGCTGGATCAGCCGGTAGGCCGCGTCGAGAACCGGTTGCGGCGACCGAAAGTTGGCAGTCAGGACCACCTGCGTCGCATCGGGGTAGGCGGTCGTGAACCCGAGAATATTGCTGATTGCCGCACCGCGGAACTTGTAGATCGACTGGTCGTCGTCCCCAACCACCGTGATGTTCCGGTGTGAACCGGCCAGCAGCTTGACCAGCTCAAACTGCGCGTGATTCGTATCCTGGAACTCATCAACGAGGATGTAGCGGAACCGATCTTGATACCGGCTCAAGATGTCCGGCCGCTTTCTGAAGAGCCGCAACGGCAACGCGATCAAATCGCCGAAGTCCACTCGACCGGCTTCGCCCAGCAGGCGCTGGTAGGCCGCATAGACGTGCGCCAGCTCGAGGTGTGCAGCCGCCATCTCGTATAGCTCCCCCGACGCGAAGGGCCGCTCCACCCGCTGCACCAGGTCCTGGGCAAACGCCTCGTACGCGTCCGGAGCGATATCCTCGTCCTTCGCCCGGCTGACCATCGAGAGCAGCGCATCGACGTAACGGGTCGGGTCACCCAGAGGACGATAACGCCCCAACGGCAACTCGAACAGTCGATCGCGGAAGAAGATGAACGCCTCGGGCACTGACAGCACCCGAAAGTC
This sequence comes from Armatimonadota bacterium, assembly GCA_052387355.1. GTDB lineage: Bacteria > Sysuimicrobiota > Sysuimicrobiia > Sysuimicrobiales > Humicultoraceae > JBQTJG01. The sequence goes on along the minus strand of JBQTJG010000349.1, from coordinate 33,968 downwards.
CGGAGCCAGTCCGGCCTCCAGCGCCTGATCGCGCAGCACACGATCGCCGAACGCGTGGAACGTGCTGACCCATGTGTCGACATAGCCGTAGGGCACCAGAGCATCGATCCGCGCCTCCATCTCGGAGGCGGCCTTCTCGGTAAAGGTCAGCGCAAGAATCTCGGAGGGTTTGGCGCGCCGGGTGGCAATCAGCCACGCGATCCGCCTGGTGATGGCCAGGGTCTTCCCCGTGCCTGCGCCGGCGACGATGAGCAACGGCCCTTCGCCGTGGGTGACGGCCGCAGTCTGTGCCTCCGTCAGTCTCTCCAGCGCGCGTGCCTCGGCTTCGGGTCCGACCCCGCGTGGTGGTGTCTCGTGGAAGTCCAGCGCAAGCTGGCCCGCAGGCAGGATGAGAGGATCAGGCGGCAGGATCGTCATCCGTCCCGTCCAGAAGTTCAGGCCGAAGTGTCTGGAGCACACGCACAATGACGCCCGGAGCGTGTCCGCGTCGTTGTAACCATCCCAACAGTCGCCGGCCGGCGACGGCCGGCTCCAGGCCTCGAAGCCGGCGCAGTCGTCAACGGGCGCGCGCGAGCGCCAGCTCGTCCTCCCGCGCGGGAGGAAGAAGCGCTGTAATCACTTCATCCGCGACCTGCACTGCGACGCCCTTCGCCATGAGCTCACTCCGCAACCGCCTGGGACCGCAGGGCAGCAGAGCAAGCCTGTCGCGGACCCAGGCACGCGCGAACTGTGTGTCATCGACCCAGCCGCCGCGCTTGAGGTCACCAATCACCGCAACTGCGGCGTCGGCGGGCACGCCGCGTCGTCGCAGAGCAACCTGGAGTTCGGCGCGACTGCGCAGCCGGCGCTCAAGCAAGCGGATGGCAATTGCCCTAGCCTCGTGCCTAGCAGCTGCATCCTTCGTCCGTTCGAGGAGAGTGGGGTCAACTGGCGTATTCTCAGCAAGGCCAAGGGCATCAACCGTCTTCGTATCGAGAGAAAGCGTCCCGACTCCTTGAATCGTAACACGGCAAGAACTCGGATCACGCTGCGAAACGCCGATCGATACTACATGGAGGCCATATTGCAGCTCACGATTTCGTGCCCTGGCTGCGGGTTTAGGAAGATCTCGATCTGGGCTCACAATGCCACCAATTCCGGCCACCACACTGACAGTCGGCGGCGAATTGCCGCCTGAAGTCCAATGAGGGACCCGCCGTGTGTAGCTGCGAACTCTGGGGCGACCTTGAGAGCGTAGTAGGATATCGAGCCGGCATCTGTAGCTATGACTTTGCTTAGACGAATGGGGTTAGGACTCTCTTGACTGCTGGTGTCGGTGTCGAAGACCAGGATCCATGCAGAAACTCGGCTCGAATTTGCCTTCCGTGGTTGCTGCGGTCGCTGAAGTGAAAAAGTCCCATCAGAGGTAGCTTTGAGTTGTGGCTTTCCCAAATGCCTCTGCCAACTGTCCCATACTGCTGCCGGGAGCGCTAATACACACCCTGCACAAGGTTCATGGGTTCCAATCTGAAACTTGAGCATGATCTGATAGAAGGTTCGCTTGAAGACATTGGCAATGTTCGGTCCCTCTATGTGATCAGAAAGCCACTCGGGGTTTGCCTCCAGGACTCGATGAAATCCCTCGCCATGGAGCCGCAGTGCGTCCTCAAGATTCTTGACGGCATACCGGTATGAGCCATGAAAGTCCATGGTTTGGGCTTCGAGAATACCGTACCTACCGATACTAAAGACTCCCGATTTGGCAATCAGTTCGACTACTGTGATATCGAAGGCCAGCTCCGGTGATCGCTCCGTCGCCGGGATTGAGATCTCGCCGCCAAGCTTATCCTGCAGGAAGACGAAGCCTCGCGTGCCTGAGGAGATCGAGCGCCCAAGTTCCCTCCGAACGGTCTTCTTGGATAGCGTGGGGGCGGGCGTAACCAGTATCGGCCGGGGTTTATGGACCCCGAACAAGTACCGTATGGCGCTTTCCAGTAGGGTCTGGTCCAGAGCGCGATAGGGACACACTAGCCAGTCCTGCCTGGGCCCGTTGCTGGAGCTATTGATTGTGCAAATCCCACTCGAGGCTGGTGGTTTAATGCAGGATCGGTCCTCGCGTAGCGCAGCGGAAAGAAACGGGCACCGCTTCGCCCGTTGGTCTTGGAGACTCCGGACCGTCGTGACGACGGTGGGGTAAACTCTATGCCCGAACCACTCGCTTACGTAGTTGCCGCGACCCGTTGAACTCTCCTTATCAGCTGTGGGGGACGGCATGATATCGATGTTCGGCCATGCATAACTCCTTTGCCGCTCCCACATAAGTAGCAGAAATCTCGAAGCCCACAGCACGCCGACCGTTCTCCGCTGCAACTAGCAGAGCGCGACCCGTCCCGCAGAAGGGGTCCACCACCAACCCACCGGGCGGACACGAACTCATGATGCGCGGCTTCACAAGATCCTCAGGAAAAGTCGCGGAATGCCCATTTTGACCAGCCCTCACATGGCACGTGACAACGTCTCTTGCACCGGGTTCGACATATCGCAGATCGTAGTAGTATTTAGCCCGTCCAACCTTGGGCCTCTTGACGAAGTGGAAGAAATGCTCATGAGAGAGCCGCAACCTATCTGCTTCCGGCCTGGGTGGCACATTCGGTTTGTACCAAATCATGTCATTGCGAAGTATCCACCCTCTCTCCTGCATGGCGATCGCGAACCGTGCGGGCACCATTAGCAGTTGCTTCTCTTGTCTATATCCCCCCATCGGCGTTCGACGGCGTTTTCGCTCTTTGTCCCCCAGCCCTTGGCGTCCCCTCTCTCTGATGCTAGACCACCTTGCGAAGTACGTGTCACCTAGATTGATCCACATACTGCCTGTGGGCTTGAGACACATCTTGGCCTGTTCCAGGATCTCCGCAACGTGGTGAACATACCACTCAGGAAAAGGCTCTAGGCCAAGGACGCCCCCGTGCTTTCTATACCAATCGTATGAGGGGACGCTGGAGTATGCACCCTGCGAGCTCTTCCATTCCTTCGGGATGTTCCAGTTGTGTTCCTGATCGTAGGAGCGGTGCCCCCAGTAGGGTGGACTTGTGATAATGAGGTCAACGATCTGAGGTGGGATGGTGCGCATTAGGTCGTACGCATCCCCTTGCAAGACCATGGGCGTACCGTGAGACTTGGCAAAGTAGGTTTCCGGTCCTTCGGATACCCTGTCCAGAGTCTTCGTCACCCGCACTGCCTTGCACTCACCTCCGCCCCCTCAGCAATCCAATCGCTCGGTGATGTTTACCCCCGAGCCCGCACGGGCTGGCGCGCCGCGGGCTCAGGGCGCGCCGCGGACTCGGGAGGCGCCGCTGCTTCGGGGGGTGCCACGGCCTCGGCTGTGCCCTCCCGCGGACGCGCGAGTCCACGGGCCTCGCGCACACGGCGCTCGATCTCCCGCGTCACTTCCGGGTTATTGTCGAGGAACTCTCGCGCGTTGTCACGCCCTTGACCCAGGCGGAGATCGCCATAGGCGAACCAGGTCCCAGACCGCGAGATCAATCCCAGGGCGGTTCCGACATCCAGAATGCTGCCGGTACGCGAAATCCCATGACCGTAGAGGATATCGACCTCAGCGTCCCGGAAGGGCGGGGCCAGTTTGTTCTTCACCACCTTCACACGGGCGCGCATGCCCTTTACTTCATCGCCGCTCTTGAGGTTCTCGGTCTTGCGAATTTCCATACGTACCGAGGCGTAGAACTTCAGTGCCCGGCCGCCCGTCGTCGTCTCTGGCGAGTTGTGGACGGCGACGCCGTCAACAAAGTAGGTATGATCCCCCTCCACCTGAAGATCGAATCGATGCATGGACTGGGTCGGCGGCTTGACGTAGATCCTGGCGATCCGCGTGGGAACTGCTCGAAGGTAGCGACGAGCGGAAAGCCGGGTACCGTTCAGGTGCGCATCCGAAAGATCCGCCTGCCAGTTGAAGCGACCGCGCAGAGTGGGGTGAAGCTTGTACTCCAGTGAGGGATGCAGGTAGGGGGCAATGAGCTGGTGCAGCCGCGTCGTCTGATCGGCACTGAACCAGAACCCCCGGCCGTCGTCCCGTGGCGTGCCAATACCGAGGCGTTCAAACATCGCGGCTACGCGTGTCCGGGCATCCCGGGTGAGGGATTTGTTGTAGAGCACGGCCTTGCCGTGCCCCCAACGTTCGAAGTGCCCCGCGAAGGAGCCGTCGTCGCCATACCAGACGGCCAGCCCGCGCGCGTCGATCCGCTCAAGCACCAGTGAGGTGACAGTCCGACCTCTCTCCTTGTCATAGAGCTGCGTTCGAAGGTCTCCAAGGGTCGGGAAGGCCAGCGTGTCAAAACCGAGGCCACGCCCCACAGGCCCGATGCTCCGTGAGAATGGTTCGAGCGCCAAGTGCTTCCAGCGCATGTATGCCTCCTGGTCTCTACTGTGACCGATGCGGAAAGAAGCGTCATGCGTCCCGACCCGGCGCAATGAACCGTCGCCCAACGCCCCACCCAGGAGCGTCTGAAGCTGGTCGTCCGTCACGCGGTAATCTTCGACGAGAGCGAGCACCTCGTCGCCTTCGCGCAGTTCGCCGGCAGGCATCTCGCCACGAGGTGTAAAGATGAGATGGTTAGGCGTGACAGCGAAATGCCGTCGTCCAGATGGTCCTCCCTCCACCTCGAACTGAAGGAAGTGATCGGCCACGCCGTTATCGAACCAGTTGACGACCGGGCGTGGCTGCACCATCCCTGTCGTGGGATCGTAGCTCAACACTTCAACCGGCATCCGTTGATTGACGATCTTACCGATCTTTTCCGTACGTCCGTCAGCCAGCAACACGCGGGCGTTGTAGTGGAAGCAGCCGAACATGACCCCGATCTTTTCACGAATCTGATTAATGAAGATGACCGTCGTATGGGACTTGCTGATCGTCCCCACGAGCTTCCGCAGGGCCTGCGACATCAGGCGCGCCTGCAGCCCCATGTGGGCTTCACCCATCTCACCCTCGAGTTCGGCGCGCGGCACCAGCGCGGCCACCGAGTCGACGACCACGACGTCGATGGCGCCGCTGCGCACAAGCGTCTCGGCGATCTCGAGGGCCTGCTCGCCGCTGTCTGGCTGCGAGAGGAGAAGGTTGTCGATATCGACACCGACGGCTCTCGCATACGTAGGATCGAGCGCGTGCTCGGCGTCAATGAAGGCCGCCACACCGCCTTCTCGCTGCGCCTCAGCAATGATATGGTAGCCCAGGGTCGTCTTGCCCGAGGCCTCAGGCCCGTAGATCTCGACCACCCGGCCCCGCGGGACCCCTCCCACACCAAGCGCCAGGTCGAGGCCCAGCGCACCAGTCGGGATGACCTCGACCTGAAGCCTGGCGCTGGCCTCCCCAAGCTTCATGATCGATCCCTTGCCGAACTGCTTCTCGATCTGGGAAAGAGCCAGATCCAGCGCCCGCTGACGCTCCGTTGTCATCTCCCCGACCTCCTGGATGGTCCAGCGATAGCCCGAAGATACCAAACAAATGTTCGCTTGTCAACCGCGTAAAATTCCGAAAACCTGCCGATGAACTATATATAGGTCCTGGCCGTACTAGGAGTTCAACCCGTGGCCTAGCAGAACCTGCTCCCTCACAGCGTAGACCGGGCCATTAACAGAAAGCCGGCTTTCCATCACCGTGACAACGGCGACGGGCTGCGTGCCAATCGGTACGTCACGAAACCGCTGCAGCACCCGCACCAGATCCCCCCACTGCCGGTCGTCCCGGGTCCGTCCCAGTGTGAGATGGGGTCGAAAGCGCCTGGGGTCAGGCGGAAACCGCTCCCTCGCCAGGGCGGAGTTCAGGTCGCCGGCAAGTCGCTCGAGCGCCTCGGCCCCCTCCCCGGTTCCAACCCAGATCACTTGAGGCCTCTCAAGGCTGGGGAAGGCGCCCAGTCCGGCGATTGTCACCGAGAACGGCGGACTCGTCCGCAGGGCTTCCTTGGTGGCGATGACGGCGCGAGCCACCTGAGCGGCCGGGATCTCCCCCAGGAACCGCAAGGTGAAGTGCAGGTTGGGCGGTCTGACCCATCGGAGGCGCGCTCCTCCGGCACGCATCTGTTCCTGGAGACCGGCGGTCTGGCGCCTGTTCTCTTCGCTCAATTCCACCGAGATGAATGTCCGGTGCAGAGTCACGACCGCAGCAGGGTGAGGCGAATCAGGTTGAGTGCCGCCTGCGCAGCCAGATGGCGAACGCCGGCGCGACCAGGCTCTTCGCCGAAGCGCACCTCCTCCGTGCGCGCGCCCGCAGTCGTGGAGATGGTCAGGTAGACCAGTCCGACCGGTTTGTATGCTGTTGCGCCGTCCGGTCCCGCAATGCCGGTAATAGCAACGCCCAGGTGCGCACCGGTACGTTGCCGGACGCCTGCCGCCATGGCCTCGGCCACCGGACCGCTCACGGCACCGTGACGCACGATCAATTCCTCAGGGACACCCAGATCGCGCGTCTTCGCCTCGTTGCTATACGTCACGAACCCGGCCAGCAGGAACGCCGAGCTCCCAGGGACCTCGGTGAGGCGTGACGCGACCAATCCTCCGGTGCACGATTCCGCGACGGCCAAGGTGACCCGGCGCTCGAGCAGGAGGCGCGCTGTCATCTCATGCAGCGTATTGTCATCCACTCCAAAGATGGCGTCACCGAGCCGTGCGCGCAGGCCGGTTTCGACACGGTCAATCATCGCAGGCACGTCCGTTGGCCGGCCCTTTGCGGTAATGCGCAGGTGCACCTCACCGGTCTTGGCCAGGGGCGCCACCGTGGGGTTGGTCTCGTGGATGAGGTCCCGGATTCGCTCCTCAACCATGGATTCTCCCAGGCCCGCGATGCGCAGCACCCGCGAACTGATCACCTGATCCCCGGCGCTCGCGCGCAGCCAGGGGACCAGCCCATCGGCGACCAGTCCCTCCATCTCGTGGGGTACGCCGGGAAACAGGAAGACCGTCCGAGACTCCACTCGCACGATGAGTCCTGGCGCGGTGCCGCGTCGATTCGGGATCACCTGGGCCCCGCGTGGGATCCGCGCCTGCCTGAAGATCGACTCCGGAGCCTTACGGCCGCGACGTTCGAACAACGCCGCGATGGTATCTGCAACAACCTGGTCGTAGACCACAGGAACTCCGGCCGCAAGTGCGACCGCCTCGGCCGTCAGGTCGTCTTCGGTTGGCCCGAGCCCTCCGGTCATCACCACGAGATCGGATCGGTCCAGCGCGAGCCGGACAGTGGCACGGACGCGTTCAAGATTGTCGCCGACCGTCTGCTTGAACAGCACATCCACTCCGTGTGCTGCAAGCAGTCGGGCCAGGAATGTGGCGTTCGTATCGGTGATCTGCCCGAGGAGCAGCTCGGTGCCGACCGAAATGATCTCAGCGCGCATCGGGGCTCAGCGGCTCTCATCCTTCGGGAATGTTCGGTTCACGACCTCTCCTGGCTGGCCGAGGACGCCGATGGATCTTCCATTCACTACGAGGGCGACGGCTCCGGCATTGCCCACGCGAATCGACATCGACGTTCGGCTCTGCCACCGGCGTGATTCGCCGGCACTGACAAACCCTTCGAACACCGGCTGGTTGTCCCCGACCACGCGCAGCCACGATCTGCCTGAGGCCTGGAGGTCCAGCGTGACGCCGTCCGCTGCCTGGTCGGGGGAGGTGCCCGGGGCAGCCGTCAGATCCGCAGCACCTGGGACCGCAGTGCCTGCTGGCGCAGGACTGACGTCCGGCTGCGTGGCGGGCTGTGTACCCGGTTCACCAGGGGGCGATGGCACGGCCGCCCTCTCCTGCGCTCCTGGATTCGCCTGAGGTCCTGGAGTCTCGGCGCTACTCTGGGGCGTGGCAGCCGGAGGCGGCTGGCTGAATTCACGGAGCTGCTGCGCGAAGTAGATCGCCAGGCCGCCGCCGATGACGATGATCGCGACGCCGGCTGAGACGGCGAGGCGGCGGCGGCGGGACGGTAGAATCCCGGGGACGATGGCGGCATCGAGACGGCGCCAGTTCTGGACGGATGAATCCTCGGCGCCGGACATGGCTGCGGCAAGACGCTGGGTGAGCGGTTCGGGATCCAGGCCCAGTTCCATCGCCATCGTGTGTAGGAACCCTCTCGCGAATGGGTACGGCGGCAGGTCCTCAAACCGTTCGTCCTCGAGGGCGGAAAGGTACCTTGCGCGGACTTTCGTTCGGGCCTGAAGATCGGCAAGCGAGAGACCCCGTTCAGTCCGCGTGATCCGCAGGGTGTGCCCGATGCCGGAAGTATCGGCCCGACCTCGACCGGAGGATCTGGTCGTCATGCGGTCGATGTTCCGCATACCGGCGGAGTTTCCCTCTGGAGCGGCTCCTGCTAGAGATACTAGCTCTGCCCGGTGGCGCCGCCAACGCGCTCCAGCGCCATCATGGCTGATGCCACCGCAGCAGCCAGACGGGCGTTCTCCTCGAGCACCGCAAGATTCGCCGCCAGCGATCGCCCGTTCGTAACATCTGCCAGGGCCTTGAGAAGAAACGGGGTGACATCGGCGCCGCTGACGGCGGCACGACGCGCCCTATGGAGGGCGGCAGACACCGCCTCATCGAGGTCGCCTTCATCGAGCGCTGCGTCCACCGGAGGCGGTTGCACGACGAGCAGCGCACTGCGGTCTCGCATCCGGGACTTCGCCTGGGCAATCGCAGCGACTTCCCCTGCCCGCTCCACCCGATGTGCAACCGGCACTCCGCTTGATCGCGCGAGAAACGCCGGCAGGGTGTCGGTCCGGTAGCCCACGATCGTGATCCCAAGCGAGTCGAGCGCCTCGGCGGTTCGTCGGGCATCGCAGAACGCCTTGGCACCAGCGCAGATCACCACCAGGGGATGCCGGCTCAACGCCGCAAGATCGGCCGAGATGTCACCCGTCGCCCCCGCATCAAGGTGAACACCACCGATCCCGCCGGTGGTCATGATCCGAAGACCTGCGGCGTGGGCGACGGCGAGTGTCCCGGACACCGTCGTGCCCCCGCAGCGGCCCTGCGCCACCGCAAATGCCAGATCTCGTTCCGCGACCTTTAGCACCCCTGGCGCAAACAGGAAGTCGAGGTCGCCGAGGCTCGCGCCGACCTCGGCGCGCCCGTCTTTTAGGGCGACCAGCGCCGAGGTGACACCACCTTCCTGCATGATGCCTTGGAGACGCACCGCCAGACGACGCGAGGCTTCGGGCGGCAGGCCGTGCGAGAAAACCGCGCTCTCGAGCGCAACGACCGGGTGGCCTGCCTGAAGGGCCGCGCCGACATCGGCCCTCACGTGCAGCCAGTGCGACGGTCCCGCGATCATGAGCGCAGCACGGCCCCGAGGCCAGTCGGAGTGTTGTCTTCAGACTGCACGACCAGCGCCGCCGCCGCCGCGGCCAGGGCGGCGGTCCCATCCGGACTCATCCCGGCCAAGAGCGCATGGACGGCGATCGCCGCAACCGCATCGCCCGCGCCGCTCGCGTCGACGACAGGGACATCGAGCGCCGGCGAGGAGACGGCTTCCTCGCCTGTCACGATGCCGACTCCTCCACGCTCGTGCGTCAGCACAACTCGCTCAACGCCTTCGGTCAGCAACGCGGTCCCCAGCGCCTGCCAGCTCAACGTCGGGGGCAACCCAGTCAGCGCGAGGGCCTCGGCGCGGTTGCAGGCGACCAGGGACGCGCCCTGCAGGACGCCCCGCAACCTGGGCGCCTTGTCAACGGACACGGCAAGCAGCACGCGAGCGACGTCTAATGCGATCGCAGCCAGGGCCTGATGGGTCGGTTCCAGCAGGTTCGCGTCGCTCACCACGACGGATGCCTCAGCGATCGTCTCGCGCCAGGGATCGAGATCAGCGGGAGACAGGACTTCAACCGGACGGGCGTCCGCGACGCACCACGGCTCCCCACCCTCCGGCCCGACGGCCACGAACAGACCGGTGTGCCCCTGCCGGCGCGCGGCGTGTCTCACATCCACTCCGGCCTCGGCAGTGACCGCGAGCACCCATTCGCCGAGGGCGTCGTCGCCCACGGCCGTCAGCAGTGTCACCCGATGCCCAAGCCGCGCAAGATCAACCGCAACGTTGCGTCCCGCCCCGCCGGCGAGAAGCCGCGCCCGACCCGGCAGTGACTGGCCGGGCTTCCACCGGGCCCGTGTCGTGGCGCGCACATCGACCAGCGCACCGCCGACTACCACGATATGCGCCCGGTTCATCGGGGCCTCTATGCTTCCTCTTTCGTGTAGGGGATGCCGTCGGCCGCCGGCGGCACTGCGCGCCGCACGAAGCCGGCAAGGATGAGGATGGTCGCGATGTGGGGCAGGACGGTGATGAACTGATACGGAATGCCCGTCTGCACGACGCGCAGGCTCAAGGCATCGAAGTAGCCGAACAGCGCCGAAGCGCCGAGCGCGCCGAGCGGCCACCAGTTGCCGAAGATCATCGCGGCGAGCGCGATGAACCCTCGGCCCTGCGTCATGCCCTCGAGATACCCGCGACCCTGCTCGATCGAGAGGTATCCGCCTGCCAGCCCGGCCAGCGCGCCGCTGATCAGGACGCCGGTATAGCGCAGGCGCTGCACGTTGATGCCGAGCGAATCGGCGGCATGCGGGTGCTCGCCGACGGCGCGGAGCCGCAAACCGAACACGGTTCGCAGGAGCACCCAGTGGCCGAGCACGACCAGCCCTACCGCGATCGGGATCACCGGGGAGATGCCCGTGGCGACCGGGGCCAGGACCGGCACGTCCCTCAACCCGGGGATGCTCCACGGTGTAAACCCGCGGACCCCCGGTGACTGCGTCGCCACGCCAAAGAAGAGGATGTTCAGAAACCGCGCGAGTCCGACAGCCAGAAGATTCAGGGCGACGCCGCTGAGGAGCTGATCGACACGAAACGTCACGGTGAGGACGGCATGGATCAGCGAGAAGAGCACGCCCGCGGCCATGGCGGCGAGCATCCCGACTGCAGGCGCAACAGCCGGCATCGTTGCTAGTGTAGCTCCAGGCGCCTGCAGCGTCTGGCCGACGAGGTAGGTCGCCGCTGCCCCAACGAAGGTCCCGATGATCATGGTGCCTTCCAGCCCGATGTTGAACACGCCCCCGCGCTCCGAGAAGACGGCGCCCAGAGCCGTCAGCAGAATCGGGACTGTGAGACGTATCGCCGAGGCCAGCAGGGCCAGATTGACCAGCGACACCAGCAGGTCGATGGGCTAGCCTCCTTCCGTGGCGGCCGCGACCGCGGGCTCAGCCAGGGCTCGCTCGGCCTCGCGCTTGCGCTGCACCCGCACGTAGCGCGTGAGCAGCTCGTAGCCCACCACAATGGCGAGGATGATCACGGCCTGCAGGATGGTGATGACCTCGCGGGGAACGCTGGCGAACACCTGCACGCCCTGTGCGCCCCGATCGAGAAACGCGAAGAGCAGCGCCGCCGGGATGACCCCGAGCGGGTGGTTCCTCGCCAGCAGCGCAACGGAGATGCCTGCGAAGCCGAGGCCTTTGGGAAAGTCGATGTCGAAGTAGCCGAAGAATCCGAGGATGTCGGACAGTCCCACCAGCCCGGCGACGGCGCCGCTGGCCATGAACATGATGAACTGAATCCTGGCAAGGCTGATGCCTGCCGCCTCCGCTGCATCGGGATTCAGCGCCACCGCACGCACTTCATAGCCAAACCGTGTGCGGACGAGCAGATAGGCCGCAACGACGCACAGGAGCAGACCCAGCGCCAGGAACCAGTTCAACGCCGAGTGTTCGGGGATGCCGAGTCCGAACTTCAGGAGCACTGGTCCCAGCAGGGGCACGCGCGCGCTATCCGGGAACAGGGGGGTGCGCACGCGCGGCGTCCCGACCTGGCTGGGATCGCGAAAGACATCCGCGAGCAGGTACAAGACGACGGCGCCCGCGATATAGTTCATCATGATCGTCGTGATGACCTCATGGGCCCCGCGCCGAAGCTTCAGGGCAATCGGCACCAGGGCCCACAACGCTCCCCCGGCCGCTCCCGCGAGCACGGCCAGCGGCAGATGGATGACCGCCGGCAGGCCCGGGATGGCGAACCCCACAAGGGCGGCGGCAAAGGCGCCGATGTAGTACTGGCCCTCGACACCGATGTTCCACACGCCGGCGCGAAACGACAACGCGACGGCCAGGCCCGCGAAGACCAACGGCGTCGCTTTGAACAAGATCGCCGCGACGCTGTCGGCCCGCGTGAAACTGAACCGCAGCATCAGGCCGTACACGTCGATCGGGTCCTTGCCGATCGCCAGGATGATCCCCGATGCGACGAGCGCGCCGAACCCGATGGCCAGGAGCGGTGCGAGCAGTTGGAGCAGCCCGACGCGCACACGCGCGCTCATGCGGTGCGCCCCTCGGTCCGGCGGGCCCCGGTCATATACAATCCAATCTCGCGCGGGGTGGCCGTCCCGCGCGGGCATTCAGCGACAATCTGCCCGGCGTGGATGATGGCGACGCGGTCCGCCAGCGAGAGGACTTCGTCAAGCATGGCAGAGACCAGGACGACGGCCATTCCAGTCGATCGTGCGGCGAGAATCTGCCGCCGGACAAACTCCGTCGCGCCGATGTCGAGGCCTCGCGTCGGCTGCGCCGCGACAAGCACGGAGGGTGTGAACCCGAACTCACGGGCGATGACCACTTTCTGCTGGTTGCCGCCCGACAGCGCCAGCGTCAGCGTTCCCATCATCGGGGGGCGCACGTCGAAGCGGGCGATCCGGTCTTCGGCGAACCGGGTGATCGCGGCCCGATCGAGGACGGCCCCGCGCCCGAACTGTGGCCGCATCTGGTGGCCGAGGATGAGATTCTCCCAGACCTCCATCGGCAGAACCAGCCCGCGGCGGTGGCGGTCCTCTGGAATGTGCGCGACACCGAGCAGCCGGATCCTGCGGGCGCCGGCGTGCGTGACGTCCTCACCCTTGACGAGCAGGCGGCCTGCGACGAGCGGCCGCAGGCCGACGAGCGCCTCGATGAGTTCCGACTGCCCGTTCCCCTCGACCCCGGCGATCCCGTAGATCTCTCCACCTCGAACCGCAAAGGAGATGCCGCGCACCGCCGGTCGGCCGCGCGATCCCATCACGACCGCGTCCTTCACCTGAAGCTGAAAGGTGTCGGGCGTGCTGTCCGGAACCGCGAGATCCATCAGGACGGGCCGGCCCACCATCATCTCGGCGATCTGCGCCTTGGTGGCATCGCGCGCGGCGAGTGTGCCCGCGACGCGGCCAGCGCGGAGCACGGTGATCCGATCGGCGATTGCCAGGACTTCTTCCAGAATGTGACTGATGAAGACAATCGTCTTGCCCTCGGCGCGAAGCCGCCGAAGATTGGCGAAGAGGTCGTCGACCTCCTGCGGGGTCAGCACTGCTGTGGGTTCGTCGAGGATCAGGACCTCGGCGCCGCGGTAGAGCACCTTGATAATCTCCACGCGCTGCTGCTCGCCGACCGACAGACCGGCCACTTCTGCCGCCGGATCGACCGCCAGGCCGTACTGGTCCGCCAGCACGGCGATGCGGGCTCGGGCCTGAGCGAGATCCAGCCGGCCGGCCTGCGCGGGCTCGGAGCCGAGGATCACGTTCTCGGCGACCGAGAACCGTGGGATCAGCATGAAGTGCTGATGGACCATGCCGATCCCCAGCGCGATCGCCGTGCGTGGACTGTCAAGCACCACTGGAACGCCGCGCATGGCGATCGAGCCCTCATCCGGACGGTACAGCCCGTAGAGGATCTTCATCAGCGTAGACTTGCCTGCGCCGTTCTCGCCCACCAGGGCATGAATCTCCCCAGGAGCGATTGCCAGCGAAACGCGATCGTTGGCCACGACGCCGGGAAACCGCTTCGTGATCCGGGTCAGCTCGCCGACGGCGGTCATGAACGGGGCGGGGGCGGCTCATCGCCGCCCCCGCGGGTCATGTTATTTGAGGGTCTTGATGAAGGCCTCGAGCTGCTTCCGATCAGACGGAACCTTGATCTTGCCCGCGATGATGCTCTTCTTCAGCGCCTCCAGGCGCGGGATGATATCCTTCATGTGCGCGCGATTGTACTGGTTGACAGCGTACCCGACGCCGCCCTCCTTGAGGCCGAACGTCCGCGCTCCCGGCTTGAACTTCCCGGCAACCACATCCTTGATTGTCGTGTACACGGCGACATCGACACGCTTCATCATGCTGGTGAGGATCTGCGCGCGCTGGTCGGGCTTGGCCGTCAGCGACTGATCGGCGTCCACGCCGATCACCCACCTCTTCTTGGCGACCGCGGCCTCGAAGACGCCAATGCCGGTGCCACCCGAGGCGTGGTAGATGACATCCGCCCCCCGATCGTACTGGGCCGTCGAGAGTTCCTTACCCTTGACAGGATCGCGAAACGCCTCGCCGGTGGTGCCCGCGTAATCCGAGTAGACCTCGATCGAGGGCTTGACGTACTTCGCGCCCGCGATAAACCCTGCTTCGAATTTCTCGATGAGCGGGATCTTCATCCCCCCGACAAACCCGATCTTGCCGGTCGTGGACTTGAGGGCGGCCGCCGCGCCGACCAGGAACGAGCCTTCATGCTCGCTGAACAGGAGGCTCGCCACGTTCGGCTCCTTGTCGATGAACCCGTCAACGATCCCGAACTTGACGGTCCGGAAGGCCTTGGCCACCCGTGTGATGCTGTCCGTGAACAGGAACCCGATCCCGAAGATGAGATCGTACTTCTCGCCTGCAAGGAGCCGTAACAGCTCTTCGCGATTCTCGCCACCGGCTGTGGGCTCCAGATCCTTGACGTCGACCTTGCCTGCGAAGTCTTTCTGAGCGCGGGACAGACCCGCATAGGCCATGTCATTGAACGACAGGTCTCCGCGGCCGCCGACATCGTAGACCATGCCGACCTGCATCTTCTTCATCTGCGCGATCGCCGACGGGCCGGATGCCGTCAGCGCCACGACGAGAACAACGGCACACATCCCCGTGGCCAGGCGGAGGAGTCTAGCCATGCGTCCACCTCCTTAAATGATGACCGGTCGAGCCGGTCTGTACTGGGAAGCCGTGGACATAGGTTTCGTGGGGAGCGCACCGACACCTTTCCACTCCCGTCGCTCCTATCGGCACGGCGACACACCGGCGGGAGGTTCTCGATGTGACGCCGCGCTATCCCTTCTTCGCCGCTGATCGGGCGCGCAGCATGCGCTCGAGATCTTCCAGGCCGATCAGCACCTCACGGGGATTACTGCCCTGCACCGGCCCCACGATGCCCCGGGCCTCGAGTTCGTCGATCAGCCGAGCGGCGGTCACGTAACCGATGCGCATCTTCCGCTGCAGCAGCGAGACCGAGCCGTACCCCGACCGGACAATCAGACGGGCCGCTTCAATGAGCCGCTCGCCGTCGGTGCTCTCCTCGGTGCTCGCGGCCTGCTGCGCCTGGACGAGCTGCTGATCGTAGACGGGCATCCCCTGCCGCCGCCACCATTCGACGACCGCGCGGATCTCATCGTCGGCGATGTATGCGCCCTGCGCCCGGATCGCCCGTGAGGCGCCCAGCGGCAGGAACAGCATATCCCCGCGGCCGAGCAGCTTCTCCGCACCTGTCGCGTCCAGGATCGTCCGGCTGTCGACCTGGCTGCTGACGGCGAACGCCAGCCTCGAGGGAATGTTGGCCTTGATGAGCCCGGTGATGACATCCACAGAGGGACGCTGGGTGGCGAGGACCAGGTGAATGCCCGTCGCGCGGGTCATCTGGGCCAGACGGCAGATGATGTCTTCGAAGTCGGCCGGGGCGATCATCATCAGGTCGGCCAGCTCGTCGATGATGATCACGATGTAGTAGAGCGGCTCGACATCGGGGAGTTGGTTGTAACTCTGGATGTTGCGCGCGCCTGCCTGTGCGAAGAGCTCGAACCGCTGCTCCATGACGCGCAACATGTCCTTCAACACGCTCGCTGCCTGACGAGGATTGGTCACGACCGGCGTCAGCAGGTGTGGAATGTCATTGTAGTCGGTCAGCTCAACGCGCTTGGGATCGATCATCACGAGCCGCACCTGCCGCGGCGTGCTGCGAAACAGCATGCTGGCGATCATGGCGTTCAACATCACCGACTTCCCCGATCCCGTCGCCCCGGCGATCAGCACGTGGGGCATTTCGGTGAGGTCGGCCACGATGGGGTGGCCCGCGATATCCTTGCCGATCGCCACGACGAGTGGCGAGGTGGCCTTCTGGAAGACCTCAGCGGTCAGGATCTCGCGCAGGTGCACCAGGCTGGCCTTCTGATTTGGCAGCTCGATGCCCACCGCCGACTTACCGGGAATCGGCGCTTCGATACGGACGCTCTGTGCGGCCAGGTTCAACGCGATATCGTTCGTCAGGCTCGTGATCTTCTGCACCTTCACCCCCGGCTCGGGTTGGATCTCGAAGCGCGTGACCACTGGGCCGACTTCCCAATGCACGACCTTGACCTTCACGCCGAAGCTCTCGAGCGTCTGCTCCAGGGCGCGTGCCGTGTCGGCCGGATCGACTCGGGTCTTTCCGCGGGCCGCGTTGGTGTCGCCGAGCGTGGCCAGCGGCGGCAGACGATACTCGACCGCGGAGAAGTCGAGACGCTCCTGTGCATCGTCTGAGCCCGGCTTCTGTGCCGGCCGTCGCGCGCGCCGGCGGTCCTGGAGCCTGGCCGCAGCGGCAGCCGCCAGACCCTCGGGGTCACGGACCCCGGGCTCCGGTGATCTGGAGTCTAGCGACGAGGTGTCAGACTCACCGTCGACCCCAGCGTTGCCGGTGGCGCCTGCCGCTGACGAAGACTCTGCGCGACTGGACGCGGTCGTCACCAGGTCCAGGGGTGGACCGGCCGGAGCCGGTATCGGCTCGCTCGCTGCCTGGCGCTGCAGCAATGCGTGCCGCGTCTTCACCAGCAGGTGGACGACCCAGGCGACACCACCGGTCGCGATCTGGCCTAGCGCCGCCCACGCCGCTCGCATGGCGCGCACGGCAGCACGCGCGGCTGCGGTCCATAGCCGCAGCGAGACCATCACGATCAACCGACCAAGAGCGCCCAGCAGACGTGCGATCACCACGACCACCCACACCATCGACAGGGACGCAGCCCGAAGGCCAGCGCCCACAGATGCCATGGTGAGACCAGTGATCAACGCGGTGCTGGCCAGCGCCATCACACCGATCGCGACCCACAGCCCGGTCGTCCCAAGCGTCCGGACAATAAGCCATGCCAGCGAGCCCCCGACCAGACCGGTGCCCGCGCCAGCCGTTCCGAGCTTCAAGGGGTCTCCCGCGGACAGGTAGGCGTGCACGAGGATCAACGCGGTCAAACTGCCCAGAAGGATGCCGGTCACGCGCCGGCTGAACCGCGCCCGGTCGCCGGCGGCCACCAGCACGAGCCCGGCCAGAAAGATGTAGATCGGCAGCGCAGGCGCGGCCACACCGAGCAGCCGGCGCTGCCAGTGCGCGAGTAGCACCGGGACGCCGGTGGCGCCGGGAAGATGAGAGAGCCCAAGCAACAGCGCTCCCAGCGCCAACGCGAGACCTGCCGCTGCGGTCCGATTGCGAATCTGTCGAGCGCGTTCGCGTCGCCGTCTCATGGATTGCCCTACCGTGTGGTCACCAGCACAAGCGCACCGGCGAGCCAGCAGTAGACGCTGAAGACGATCAGCCGCTGGCGCCGCACGACACCGAGCAGCCAGACGATCGAAAGCGCCCCGAAGAGGCCTGCGACTGCCCCGCCTACGACGAGCTGCAGCGGTGTGTAGCCCAGGCGCGCCGCCTCGCCCGCATCCTTGAGCACGAAGGCGCCGGCGCCAAGAATCGCAGGAATGGACATCAGGAACGAAATCCGCGCGGCCTCAATGCGCTTCAAACCCAACCCGAGCCCGCCCACGATCGTGGTGCCGGACCGCGAGATCCCCGGCACGATCGCGGCGGCCTGCGCGATGCCCAGCACCAGTCCATCGCCCACTGTGAGGTCTGCGGCCGTCCTGACGCCCCGTTCCTGGTGCGCCAGGAGAATCACGCCCGTGATGATGAGCTGGAAGGCCGTACCGCGAACCGACTCGAACATGCGCTCCAGCGGCCCGGCAAATGCCAGCCCGAGCACACCGGTGACCAGGGTAGCCACCACGATCGTGATCGCCATTCGTCCATAGGGATCAGGTGAGGGATCAGGCGGTCTGGCTCCGGATGAGACCAACCGCGCCAGCGCCTGGCGGCCGGAGCGCAGGATCCGGATCACGTCGGGCCAGAACATGACCGTCGCCGCGACGGCGGTCCCAAGGTGCAGGATGGCCTCAAGCACGAGGCCGGGGCGTGGAATGCCGAGATAATGCTCGACGAAGAGCAGGTGGGCCGTGCTGCTGACCGGGAGGAACTCGGTTAGCCCCTGGACGATCCCCAGGACAACGAGGTCGAGCACGATGGCGCTCCTGCGTCTGCTGCGTTGAAGTGGCCGGTCGCTGTCACGGTGCGTGCTCCGCACGTATCGTACGTCTGTTCGGGAGGGTCGTCAATTGTCCTCCCGCAGTCGACCCCCGTGACGTTCCTCACACAACGGCGCCGGTCCGCGGCGCCTCGCTACGCCGGCGTGGGGACCAGGTTGAGCGCCTGGAGCACCGAGGCTATCTGCTCCTCCTCCTTCGGAGTGGCGTCGACCAGCGGCAGGCGGACCCGTCCGCAATCGAAGCCGGACAGCCGCATCGCCGCCTTCACCGGCACCGGGTTGGTGGTGATGAACAGCACCTTGAATAGGGGCCACAACCGGCGGTGCATGCGCAGCGCGTCCGCTACGCGCCCGGCAAAGAAGGCCCGAATCATGTCCTGGATCGGGCGGCTCGCCAGGTTCCCGGCGACGCTGACCACTCCGATCGCGCCCACTGCCAGCTTGGGCAGTGTCAGGCTGTCATCACCGCTGTAGATGAGAAACGGGTCCGGCGTGCGCACACGAATCTCCGAGACCTGATCGAGACTGCCCGCCGCCTCCTTCACGGCGATGATATTGGGGACCTCGGCGAGCCGTGCGATCGTCTCTGGTGTGCAATTCACCCCGGTGCGGCCGGGGATATTGTAGAGCATGACCGGCAGCGGCGTGCTTTCGGCGATAGTCCGGAAGTGCGCGTACAGGCCATCCTGCGAGGGCCTGTTGTAGTAGGGATTGACCAGCAGCAGGCCATCGGCGCGCGCACGATGCGCTTCCTTCGAGAGATGAATCGAGTGGGCGGTGTCGTACGTCCCGGTCCCGGCAATGATCTTCCCACGGTCTCCGACAGCTTCCTTGACTGTGCGAAACAGACGGATCTTCTCGTCGTCGGAGAGCGTCGGCGACTCCCCGGTGGTGCCGGCGATGACCAAGCCGTCGTTGCCGTTCTCGATCAGCCGCCTGGCCAGGGTCCCCGCCTTTGCGTAGTCGACTCCTCCGCCGGCATCGAACGGCGTCACCATCGCGGTGACCACGTGACCAAAGAGCGCCATCCTCACTCCTCCTCTCGAGAGTCTGCCTAGCGCACCGCGGCCCGTGGACGAGCCGGGAGCATGCCCGCGGCCAACAGGCGCTCGGCAATCTGCACCGCGTTCAAGGCCGCGCCCTTGCGAAGATTGTCCGAGGCCACGATCATCCGCAGGCCGTGCGGATCGAAGCGGTCGGGGCGGATCCGGCCCACGAAGACGGGATCACGGCCGGCCGCGAGCAATGGTGTGGGCACGCGGTCATTGGCAGGATCGTCCACCACCTCAACCCCGGGAGCCGATCCAAGGATCTCCCGGGCCGCCACCGGATCCAGCGCCCGCGCCAGTTCCAGATGCAGCGCGAGGGTATGCCCGACCAGCACAGGGACGCGCATCGTCGTCACGCTCACCGGGATGTCGGCTGCCAGCATCTTGCGCGTCTCGGCGACGATTTTCACCTCTTCTTCAGTGTCCCCGCTGATGTCCCATTTCCACTGCGGGCGGACGTTGAACGCCAGAGGCGACGGGACCGACGTGACGGCTACGATCTTTTCCAGATCGCCGCGCTCCAGGGCGTCCGGGGCCTCGAGCAGCCGACGACTCTGGTCCAGCAGCGTACGCATGTTGTCGAGCCCACCGCCTGAGACCGATTGATACGTCGCCACATGGCACCGGCGGATGCCGGCGGCGTCGTGGAGCGGCTTGAGGGCCATCACCAGCGCCACGGCGCAGCAGTTTGGATTGGCAACGACGCCCTGATGATCCCGCAGCGCTTCGCCGTTCACTTCCGGCACGACCAGTGGCACACGCGGATCGAGCCGCCAGGTGGACGAGTTGTCGATGGCGATCCCACCGCGCTCAGCCACGGACCACGCATAGCGCCGGCTGGCGTCATCCCCGCCTGCAAACAAGACCACATCGGCGTTCAGCAGGCCATCACCGGTCTCCTCGATCACGACGGAGGTTCCGCGAAATGGAACCGTCCTTCCGGCAGAGCGGGCGGTGGCATACAGCCGGAGCCCATCAAGTGGAAACGAGCGATCTTCGAGGATTCGCACCATTGCGCCGCCGACCATCCCTGTGGCGCCGACGACGGCCACGTGCAGACCGGATGACACCGACGTAACCTCCACGAGCATTTATCGCAATCCTAGCAGATGTTCCAAGCCATAGACCAGTCCTTGCAGATTGCGCACACCGCGAACCGCCAGCAGCAGTCCGGGCATGAACGACTCCTCGTTGAGCGAGTCGTGACGGATCCGCAGCGTCTGGCCGGGCCCGCCGAAGATCACCTCTTGATGCGCCCCCAGTCCCGGCAGCCGGATGCTATGGACACGCACGCCCTCGCTCGTGCCGCCACGGGCCCCGGGAACCATCTCCTCTTCCTCCACAGGCGACGCCGGCGGATCACCTCGCGCCTCCGCGATCAGCCTCGCCGTCTTGAGCGCCGTCCCCGATGGCGCATCTCGTTTGCGATCGTGATGGAGCTCGATCACCTCTACATGCGGGAGGTATGGCGCGGCCATCCGAGCGAACTCCATCATCAGCACGGCGCCGATAGCAAAGTTCGGCGCGACGAGCGCGCCGACGCGGCGCTGCGCCGCCAGCTCGGTCAGGCGTCCGATCTCCTCCAGCGACAGGCCCGTGCTGCCGACGACGGGTCGGATCCCGGCCTCCAGGGCCGCCCGCGTGTGCTCCGCGGCGGTGCGGCCGGGCGCGAACTCCACCAGCACCTCCGGCGCGGACGCGAGCAGGGCGGCGAACTCGGCCACGATCGGCACATCCAGGCGACCGGCGCCGGCGACCTCGCCGGCATCGCGTCCCACCGCGTGTTCGCGACCGAGCGCGCCCACCACGCGGGTGTCGGATTCGCGTGCCAGGGTGCGTATCGCCGCGCGCCCCATGCGTCCGGCCGCGCCGCTCACGGCGACTCGAATTGGATCCATCGTGGAAATGCGTTCGACGTCGGCGGCCCGGACTCCCGCGGATCGACTCGTTCTGGTTTCGGCGGGACTGCCCGGATGGCGGACAGGCTCAGACGGCCGATGCGGCGACTGCTCTGGGCGTCAAGCGGGTCAATGAGTCTGCGAAGGTGCGCTCCAGCTCGGCCCGTGAGGCTGCCTGCGTGCCGAATGGACCGATCGCAGCCATGGCGACCTGGTCAGGCGTGAAGATTTCTCCGGCCATCCTTGATACGTCATCCGCCGTCACGGCGTCGATCCGTGCAAGGATCTCGTCGAAGTCGATCTGCCGACCGTAATACAGCTCGGAGCGCCCGAGCTTGCTCATGCGACTCCCGGTACTCTCCAGCGAGAGCATGATGCTGCCCTTGAGCGACTCCTTGGCGCGATGCAGTTCGGCGTCATCCTGTGACGATCCCATCCGTCCGATCTCGTCGCCGGTGAGCCGAAGGACTTCCGGGGCGTTTTCGGGACTCATCGCCGCATAGACGACGAACAGCCCCCCTTCACGATACGAGGCCGAATAGGAGGCGATCGTGTAGACGAGCCCGCGGCTCTCACGAATCTCCTGAAACAGCCGGCTGCTCATGCCGCCGCCGAGGATATTGTCGAGGACCGCGAGCACATACCGGTCTTCATCACCCTGGGCCCGGCCGCGAGTCGCCAGGCACAGGTGCACCTGCTCGATCTCCTTGGTGCGCAGGGTCACCGTCGGTGTCAGGGGCGGCGCCTCTGTGGGCAGGGCGGTGGTCCGGCCGTCCCAGGCGCCCAGATGCTGCGCGATCAGGTCGACGACAGCCTCGTGCGTGACGTCGCCCGCGACGCTCACGACCAGGTTGTCGGGCCGGTAGCGCCTGTCGATGTAGCGGACGAAGTCGTCACGACCGAGCTTCGCGACAGCCTTCCGCGTGCCGATGACCGATCGACCAAGCGGATGGCCGTCCCAGACGGTCTGCGCGATGAGATCCTGGACGACTTCATCCGGGGAGTCCTCATAGGTCTTGATCTCCTCGATGATCACCTGCCGCTCGCGCTCGATCGCCTCGGGGACGAATGCAGAGTTCAGCAGCATGTCGGCCATCAACTCGACGATCGCCGGCAGATGATTGGCCAGCACTTTGACGTAGAAGCAGGTGTGCTCCTTGTCCGTGAACGCATTCATCTGGCCGCCGAGCGCGTCCACGGCCTGCGCGATGGCCAGGGCGGACCGATGGTGCGTCCCCTTGAAGAAGAGATGCTCCAGGAAATGCGAGATCCCGTGCGCGCTCGCCGGCTCGTAGCGAGATCCGGTGCCGACCCAGATCCCGAGCGAGGCCGTCCGTACCTGCGGCATGGCCTCGGTCACGATCCGAATGCCGTTAGGCAAGATAGACTTCTCCGTCGGCTCCATAACGGACTCCCGCAGGCCTAGGGTTGCGGCCTCCTGGCCGGGCGCGCTCCACCCCGCCGACGCGGCGGGCGTCCATCGCGCGCCAGTTCGCCGCGCGGCCGCTCAGGCCGTGGTCTGGACTGCACGTCAGTGGGCTGCCGGTCTTCGTACGCCTCGTTCCACCCCTCGGGCGGCGGCTTCGTGCCCCGATGGGTCAGGTTAATGCGCCCCATGCTGTCGACCTCTTTGACCTTCACGTCGATCTCGTCACCCACCTTGACGACGTCCTCGACCTTGTTCACATGGTCATAGGCGAGCTCCGAGATATGCACCAGGCCCTCTTTACCGGGCAGGAACTCGACGAACGCACCAAAGTTCATCAACCGGGTCACGCGGCCACGATACGTCTCACCCACCTGCGCCTCGCGAACGATCCCCTCGATCATCTGCGCGGCCCGGCGCGCCGCATCTTCATTGGCCGAGGCGATCATGACCCGACCATCCTGCTCGATATCGATCTTCGTCCCGGTGTCGGCGGTGATCTTGTTGATGACCTTCCCGCCGGGCCCGATAATGTCGCGGATCTTGTCGGGGCTGATCTGGATCGTCAGGATTCTGGGCGCGTAGGTTGAGAGCGTGGTTCGGGGAGCAGGAATCGCCTTCGCCATGACATCCAGGACCGTCATCCGCGCCGTCCGCGCCTGGGCCAGCGCCTCAGCCAGAATCGCGCGGGACAGCCCCTGAATCTTGATGTCCAACTGCAAAGCGGTGACGCCTACGCGCGTGCCGGCGACCTTGAAGTCCATGTCGCCCATGGCGTCTTCGATGCCCTGGATGTCAGTCAGCGTGACGTACCGCCCGTTGTCAGCCGTGACCAGCCCAATCGAGATCCCGGCCACCGGCGCGCGCAGCGGGACGCCGGCATCCATCAGGGCCAGGGTGGATCCGCAGACCGACGCCATGGACGTGCTGCCGTTTGACTCGAGGACTTCAGAGACGACCCGAATCGTATACGGGAACTGATCCGCGGCTGGCATCATCGGTCCCAGCGCTCGCTCCGCCAGGGCGCCATGCCCCACATCTCGCCGGCCCGGACCGCGCAGCGGCCTCACCTCTCCAACCGAGAACGGCGGAAACACATAGTGATGCATGTAGCGCTTCGTTTCCTTGATCCCGATGTCGTCTAGCCGCTGCTCATCTTGCCCCGTCCCCAGCGTGGCAATCGAGAGGACCTGCGTCTGCCCCCGTTGGAACAACCCTGAGCCGTGGGTACGTGGCAGCAGGCCGACCGCGCAGGCGAGCGGTCGGATCTCGGCCGGCTTCCGGCCATCGGGTCGGACCCCGTCATCGAGTACCCGACGTCGGACCTCGTCCTTCGCGACCGACGCGATGATGTCACCGATCCGTCCAGCCTGATCGGCGAACGTGTCTCCCAGCCGCGACGCGACTTCTGACTCGACCGTCCGGAGGGCATCTTCCCGGGCAAGCTTCTCGGGATGCGCCAGGGCTTCGCGCACTAACGGCAGCGCGGCGTCCCGCACTGCCGTCTCGAGGCCGGGGGTGGGCCTGACTAGCGCCACCTCTCGCGGGGTGTGGCCGGCGAGGGCCGCCAGCTCGCGCTGGGCAGCCACGAGACGGCGAATCTCCGCATGGGCCAAATCGAACGCGGCGATCAGCCGCTCTTCAGGCACCTCGGCGGCTCCGGCCTCGACCATCAGGATCGCCTCATCCGTGCCGGCCACCACCAGATCGAGCCGGCTCTGCTCTTCGACCTGGCGCAACGTCGGATTCACGACGAGTTGATCATCGATCAGACCCACACGCACGGCGCCGACCGGCCCGCCGAACGGAATGCCGGAAATGACCAGGGCCGCCGACGCGCCATTCATGGCGGCGACGCCCGGGTCATGCTCTTGGTCCGTCGAGAGGACCGTTGCCACTACCTGGACGTCATTGCGGAAGCCCTTCGGAAACAGCGGCCGGATCGGTCGGTCGATGAGGCGAGAAGTCAGGATCGCTCGTTCGCCCGGCCGGCCCTCGCGCTTGAAGAAACCGCCGGGGATCTTCCCGGCGGCGTACATCCGTTCCTCGAAGTCGCACGTGAGGGGGAAGAAGTCTATCCCTTCCCGCGGCGCTTCGGACATTGTTGCCGTCACGAGCACCACCGTTTCACCCATCGTCACGGTGACAGCGCCGTTGGCCTGCCTGGCCAGCAATCCCGTCTCGAAAACGATGCGCTCTCCCCCAACCGTCGCCTCGGCGCGCTGAACCAGTGATGCCAGATCCATAGACCAACAACCATCCTTCCTGATGCTGCTTCAGGTGAAGTGACGTATCGATCGCGCGGAGGATGAGGCCAGGGCCTTATCGCCGCAGCCCCAACTCCTCCACCAGACGCCGGTAGGCGGTGATATCTGTTCGCTCGAGGTATGAAAGCAACCGACGCCGCTTGCCTACCATTTTCAGCAAGCCGCGGCGGGAGTGAAAGTCCTTCGAGTGGTTCTTGAGGTGCTCGGCGAGCAGGCTAATCCGCTCGGTGAGTAGGGCCACCTGGACTTCTGGGGAACCTGTATCCTCACCATGTCGTCGATGCTTCCCCAGGATGCCCTGCTTGATCTCCGTCTTCAGCATGTTGGTCCTCCCGGTCTGCGCGATCCGCACCTTTCACTAGCTTTGCCCTGGGGCCGAGAAACCGCCGGAGGCAACGGGCCTCCCAGCCTGGGGTCATTGTCATACTAGCACAGCGCTCCGCGCTAGCACAGCGCTCCGCGCATCTGCAGACAGAATCCGCCGCTCATGAACACCATTAAAGTTTTATAATACAATATAATAAAGCAAATGGCATTCTCCGAACCTACGTAATGCTAGGCTCGATCTCGAGCATTCTTCTCACGCTCGTTATGTCAGCGGCAATCTGTGCCTTGAGGGCGTCAACAGTGGGGAATCGCCTCTCATCCCTCAAGCGCTCAACGAACGCGAGTTCCACCGTGCTCCCATAGAGATTCACATCCGCAGCGAGTAGGTGCGCCTCGACCAACAATCCCCCTTCCCCGAATGTAGGTCTCATCCCGATATTCACCGCCGCCTTGTAGGTCTGGCCGGCGACGGACGCATACGCCGCATAGACCCCACGACCTGGTATGACCTTGTCAGGGGCTACACGAAGGTTCGCGGTGGGAATCCCGATCTGTCTGCCCCGCTGATCCCCAGGAACCACCACGCCGGTGACCGTGTACCACCGGCCGAGCCATCCGGCTACTGTGCGAGCGTCGCCGGCCCTGAGCCGTTCCCGAATGGCCGTGCTGCTGATGATAGCTCCGTCGTCTCGCACCGGGGGCACGATCGTCACACCGATCCTCCGGGGCGCGGCCCAGGCCTCGAGAGTCACCGCCGTTCCTTCCCGGTTGCGGCCGAACGTGTGCGACGACGAGGCCACGATGCCCCGAAGATGCAGCCGCGTATCGAGCTGTTCCAGCCACTGGACCGCCGACAGTTCGCGGAGGAGGGCATCAAATCGCGCCACGATAAGCGTGTCGATCCCTGCGCGCGCAAAGAGGGCGATGCGCTCGTCGAGTGTGCTTAACAAGAATGGCTCCCGGGCGAGCGCCGGCGCGATGACCTTCAGAGGATGCGGGTCAAAGGTGAGAATCACCGCCTCTCCACCGTCGGCCGCGGCAACGGCCCGAACCGCCTCCACCACGGCCTGGTGCCCGCGATGCAGGCCGTCGAAGGTGCCGTGCCCGAGGACGACCGGCCGCCCGGACGATTGGAAGGCTCCGATGCCGACGACGACTCTCACCAGCCACCCGATCCCCGCAGCACGCGAAATGGCCGGAGCCGGCCGTCTTCCACACGCGCGATCGCGACCAGACCACGGGCATCTCGCAGGCGGATCGGGCGGGATTCCGGAAGTTCTGCCCATCCGGACACACCAAATAGCGCTACAGGGCGCCCGTCGAGGATCTCGTGGCGCTGGGTCGCGGTCAGCTCGACGGCAGGCAGGTCGCCCAAGGCCTCGTCCATCGAGGCCAGGAAGGCAGGCAGACGGTCCTCGTCCGCAGCCGCCGCCGCTTCCTCGAGCGTCAGGCTGTCGCGAAGTTCGAACCGCCCTGCGCGCGTGCGCAGGACAAACGAGGCGTGCGCACCCACGCCAAGCCGGTCCCCGAGGTCGCGGGCCAGGGCGCGGACGTAGGTCCCCTTGGAGCACTCGACCTGCACGAGGGCCGAGGGGCGCGGACCGGGCGCGAAGCTGAGCACCCGGCACTCGGTGATCTCCACCCGACGGGGTTCGACCTCTACGGTTTCTCCCCGGCGGGCGTGTTCATACAATCGCCGTCCGCCCTTGTGGACGGCGGACACCATG
This sequence comes from Armatimonadota bacterium, assembly GCA_052387355.1. Taxonomy (GTDB): domain Bacteria; phylum Sysuimicrobiota; class Sysuimicrobiia; order Sysuimicrobiales; family Humicultoraceae; genus JBQTJG01. Next base: position 6,883 of record JBQTJG010000349.1, on the reverse strand, counting down.
GGCGGGACCTGATCAAATACGCCCACGAACCCCGCCAGCGCTCCCTCGACAGCCACACGCTCGACCCTCGAGGCATCGGTCTCCTGCACGACAGCCCCGTACGCGTCACCGGAGTCGGTGGCGACACCGAACGTGAACTCCGTACGGTACCCCTTCGGCCGTTCGGTCAGGAACTCGGCGATGCGCGTGGCGTGGCCCAGGCATAGCACGAGGACGCCGCAGGCGCCCGGGTCCAGCGTGCCGGTGTGCCCGATCCGGCGCATGCCCGTCAGCCGCCGCAGTTCGTCCACCACATCGTGCGACGTCATGCCCGGCGGTTTCAACACATTGAGCACGCCCGTCAAAGACGGAGGAGGATCAAGTGTCCGTCTGCTTCGCATGTCCAGATGCCTCGGTTTCATCAGTTTCAAGGGAGGCCGCCTGGAGCGCCCGTCGGACCGTGTCGTCCAGGCTGCCCGCGACCTCTGCTCCGGCAGCGGCGTGATGGCCGCCTCCACCAAGCGCACCGGCTACGCGGTCCGCCCGTACGCCGTCGCGCGAGCGAACCGACACACGCACACCGCCCGCGTGGTCTTCGAAGGTCATGGCTAGGCGCACGCCCGCGATCGTCCGGAGCATCGCAGCAATCCCTGAAGCCTCCTCGGATCGCGCCCCCGAGTGCGCCACCATCGCCGGCGTGATCACCGCCGTGGCGACCGCGCCGCCCTGGTGCAGTGTCAGCCCGGCCAGCGCGTGACCGAGGAGCCGCAGCGACGATGCCCGCTGCTCTTCGTACACCGCCCGGACGATCTCGTGGATCGTCGCCCCACAGTCGATCAGGCCGGCCGCCAGGCGCAGGGTCCTCGATGTCGTGTTGGCATAGCGGAAGACCCCGGTGTCGGTCGCCAGCGCCGTGAGCAAGCAGAGGGCGATCGCCCGATCGATCGACACGCCGAGACGCCCGATCACATCCGCGACTAGTTCGCCCGCCGCCGCCGCATGCTCATCCCAATAGGTGAGGTGCGCGTACGGCACATGGTCTGGATGATGGTCGATGGCGACGATCGTGCGTGCCCGCCGAATCGCCGGCTGCAGGCTGCCTGTCCGCTCCAGGCTGCTGCACTCCATCGTCACCGCTACCTCCACGTCGTCGGAGTCCGCGACGGCGATCACGACCTCGCCGGCACCGGGGAGGAACCGCAGCGAGGCAGGCACACCATCGGCGCTGGCGACAATCGCCGCCACGCCGAGCCGCTGCAACGCGGCCGCGAGCGCCAGCCCGGCGCCCAGGCAGTCGCCGTCAGGGGCGACATGGCAGACTATGAGTGTGCGCGCGCTATTCCTGAGAGTCTGGGCGATGGCCGCCTGAGGATCCACGCGAGCCCTCCTCCTCGACTGAACGCATCAAGGAGACGATGCGACTTCCGCGTTCGATCGACTCGTCGAGCCGAAAGAGGATCTCGGGCACGTACCGGATGGCCAGCCGCGCGCTAAGCTCGGACCGGATATGGCCCCTGGCGCGCTCCAGTCCAGCCATTGTGCGACGTTTCGCGGCCTCGTCTCCCAGGACGCTCACGTAGATCTTGGCATGCCGGAGATCGCCGCTGACCACCACCTCGGTGATCGAGATAAAACCGATGCGAGGATCGTTCAGGTCCCGCTGCATGATGTCGCTGGTCTCGGTGCGAATCACCTCGGCGAGCCGCTCGGCGCGTGTGGGAGTCATCGCATCTCGATCTGAAAATCCAGCATGATGATCTCGCCCTGATGATCGACGAAGTCCGCTACGCGCGCCAGCACGGCATGGGCATGATCCGTGGAGGTCGTCACACAAGCGAATCCCACGGCCGCCCGCCGCCACACGTCATGGTAGTCCACCTCAGCCGCGCTGACGCGGAAGCGGTGCTGGGCCCGCTCGACGAGACTCTTGACCAGCCGTCGCTTGTCCTTGAGGCCTCGGGCGCCCGGTAGGCTGAGTTCAGCGCGCCCCACACCGACGATGATCGCCGCCCCCTCCCCGCACCAGCCAATCGGTCGACTACGCCGGCACCTGCTGGACTTCGAAGGCCTCGATCACATCGCGCTCTTTGATGTCGTTGAATCGCTCCAGCCCGATGCCGCATTCGAACCCATCGGTCACCTCACGCACGTCGTCCTTGAACCGGCGCAGCGAGCCGATCCGCCCCTGGTGGACGACGACGCCGTCCCGGATCAGGCGGGCCATGGCGCCGCGCACCATGCGGCCCCCGGTGACGTACGAACCGGCGATGGTGCCGAGGCGCGAGATGGTGAACACCTGCCGCACTTCCGCCTGGCCGAGGACCACCTCTCGAGTCTTGGGCGGGACGAGCCCTTTCTGCAGTTGTGTCAGGTCGTCAATGGCTTCGTAGATCACCCGGTACAACCGCAGATCGACGTGTTCGTCCTCGGCGATCCGGCGCACCTGGGCGTCGGGCCGCACGTTGAAACCGATCACCACGGCGCGGCTGGCCGCCGCCAGCATGACGTCCGATTCGCTCACGTTGCCGACCCCGGAATGCAGAATGGAGACCTTCACCTCGGGCGTCGAGAGCCTGGGTACAGCCGCCTGGAACGCTTCTGCCGAACCATGGGTGTCCGCCTTGATGACGAGCAGCAGTTCGCGAGGCCCCTCCGCGGCCGCTTCCGCGCCGGCTGCACGCGCCCCTGCCTGCTCCGCGGCCCGGCGGCGTTCGAGACGCTCTTCGGCGACGGCTCGCGCCATCCGCTCGTCGCGTACCGCCTCCAGCAGGTCGCCGGCCGTCGGCACGTCGACTAGACCCAGGACTTCGACCGGTACCGAGGGAGTGGCCTCGTCGATGCGCTGTCCGTGGGCGTCGACCAGGGCGCGCACGCGGCCGTAGGTCTCGCCGGCAACCACCGCGTGGCCCACTTCAAGCCGGCCTTCCTGAATCAGGACCGTCGCCACTGGACCGCGCCCGCGATCCAGCCGGGCCTCGATGATCGTCCCGCGCGCGGGCCGATCGACCTCGGCGCGCAGGTCCTGGAGATCTGTCACCAGCAGGATCATCTCGAGAAGATGATCCAAACCGGTCTGCTGCCTGGCGGAGACCAGCACCATGATGGTCTCTCCGCCCCACTCCTCGGGGACCAATCCCAGTTCCACCAGGCCCTGTTTAACACGGTCCGGATTCGCCTGGGGCAGATCCACCTTGTTGATGGCGACAACGATCGGCACGCCGGCGGCTTTGGCGTGATTGATCGCCTCGACGGTCTGTGGCATGACGCCGTCGTCCCCGGCAACAACCAGCACTGCGATGTCGGTGACCTGGGCACCGCGCGCGCGCAAGGTCGTGAACGCCTCGTGCCCCGGTGTATCGATAAAGACGACCTGCCGGTCACCGACCTGGACCACCGAGGCGCCAATGTGCTGCGTGATCCCCCCAAACTCGCCCTCGGCCACCTTGGTCTGCCGGATCGCGTCGAGCAGGGAGGTCTTGCCGTGGTCGACGTGTCCCATCACGGTCACGACCGGCGGTCGCGGCACGGCGTGCTCCCCGGAGGCGACGGTCAACCGTTCGATCTTGTGCACTGGAGTGTCGTGCGTCTGGGCAGCCTTCGGCCGGCGCACCACAGTGCCGAATGTCTCGGCGACGGCGGCGGCCATGTCAAGAGGAACCTGCTGGTTGATCCCGGCCAGGACGCCCTTATCGAGCAGGCGCCGCACGATCTCGCCGGTCTGTACGTGAAGCCGCAAAGCCAGTTCGCTCACGCTGACGGGCCCGGTCAATTCGATCTCACTGGCGACCTGGGGCGGTGCCTCGACCGGCGCCGGTACGGCCGGCCGGACCGGCGCGCGCCGTCGGCGTGGCAGCCGGTACATGGGTCGTCGAGGCTGAATCTGCGGGCGACCCGTGGTGGGCCGGCCATCGGTAGGCGCACCCCGCCGGCGATCTGTCGAGGGCTGGGCCCTGGGTGGAACGGGCTTGTCGGCCGGCGGTGGTACCGGTGCGACCGGCGGGGCCGCTCCTCGCTGCGGCTCCCGGTGTGCCTCACGCCGGGGAGGCCGTACTGGCTCGATACGCACCGCGTCGGGTGCGGACCGTAGCGCAGCCTTGGACGGCGCCTTTGGCGCGTCAACTGGCGGCGCGGCCGCCGTCGCTTGTGCCGTGGCCTGCGCCACAGTGGGTGACGCAACTGGCGGTGCAGCCGCCGGCGCCTGCGCGGCGGGCCGCACGATGACCCTGGTTGGAGGCGTCTCGGCCGCAGGGCCCGCGGCAACCAGGGCCGGCGCTTCTGGGATGGCCTCCACCGGAGCAGGTGTCGGAGGCGGGACGAACTTGCGGACCCCAAGAATCCGCTCCCCCGTGGGCGTCTTGCCCTCTGGCCTGGCCACCGCAGGCAATGGGGCGACCGCGGGCGCCGCCACCGCCGGCGCCGGAGCGCCCTTCTTGCCCTTGGGACGTGTAGCGGCGATATGGGCCCGGACCCGCTCTTCAGCGACGATCGTCAGGCTGCTGCTGTGGCTCTTGATCGAGATCTTGAGCGCAGCCAGGACATCCATCAGGTCCTTGGCCGTCAACCCGAGCTCTTTGGCCAGTTCGTAAACGCGCATTGCGCCTCCTACACTCGGCCTGACGCCGGGGCGCCGCGGGCAGCCGCCACCCGCAGTGCCTCGGCCAGCGTATCGGGAATGGGGACGTCCAGGGCGTGCTGCAGTCGTCGTTCCTTCAGCGCGACCTCTGCGCACTCGCCTGCCGGGCAGACATACGCCCCGCGCCCGGATACCTTTCCGGTCGCGTCGAGGTGCGCCTCACCCCCGGGGGTGCGCACCACCCGGATCAACTCGCGTTTCGGCTTCATCTGCCGGCACGCCACGCACTGGCGCTGAGGAACATGACGACCTCTCGGCATCGCTTCCTGATGTGATCCTAGGCCGACTTTTCGTCCGGCGCGACGGTCGTGACCGCCGGCACGGCCGGGACCGGCTCCTCTTCCGGGAGATCCATGAAGATCTTCTGCGCTTCGATCTCCCTGATCTGCGACTCGCTCTTGATGTCGATCCGCCAGCCTGTCAGCTTGGCGGCCAGGCGCGCGTTCTGGCCTTCGCGCCCGATGGCCAGCGAGAGCTGATGGTCCGGGACGATGACCAGCGCGGTCTTCGTCGCCTCGGCGATTTCCACGCGGACAACCTTCGCAGGGCTGAGCGCCGCCGCCGCGAACTGCGCGATGTCAGGATTCCACGCGACGATGTCGATCTTCTCACCGCGCAGTTCATCGACGATCGCCTGGACGCGCGACCCCTTCGGCCCCACACACGCCCCAACCGCATCGACGTTGCGGTCCCGCGAGGCCACCCCGATCTTGCTGCGCGTGCCGGCTTCGCGGGCAATGGCTTTGATCTCCACGATGCCTTCGTACACCTCGGGGACCTCGATCTCGAACAACCGCTTGAGCAGCCCCGGGTGCGTCCGCGAGACCACGATCTGTGGTCCGCGCGTGCCCTGGCGCACTTCAACGACGTACGCCTTCACGCGCTCGCCCTGCCGATAGCCCTCCCGCGGGATCTGCTCGGGCGGCGGCAGCACCGCCTCGATGCGACCCAGGTCGAGATAGACGTTCTTGCGCTCGATCCGCTGGACGATGCCGGTGACGATGTCGCCCTCACGGTCGCGGAACTCCTTGTAGACGAGCTCCCGCTCCGCCTCGCGGAGGCGCTGGACGACCACCTGCTTGGCGGTCTGCGCCGCGATCCGGCCGAAGTCCTTCGGTGTGACCTCAATCTCCACCATCTCACCCACCTGTGCGGTGGGATCCCACTCTTGAACCTGCGACAGCGCAATCTGCAGGGTGGGATCATCGACCTCTTCGATCACGGTCCGCACCTGATAGGCTCGCATCTCCCCGGTGTCGCGGTCCATTTCGATCCGCATGTTCTGAGCGGTAGCGCCAAAGTTCTTCTTATAGGCGGTCAGCAGCGCTACCTCGATCGCCTCGATGATGACGTCTTTCCCGATGCCCTTCTCTTCCTCGATTTGGTCGAGAGCCCGAAGCAACTCTGCGTTCACGGTCCAACGCGGCCTCCCTTGGTGAAGTCCTCACGAAGATCGTCCATCTCGACAACCAGATGCGCCCTGGCGATCCCTTCGAGCGGCAGGCGCGCGGATTGCGCATCCACGTCCAACACCACCTGGTCGCCCTCGAGTCCCACGAGCCGGCCCTTCCATCGGCGGCGTCCATCGACCGCCTCGTACATGGTGACCTCAATCCTGCGCCCAGCGAACCGTTGAAAGTCAGCCCCGGTCCGCAGCGGCCGGTCGAGTCCTGGCGAGGCGACCTCGAGCGTGTAGCCGTGCGGAATGGGATCGTGCAAGTCGAGCGCCCGCCCCAGTTCTTCCGCGACCTCGGCGCATTGCTCGACGCTGACCCCGGTCTCGCCCTCTACACTGACCCGAACGATGGTCCCGCGCCCCTCGCCCAGCACGTCTAACCCCACAAGAGCCAGCCCACGCCGGTTGGCGACAGCCGATGCGAGCTTCTCCACTTCCGGCATCCATTGCAGCCGTGTCATGGTCCTGGCCTCCCTCTCCGCCGCCATAAAAAACGAGCGGGTCACCTCACCCACTCGCGTCGCCACACACCTGCCGGCGGAGAGCCGGTCACCTTCTGCAGCGGTCTAGCAGCGTGATGCTACCATACTTCCCCGCGGCGAAGCAAGCCCGTTGTCCGTCGGGTCGTGGGCCATGCTGCAGTGTGGGAAGCCAGCGCGGCGCTTGGCCCGTCGCCGCTGCGAACCCCGTGAACGGGCCCGAAAACGAGGGGGCCGGCTGGATTCTTGGAATCACCTGCGAACCTACGGATAGAGCCGGTTGAGCAACCTCGGAAACGGGATCGTCTCGCGCACGTGATCGACCCCGCAGATCCA
>JBQTJG010000348.1:0-3057 GCA_052387355.1 Armatimonadota bacterium | reverse complement strand
GTCGAGGCAGGGCCCGTCCTCACGGTGAGATATGTTGGAGACATCCACGGCGCCCGGGCCAACGCCGTCGTCACCTACGAGCGTCTCCCCGAGGTCGTCGCCATGGCCGGGCGCATCCAGAGCGGTTCGTATACCTACACCTTCAAGGCGGACATCGTCGGCAACGCCGGCTTCGGCGACATGCTCGACCACTCCAACAACACCCGGTTCCGAATCCACGTTCGCCTGACCCCGGACGGATTCGCGCTCACGTCGAACCCGCAGGGGCCAGGCGTCCCGACTACCTACTATTTCAAGAAGCAGTAAGACGGCGCAACGGCTCGCCCTCAGGGCGCCCTGCGACGACTCGTCCTCAGGGCGCCCTTCAGCGGCTTGCCATCAGGCGCTCTTCAGGTGGCGTTCGAACCAGCCTAGCGTCCGGCCCCACGCGTCATCCGCGGCATCCTTCTTGTAGACCTGCCCGGTGTCGTTGAAGAAGGCGTGGTTGGCGCCGGGATAGATGTGGATCTCGTGCGTCACATTAGCGCGCTGCATCGCCTCACGGATCGCGGGGATGCCCGCATTGATGCGCTGATCGAGCTCGCCGTAGATAGCGAGCACCGCGGCACGGATCTTTGGGACATCATCGATGGGTGGATTGGACCCGTAGAACGGGACGCCCGCGCGCACCCCCTGATTCTGCGTGACGAAACGCCAGGTCATGCCGCCGCCGAAGCACCATCCCATGGCTCCGATGCGATCACGCCGGATTCCAGGGGCGTCCTGCAGACGGCGCATGGCGTCGTTCAGCATCCCCACGAGCTGGTCCGGCGGCGTCTGCCCCAGCACCGCCGACACCTGCGCGGAGTCGGTGAACCGCGCCGTCCCGCCGGCCGGTGCGGCCAGATCCACCGCGAGCGCGATATACCCTGCTTTGGCCAGGCGCCGGGAGACATCTTTGAAATGTTCGAGCAAGCCCCGGTTCTCATGGATCACCACGACCCCCGGGTGGGGACCACCGCTGCGGGGCCGGGCCAGATAGCCGATGTTCGATTCGGTTCCCCCGGAGCGGGGATAGGTTATCATGCTGGCCTCAAGGGCCGGGTCGTCGGGCGGAACCGTGACACCTGTCGCCTGCGCCGAGACTATCGGCGCGGTTTGCGCGGCCTCGGCAATCTCGACGGGCGATGCCGCGAGTCCCAGGCTCTGCAACATCGGCGCGGCCAGCGCTGCTCCGCCTGCCATCAGGGCAACCCGGCGTAGTAGTTCCCGGCGCGGCAACCGGCCCTGCTGGTAGGCCTCGGCCCACTCTTCGACGATGTACCGTTCCAGATCGCTCATCGTGTGATCCTCCTGTATGTGCATGCGCTCATGCGCTACGCACCAGCGTCTGCCAGGCCGATATGGCGCGCCGTGTTGGTCGTGAAGATCTTGACGATCTCCTCCCGGGTCGCGCCGTAGGCCAGCAGCACTTTGATGAACCACTTGGCGGCCAGGACGTGCGAGAAGTTCTGCAGCTGGCCGAAGTCGGAACCGTACACCAGATGGTCGGCGCCTACTTCCTTGATCATGCGCACGGCGTAGACTGGACCGGTCTCGTGCAGTGGGAAGACGAGGTGGCCCAGGCCGGAGAGCATGAGCATCGCCCCCTCACCGGCGAGGATCTTCATCTGTTCGATCGTATGCTTGGAGTGGATATGGACCGGGTGAATGATCTCGATGCGCCGCACGCCGGCCTTCTTCGCTTCTTCCACCACCACCGCGTTTTCACGATACGGGTAATGACCCGTGGCCAGGATCAGGTCGTTGTCGGCGCAGATCCTGCAGATCTCCACCAGTGCGGGAAGGGCCCTCTCCCGCTCGTCCAGCAGGTGAACGCCCGCCCCGCTCCAATCGTCATAGACCACCCGGCGGTGGTGATATGAGTCTACCATGGGCAGCCAGACATACTTCATCCCGTGGAACTTGAGGCACTTCTTGACAGCTTCAGGGTTGAGGCCGCCCTGGGACAGGTTCAGCGTCACCCCACCGAAGAGCAGGGTGGGTTCCAGACCATGGTCCTCGGCGAACCGGTTGACGATGCGCTGGGCCATCGCGTTGCGGGAGGCGGAGGGCGTGTACCAGGTCTTGATCACGATCGCCCGCATGCCCGCGCGGGTCGCCTCGATCCCCAGCTCGTCCTCAAGCATCAGCCGCTCAAACGGTTCGGAACCCCCGTGGGCATGGATGTCGCTGGCCCCGCGCACCATGGCGTCCACTTCGGCCTCGGTGAACTTGATCCCGGTCAGGAACCGGGTGTACTGAACGTTGACGAACTGGGCCTGCTTGCGGAGGAGATAGTTGAGCACCTCCTCCGTGATGTCGGGATCATCGACATTGGTCAGCTGCTTGAGGCGTTCCACGCGCTCCTGTGGCACTTCCAGTCGCAGGATCTCCGGCAGCGACAGTTCCTGCTCCGGCTGCACCGCGTGGCGCTTGACCTCGCCCATCTGTCGTCCTCCTCAGCATCGTGCTAAGAAACTCTCTCCAGCGGTTTCACCTGACCGTCCGGATGCAGGTAGACAACCGTCTCCTCCGTGAGGCGCGCTTCCTGGGCCTGGATGGGCCCCCATCCCAGGAGCCGGTTGTACCACTCCACGATCATGGGCGTGACGATGTCCCCGTACTGGTCATAGGCCGTGTAGTGGGTGGTCCCGCGCTGGACAATCAGTTTCTTGGGTGGGCGGGCGCGTTCATACATCCGGTAGCTGTGGTCCTCCGGAGTGACCGAGTCAGGCTCAACCGCGATGAACATGATCCCGCGTGGTGCAATCCTGTCCACCACCTCGATGGGCTTGTACTGGAGAATTGCGTCGGCGCAGGCCAGAGGAACCAGTTCGGGAAGCTTGGAGTCGACATCCTTCTTGACGCCCGTTTCCTTCCGCTCGGGCGTCTGAATCATGATCTCCTCCCTGAGGCTGACCATCGCGGACTGTCCCGTGAGCACCCGCTGCTTACGGTCCTCTGCCAGTCGTTGTTTGTAGTCCACCCACTCGTACTCCCGGCGCATCCGGTGCAGCCAATCCTCGCCATCGGCGA
>JBQTJG010000347.1:0-2778 GCA_052387355.1 Armatimonadota bacterium | reverse complement strand
CGAGCGCGCCGCGGCAAGCTTCCCCAAGGACCACCCGTCGGCATCCACCTGGGCCGCCATGATCCGCACCGGACGCCGCACCGGGTAGCCGGCTCCGGGCGCATCAACGGCTGCGAAGCGGCAGTTCTGCAAGCAACCGTTCAAGTTCGCTCTTCAAGACCGGGCGCTTCCCCGACGCGTCGCGCGCGATGCGGTCCGCGGGCGTCACCGTCACCGCTACGTCATTCCCCAGAAAGTTCTCGAGGTGACGCGCCAGATGCTTCCCATCTTCCGCGCCGTACGAACCGGTTGGGACGAGCAGGACCTCAAGCTCGCCCGGCCGTCGCTGCCGGAACTGATACTCGTAGAGGCGATCCTGCTGTGTTCGCATCGGGCGGTAAAGGAGCGTCAACGGGATCCGGTGTCCCGACGCGGTGACGACAAACTCGGTGGCCCGTCCCTGAAGTCCACCCAGGAGCGGAAGGGTTCGTCCGCAGGGGCACGGTCTGTCTGTGGCGGTGATCGCAAGGTCGCCCACCTCGTAGCGGATGAGCGGCAAGACGTGATTGCGCAGGTCGGTAATCACGAGGCGGCCCGCTGCAGCCGGCCGGCCGTGTCGATCACCGGGGGCGCCGTCCACGATCTCGATAATGCACCCTTCGGTGTTCACGTGCCATCGCCCGTACTGGCATGTCTGGGCGACGACGGCTGAGAACTCCCGGGCGCCGTAGCGCGAGAAGATCGGGACGCCGAAGGCTCGCTCCAGCAAGTCGCGGGTATCCTCGCCCAGCTGCTCGGCATGGTAGAAGATACAGCGGAGCCTCGATCGCGGCGGCCGTCCGGATCGCAGGATGACCTGAGCCAGCAGGTGCAGCAGACTGGGGTACCCGTAGATCACCGTAGGGTCGACGGCCTCGAGCGTCTCGACGACCGGCCCGATCTGTTGCGCAAACAACGCCTCGAGCGGCAGCACACCCCCACCGCAGAAGCGATGCCACAAGGTGATCCTGCTGATCCTGCCGTGCCCATCCTGGATCGTCGCTGGCATGGCCAGGAGCATCGGTTCCGCTGGCGTCAGGTTCGCCCACTCGAACGCCTGCCACATCCAGGCAGGTTCCATCGGCAGTGTGCGCCTGTCGCGGTAGACCCGCAGGGGCATGCCGATGGTCCCCGAGGTCTGCCTGACGTAGAGGTCACGTGCACTCGTCCGGGTCGAGACGAGGTCCGCAAGCGACTCCCTGATGTCCCCTCGACGCAAGATCGGCAACGCCGTCAGATCCTCTGCGCACTGCACGTCGCGCGGTGAGAGTCCGGCATCGGCCATGACGCGCCGGTAGTACGGGACGGTGTCGTACGCCCAGCCAACCAGTACGCGCAGACGCTGCTCTTGGCGAGACCTGTGGATCTCGGGGTCTGCCCGTTCAAGCGCTCGGAGCGTGGCCAGTTCCCGCAGCGCCTGCCTGCGCGTCACCGCGGCAAGGACTGGGAAGAGCGCATGCCGGGCCAGACCGGTGCGGACTGCGCGAAACCGGTTCATCGTCAACCTCTCACCCGCGACGCGAGCGCCGTTCCCAACAGGGCACCTGTAGACTTACCAGCGATGTCGCCTGCCTGAACACTTCCCACCACACCAGGCCGATGGACAACACCGCCAGATGCACCGGCCCCAGGAGAGCGCCTGCGACCAGACTGGCCAGATGGGTCTGTCCGGTTGAAATCACATAGGCCACGGAGACGCGGCGGCCGTAGAGCAGCCCTTCCTTGTCGACCTCGGAGGCCGGGTGTGCGGACCTCAGGGTCTCCCTGAAGAACAGCCCGTGCAACCCGATGGTGACTGCGAGCCATGCCAGCACGATAGCCTCCAGCCGGCCTCCGGCGATGAGGACGACAACCATGACGGGAATGGGGGCGGCCTTGACCAGTCCCTGGAACAGCGCGTACCGCCGGAAATCACCCTTCCCGCTCAGGAACGGCAAGTACAGGTCGAACGATGCCAGCAGCGGGAAGCACAACGCCGCCACTGCGAGCGCTCGACCGAAAACGGTTTCCCCCCGGACCAGATACAGTGCCGCGAGCGCAAGCAACACGAACGATCCGACGAGCGAGACGGGGACGCGTGCTCTCGCGGCATGCTCCAGCGTGCGATCGTACCCCCGGGCGCTGGCGCGGATGACGGCCGCCGTCATCCCCGGGAGGACGGTCAGCGTCATCACCCCCAGCACAGTCGTGAGGTAGCGGTACTGTCCGTAGATCGCTGGGGTCGAGAGATGCGCGAACGTCAATGCCAGACCCAGTTTCGCGAGCAGCGATACTCCTGTGCTCCCGGCGAGGTACGCGCTGTCCCGCGTCAGCCGCACCCACTGTGGCAGGTTGGCTGCGGCCCAGAGCGCAGACCGTGCAGGTTGCGAATCCATCAGGACCCCTGGAGCACGCGGCGATATGTCTGGAGTACATCATCCGCCATTCGGGCCGCGGTGAAATGCGCGTCGACGCGCAACTGTCCGGCGCGTCCCATCTGCCGTGCCGCCACCGGATGCCGCAGGAGGGTGAGGAGGGCGTGAGCGAAGGCGGAGGGATTGTCCGGCTCGACCAGTATCCCGGTGACGCCGTCTGCAACAATCTCGGGGAAGGGAGGCGCCTGCGTGGCGACCACAGGCTTTCCTGCCGCCATCGTCTCGATCACAACCTGACCGAAACCTTCGGATCGCGACCCGAACCCGAACACATCGAGCGCCTGCAGGAACGATGGGATATCCTGCTGGAAGCCGACGAACCGAACGTGGCCATTTAGGTTGAGAC
>JBQTJG010000346.1:0-2423 GCA_052387355.1 Armatimonadota bacterium | reverse complement strand
GCTCGCTGGACTTCCTGCTCATCGAACACGTCACCTTCGCCACCGGCGACCTCATCGTACCATTCCTCGACCTGGCGATGCCGCTTGGGATCTGGGCCCTGCCCGAAGTGACGACGAGCGGTCCCCTTCCCCAGAACGCGCTGTGCGGCCTCAACTTGAGCCTGAGCCTGCCGACGACTCGCGTGCTACCAGTGAAGTGGTTCTATGGCGGCGCGACCGATCCGGACTTCCAGGACCGGCTGGCGCTGACGCTCCAGGCGCTGCGCGGATGGAAGGCCGTGCGCGAAGGTCGGCTGCTCTGGGTCGGCGGCACCGCACCTGGGTTCTTCCGCCTCGAGGCGCTGCCCGACCTGCCCTTGCAGATTGACCGCGCGCCGCTCGACGCGGTGTTTTCCGCGATCTCGCAGGTTGACGACGGCCAGGTGACCGCCCGCCTCGCCGTGATCACCGAACCGTCCGCGATCACGAAGGCCGACCTGCGTGCGACGATCCGCCTGGAGCTGGCTCTTGAACACCTGGGCTGGGATTACAGCGGCGTCGCCATCCGCTGCTGGCCGGAGCTCCCCGATCGTGCCGGAACCATGGCGTGCGCGGCGTTTGCGCGTCTGGCCGACACCGGACGTACCCTGGCATGCGAAGGCGACATGGCCGGGCTGGTGTCGATGCTGGCGGTGGCGGCGGTCACCGGCCAGAGCGCGGTGCTGCTCGATCTCTCGCACATCGAAGGCGACAGCCTGCTGTTCTGGCACTGCGGCAACGCGCCCCGGGCCTGGGCGGGCAACGGGAAGACACGCCTGGAACCGCACTTCAACAGGGGACTCCCCGCCGTGCGCGACATGCGCCTGACGCCCGGACCGGTCAGCGGCCTGCGCTTTCTGGAGAACCGGCAGGCCGCTGTCTACGCCGGCACAGTCCTGGACCGGCAGGACGGGTACGACGGCGTCTCCGGCTGGATCGGAAACCTGCGATGGGCGGGTGAGGCCACAAGTGCGCGGGGATTCCTGGCCAGCGTGCTCAATCACCGACTCCCACATCACCTGGTGTGGTGGCTAGGCGACGCGGAGGCTGCGCTCCTCGAACTCTGCACATGGTTGGGCCATCAGGCGCTGCGACTTGATCCGGAACACACGATGCTCCGGTGGCCGGCGCTCCGGCGGCCACCCCAGGAGATGCAGGATGCACCTTGATCAGACGCGGTTGCACCGCCTCGAAGGTCTGAAACTTCAGGCCGCCACCCCGCTGGGCGCGCGGTTCGCTTCGGAATTCGGCACGTTGGAAGTGGAATGCTTCGCGCCGGGGATCCTGCGGCTCCGGCTGAGGTCTGCCTCCACGGAACCCGGGCCGGACTACGGCCTGCTTGCGGCCAGCCCCAATGCGCCCCAGATGAGATTCTCCGCAGACCAAGGAATCTACCGCTTCGAGGCAGGGACGCTCCGTCTCGATCTGATGTCCAATCCCGTTCGGCTGCGTCTCGACCTCGATGGCCGCACCCTCCTCGAATCCACTGGGGACGGACACATCCGCGGCGGCCTCCGCCTCCCTTCCATCGCGCTCGATGAAGATGATCAGGGAAACGCCGCGTGGTTCGTGGCGCTGGGCCTGCGCAGCGGCGAACCCATCTACGGGCTGGGCGAGAAGTTCGGACGGCTGAACCATCGCGGGCAACTGATCATCTCGTGGAACGAAGACGCCTGGGGAGTGAACAGCGAACTCTCCTACAAGAACGTGCCGTTTGCGTGGAGTCCTACCGGCTGGGGCCTCTTCGTGCACACGGCCGCGCGCGTGATCCACGGCGTCGGCTATCCGCAGTGGTCACAGCGTAGCTATGTCCTCCGGGTCGAGGAGCCCACGCTCGACCTCTTCCTGCTCGCGGCCCCCAGCCCGGCCGCACTGCTCGAACGGTTTACCCACCTCACCGGCCGGGCGCCCTTGCCCCCACGATGGACCTTCGGGGTGTGGAGGTCACGGTGCTATTACCGCACGGCCGGCGAAGCGATGGACGTGGCCCGCGCGTTGCGCGAGCGGCGCATCCCGTGCGATGTCCTGGTGCTCGACGGCCGAGCCTGGTTGAAAGTGGAAACCCGCTTTGGATTCGAGTGGGACCGGGAGCGGTATCCTGATCCCGACGCGTTCATCCGCGAGCTCAAGGGGCTGAACTTCCGGCTCTGCCTGTGGGAGTATCCCTATGTGTCCGTGCACAATCCGCTCTTCAAGCACCTCTCCGAGAAAGGATATCTGCTGCGCAACGAGAGCGGCGATCCCTACGTTTACGACTGGGATCCCGCGCCGTTTAGCGGCCTGCTGACGCCTCTGCCGCGCAGCGGGATGGTGGACTTCACGAATCCCGAGGCGTACGCCTGGTTCCGCGACGCGCACCGAACGTTGTTCGCCGCAGGCGTCGATGTGATGAAAACCGACTTCGG
>JBQTJG010000345.1:0-1785 GCA_052387355.1 Armatimonadota bacterium | reverse complement strand
GGACGCGTCCGGGAATGGCTCCGCGGTCCAGACCCGGGGTCGCTCACGTCCTGTCTGCTGTCCCGTCGTCAGAATCGGGGGCGGCAAAAACCGCCGCCCGACGCGCGCCTGGCCAGGGCCGCTGCGTCTCTAAAATCAACCCGGCCTGTCAGTAAGCGGAAACTCGATGCTTCGCGACCAGTCCGCGCAAGCGCTCGACGGCGATGACGATCGCGGCAACCAAGGGGAAGAGACTCCCCTATGTTCTCTTCCCGTGTCTCTTCAGCCACACCACGGCCTTACTATATCGAGGTGGTGTCGGCGCTTGGGGCGAGTCCGTTAGGCGATTCAGCGCCGTCGAGTGTTTAGGCTGCGTAAATAAATAAACATAGCAACTGCGCCGAGGCGTTGCTATGCTGTCTGGCATGGGAACGCAGGCCGACCTGACGGCGAAGTTCCAGTCGGTGTGGTCGTTGTTGGACGAACGCACGCGGCGCTTGATGGCGGCCAGTGAGGCGCTGGCGGTGGGCTATGGGGGCGTCAGTCTCGTCCATCGGGCGTGCGGGTTGTCGCGCAACGCGATCGTACGTGGGATGGAGGAAATCGAAGGCGGTCCCGTTGCGGAGGAAGGACGCACGCGCCGCTCGGGCGCGGGACGCAAGCCGGTGACCGCGTCGGATCCCAGACTCCTGACGACACTGGAGCGGCTGATCGAGCACCAGACGCGGGGCGATCCGGAATCGCCGCTCCGCTGGATCTGCAAGAGTACCCGGACCATTGCCCAGGAGCTGAGCCAGCGTCGGCATCCGATCAGCCATACGAAAGTTGCGCAGCTGCTGCACGCGCTCGACTACAGTCTCCAGAGCAACCGCAAGACGGAGGAAGGCCGCGATCATCCCGACCGGGACGCGCAGTTTCGGCACATCAATGCCGCGGTCAAACGGTATCTGGCGCAGGGCTGGCCGGTGATCTCGGTGGACACGAAGAAGGAACTCATCGGGAACTTCGAGAATGCGGGTCAGCAATGGCGGCGTATCAAGCAGCCGCAGCGGGTGCGCACGCATGACTTTCCCACACCCGAGGTGCCGCGCGCCTATCCCTATGGGGTATACGACATCGGCCGAAACACTGGGTTTGTCAATGTGGGGACTGATCACGACACGGGCGCGTTTGCGGTGGCGTCGATTCGCGGGTGGTGGCGGGCCGAAGGCCGTCGGCTCTATCCGGGCGCCGCGGGGATCCTGATCACCGCCGATGGGGGCGGCAGCAATGGCTGGCGGCTGCGGCTGTGGAAAGTCGCCTTGCAGACCTTCGCGGATGCGATCGCGCTCCCCGTCTCGGTATGTCATTTTCCGCCCGGGACCAGTAAGTGGAACAAGATTGAACACCGGCTCTTCTCGTTCATCTCGTCGAACTGGCGTGGGGAACCCCTCCGTGATTACGAGACCGTGGTGAAGCTGATCGCCAAGACGACCACCGCGACCGGCCTGACCGTCAGGTGCCGCTTAGATCGACGGAAGTACCCCACCGGGCGCCGCGTGACGCAAGGGGAAATGCAGGGGCTCAATCTCCTGCCAGATCGATTTCATGGCGAGTGGAATTACACGATCAAGCCCCGCAACGCCATCTTATCAAGTTGATACGTTTATTTATTTACGACGCCTTAGCCGACGAGCGGTGTCTCTTCGAAACGCGGTGGCCGCCATCACCGAGTACCGCCGCGCGACCGGCGACCTCGTGGGGACCGTCGATCTCCTGCTGACTTTCGTGGAGGCGGGCACGGAACAAGCCGCCCATCTTGGCTAC
>JBQTJG010000344.1:0-2190 GCA_052387355.1 Armatimonadota bacterium | reverse complement strand
GTCCATGAGCAGGATGAGTCTGCGAGCGCCTTCGACAAGACGGTACGGGGCATAGAGGCGAGGTTCGTAAATCACACCTCGCGCGGATGTCAGGAGATAGCACAATAGTTCTAGGATGCCTGCCTGGAGTTCAGCGGTGTTCATGTTTGGGTAGGCCATAGCCCTCCCAATGCGTGAACTCGTCGATGTTCACCGATCGCGGGCGCGCCTGATGTGGCTCCGCTGGCTCTCCTACTAACATCATCACTTCCGGCACAAGGGTCTGCGGGAGATCGAGCAGCAATTGCGCGGCCGGGCGGTGAAAGGACATCATCGGGCAGGCGCCGAGCCCCAGGACATGGGCGGTCAAGAGCATGTTTTCTAACGCTGTGCCTAGGTCGACGTACGCGGACGCCTGCTCCCAATAGCGGAATCCAAGCGAGAGCGCCTTTGCCGTATCGACGCAGATCACGATGATAGCCGGTGGAACGGGTAGCATGCCGGGGGAGATCGCTCGGACCTTACGGATTACCGCCAGATTCTGAAGCACGATGTAGACATTCAGACGCCGGTTCCCGGCGCTTGGCGCCCACCGCGCGCTCTCGAGGATCAACTCAATGTGCTCGCGTGCCACCGGCTTCTCCGAAAAGCGGCGGGTGACACGACGCGTTCGGATGATCTCCAGAAGAGCATCTTGACGGTCGAGGGCCGACTCACGCATTTGCGCAGCAACGATCACCCTCGCAACCTGCAGTCACCGATGGACAGGCCACCGTGGTAGATGGACAGAGCAAATGAGTGGTCTTTCTATGTAGCCTGCGCTCCCGGCTTCGGATTGGACGGGTGTTCTTCGTTCCTTGAACCAAATCCTGCCCATTGCTTCGCTGCTCGATGCTAGGGTCCGACCGCGCCGTTCGAGGGAGTAGCGGGTGATCGCGTGGCCGATGGCGCGGCGCACGCGTCGACCTCCCCTCCTGTGGGGTCAAAAGAGCCTCGAGATCAGATAGGCAGCGATCGCCGCACCCGCCAGCCCGATCCACAGCCACGTGCGGGAACGGCGCGTGCGTGGCGGAGGCCGGTGATCGGGCGTCTCGGCGCACACCTCACAGTAATTGCCTGCGCTCAACCGTACGACGCACCCTCCGCACAGGGGCTTTCCGCAGCCCGCGCAGTACGCCAGTGCCAGGCGGTCGGCGTGGTAGGCGCACGCGATGCCGGTCACGATCGCGCCCCGAGGCTGACTGCTCCTTCCACGGCCGCTCCCTCCACACCGGCCAGGAATCCGGCGATCACGCCGTTGAACGCGTCGGCGTCCTCGATGAAGGCGACGTGCCCCACGCCGCCCATGATGCACACGCGCGCGCGGGGGATCACGCGCGCGGCGATCGCAGCCTGGATGGAAGGGATGACCCCATCTCGTGCGCCCCAGACGATGAGGGTAGGGGCCGTGATGCGCGCGGCCGCGTTCTGGATCGTGGCCAGAACCTTCGAGCGGATACCGCGCAGGCTCGCCGACGCGCGGATCGCCTTTAGGCAGGATGCCCCGGTCGCCGGCCGCGCGAAGTCGCGACGAGTGATCTCGACGAGCCGATGCGGGATGCGGCGTGGGTCGGCGAACGAGTACTGCACGCCCAGGCGAGGAGATCGCCTCACCATCTCGATGATCCCCTCGCCGAGCAAGGGAACCGTCATCAGCCGCATCATCAGACTGATATTACCGTTAAACCCGGCGGGCGCCGCAAGCACGAGCGCGGTGCACCGTTCGGGCGCCGCCCCTGCGGTCAGGATGGCGATCCCGCCGCCGAGAGATGTACCGATGATCGCCCCACGCCGGACGTCCACAGCGTCCATGAACGCCAGGGTGGTCGCCGCGGCGCCTGCTGGCGTGAAGGCCGAGTCCATCCGGTCCGAGAGCCCAAAGCCGGGAAGGTCGAACGTGATGGTCGTGTAGCGGTCTCGAAGCGCGGGAACCGTCCATTCCCAGGACTCGAGAGATGCGCCGAGGCCGTGAATGAACACCACGGGCGGACCGCTGCCCTCTTTGCGGTAGCGGATCCGTGCACCCGAGACTCTAACGAATCGGTCGGCGCCCATGCATGCCCTCCTTGGGAGCCGCCCGGCGCCCGATGCCCTGGAGACGCCGGAGCCGCGCGAGATTCTTCCTGTCCGGACCCTTGTGATCGAATCCGGGCGTTTCGATGATCCCCGGTA
>JBQTJG010000343.1:0-3123 GCA_052387355.1 Armatimonadota bacterium | reverse complement strand
CGTCGGCCTTTGCCGAGGGCGGCTACGAGACCCGCCTGGCGCCGTGGAGTAAGGTCGTGCCTGAAGCGGAGGCGCTGATCCTCGACGCCGCCCTCGCCCTGCTGGAGGATGCTGTTTCGCGGTGAGGGTCTGCCAGGCTCATCGCGATCACCGACGACGCGATACCACACCCGATATCCGCGGAATGAGACGAAGCCTTCCTGGGTCGAGACTGGAAGATTCATGGTTTGAAGCTAGCCGCCACGAGGCAGCGGCTCAAGCGCGTCGATCGCCACCACCTGCCGCGACCGTAAGGCGTGCCACAGGTCCCAGTCCTGTTGAAGGCCGAGCCAGAAGTCAGCGCTCATACCGGTGACGCGGGCGAGACGCAGCGCGGTGTCAGGCGTTACTGCCCGCTTGCGCCGGATAATCTCGTTCAGGCGTGGGAACGAGACCCCCAGCCGGATGGCGAACGCGGACTGGGAGATCCCGAGCGGCTTGAGAAACTCCTCCAGGAGCATCTCCCCAGGATGAGTTGGCGGCAGTCGTGACGGAAGCCGTCGCTGCACCAACGGGCGCCGGCGTCCCCTAGTGGTAGTCCGTGATCTCAACGTCGTCGGCATAGCCATCCTCCCACCGAAAGCACACCCGATACTGTTCATTGATCCGGATGCTGTACTGGCCGGCGCGGTCGCCACCAAGCGTTCTAGCCGGTTCCCGGCGGTGCCGCCAACTCGCGGAGGTCACGTACCCGGTTGACCTGGGTCAGTTTTCGCCGCGCAGCAGGCCAAAGCGATACCGGGCAGGCCGCCCGAGCGCGGCGGCTCGAGACACCGTTGAAGATGTCCTCCGTCGCTCCATCGGCGAACGACCGTATCACGCCAGGTACTATACCGGATACCGTAATAACGGACAATCATGTGCAGGATCCGCGCGGCCGTGTACGGGTCCGCTGTGCGACTTCTCCCTACTCTCGCTGCTTAGCGTCGGCGAGCCAGACAGGCAGGCGACGATCCTCAAGCTGCGCGACATACCGATCGAAGTGCTTCCGCCCGTACCCGACGAAGTCATAGTCGAGGCTGGAGATCGTCACCTGCACCATCGCCCACATCGCTTCGCGCAGGTCGGAAATGATCTTCATGAGCTTGAGGCGACCGACGGCCGCCGATGTGACGCGGCCGAAGTACGCCCGCAGCAGCGCCCGCTCCTCAGCGTCGGTCAGCCCCTGGTGGACGGCGAAGTTTCCGAAGTCGAAGAAGATGTCCCCCATCGCCGCGTACTCCCAGTCGATGATCCACAGCCGGTCGCCGTCGTCGAGCCAATTCGCCAGTAGCAAGTCGTTGTGACAGGGTCGCAGGACGGGTGGCGCACCGAGGGCAGACTCCAGCCGATCGGCCTGGGCCAACATCCAGTCAAATCGGTCCGGCAGCGGCGCGCCCCGGGGCGCGCAGGCGGCCAGGTAGTCACGGACCGTCTGGAATGCCGAGAACATCCCGCGGAACTCCGGCCCTTCGTGGTATCGGCGCAGTGTGCCTGCCACACGCGAGAGCATCTCCGGGCTGTGCATCTCTTCCACGGTGAGCTCCCGGCCCGGGACGAAGTGTGTGACCATGACCCCGGCATCTTCGAAGTAGACTTCGATTGCAGGCGCGATCCCGGCCCGGTATGCGGCAAGGCTGCAGGCGTGCTCACGGTGCCGGTCGATCCCGAGGTACTCGCAGTCCTCACCCGGGATGCGGATGACAAACGCCCGGCCGTCCACGACCACCCGATAGTTCAGATTCGTGATGCCTCCCGACAGCGATTCGACGGCCAGGTCAACCTGTCCGGCCCACCCCATGCGGGCGATGACATCATCGATGGTCATAGGCGTGCGCTTATTCGATCCCGCCGTGCCGCCGAAGCGTGTCCGCGGCGGCCGTCTGTCCCTCCTTCAGCGCGATTGCAAGCGGTGTCTGTCCGTCTCCCCGGCGGGCGTTCACATTCAAGCTGCGTCGCAGCAGTAGTTCCATGACCTCGGGCGTTCCTTCGTGCGCTGCCAGGTGCAGCGCTGTGCTCCCCGAGGAATCCGTCGCCTCGGGATCCGCGCCGTGGTCGAGCAGGGCCGCGGCGATGTCAGCCCGCCTGGCGGCCCGCCAGCCGGCGATGGCGCCGTGTAGGGCGGTGTTGGCCATGGAGTTCCGGGATGTGGCGCGGATGTCGGCCCGCCGGTCGAGGAGGAAGCGGACAGCGCTGGCCTGCCCGGAGTACGACGCGATCTGCAGTGCCGTCCAGCCGTCCCGGTTGTGCGCGTTGATCAGATCAGGGTGGGCGTCGAGCACCTCTCGGAGGCGGGCGACGTCGCCGTTCCACGCCGCGTCAAAGAAACGGTCGGCGGGAATCCCCTGCAGCGCGCGAAGGTATTGGATCTGGCCGGCGTGGTAGATGTCATGGGTGAAGACCCGCATGAGGCGTGGCGCGATGGCCTGCGCCTGCGTCGCCTGCCTGTACCAGCGCAGCGGTTGCTGAAGACCCTCGTCGTCGAGCGTCTCCAATCGCTGCTGGAATTCCGCATAGAGGTCATGGAGGGCCTGCACGTCCGCCTCCCAGGCAGCCTGGTCACCCGTGACCTCTTGCCAGTCGTCCTCGGTCATCTGCTCGAAGTCGGGTGGGTCGCTTGTCCACGCCTGTACGACGCCTCGTTTCCAGCGGATCACGTGACGCACAATCTGCCAGATGGAGTGGCGCTCTGGAGAGGGTTTCCACGCGGCCTGTTCGACCGTGAGGCCCCCGACTGCAATCGCCAAGGGCGGTTGCCAGGCTTCCTTCTTGAAGGTGTGCTCCAGGTGGTCGATTAATAGATCCTTGACGGTGATCATACTTTGTGCCCTTTCATCGACGTGAACTGAAGGCTCAAGACTCGGGGACTGTCAGCCGGAAATCGGGCCACAACCCGGCTCCCGATGGGGAACGCGGCCGCGCGCACGCTCTGCATATCGACCGAGAGATCGTCGCCCATCTCCGTGGCGATCTTCAGACGCGTGATCGCGCCGAGGAATGATTTGGAGACGATGCGGCCCGACAGCGCTCCCTCGATGCTGTCTCCTTCAGGCAGCGGTTCCACCTCGAGTGACTCCGGGCGCACGAGTACGAGAACCCGCTCAC
>JBQTJG010000342.1:0-15219 GCA_052387355.1 Armatimonadota bacterium | reverse complement strand
CATGGCAGAGGTATTCTCGGACTGGCTACCGAATCCTCCGGCACATCCAGCGCAGTGGCTGACTGACATGTATGTATCCGGTAGGGAGAATGGGTCCCATCGCAGAGTCCCTCGCAGCCGGAGACCCAACAGAGAGACCGAGGAGGGAAGAATCATGAGGGGCGTCACGGGACGGATGTGGGTGTTGGGACTGGTCGTGGCACTGGCGCTCAGCGCGTCCATGCCGGTGACGGCCCAAAGCACGCGGGTGAAGCTGCGGATTGCGTTCCCCTCCGTGGCGGACATGGGAGACGTCCCCGTGTTGCTGGCAGCGGAACGGCTGCAGGTGCAGGGCATCGAACTCGAACCGATCTTCTTTGCCCAGGAGCCCCTGATGTTGCAGGCTGTGTTGCGCGGCGAGGCCGATCTGGGCGCGGGCGCGTCCCGCGCCGTGCTGGCGGCCATGCAGCAAGGGGCCGGTCTGAAGTTCTTCGCCACTCAGCACCGGAACCTCTGGACCCTCTACGCGAAGAAAGAACTGATCCGTTGCGAGGATCTGAACGGCAAGCGGCTCGCCTATCATAGCCCCGCCGGCATCAGCACGGCGCTGATCAAAGGCTGGTTCCGGGAGAAGTGCCCATCGGCGAATCCGAACGTCCTGTATATCCCGGGATCGGAGAACCGGGCCGCGGCGCTGATCGCCAACCAGATCGATATCACGCCCCTGGAACTGGCCGATGCCGTCCAGGTGGACCAGTTGCGACCGGGACTGTATCACCGGATGGCCGATCTGAGCAAAGACCTGCCCTGGCTGTTGGAGAGCATCTACTTCACCAGCCCGCGGACCCTGGCCGGCAAGCGCGAGGTGCTGAAGACCTTCGTCACCGAGTTGATCAAGATCCACCGGCTGGCAGCCCGCGACCCGGGTGTCATCGGAACCGTGGCGCCCAAGTACATCAAGGTGCAGGACACGTCGCTCTTTTCGTTCATCGCCAGGGCGTATGTCCAGGCCAACCTGTGGCCGACGGATGGGGCGTTCACTCCCGAGACCGTCGCGCGAACGGTTAAGTTCTTCGTGGACATCGAGTCGATCAAGCCGGGTTTGAAGGCCGAGGACATTGGCGACTACACGATCGTCCGAGAGGTGCTTGACCAGATCGGGAGATAGCGCCATCGTTGGAACGAGGCGGTCGGGCCCGTGACCGGTCGAGTCGGGCGAGTCTGGCTCGTTCGTGCGGCCACCCTGATGGCGATCGTGGTCGCCTGGGAATGGTTCGGCCGGGTGCAGGGCGGTCTGCTGTTTCCCACGTTCTCCGCAACCCTGCTCGCCTTCGGCCGGGCGCTCACAGGCCCGCTGCCGGACGCCCTCTGGGTGAGCAATCAGGCGATGCTCGGGGGGTTTGCGCTGGCCGCCGGCCTCGGCGTTCCCCTTGGGCTGCTAATCGGACGGGTGCGGCGGCTGGAGCGCGGCATCGACGTCTATCTGAACATCCTCATGGTAACGCCGATGGCCGCGCTGATCCCGCTCTTCATCATGGCGCTGGGGCTGGGGCTGGCCACGCGCATCCTCGTCGTGTTCGTCTTCGCGTTCCCGGTGGTTGTGGTCAACACCCGGGCCGGGATCCGCAAGATCGACCCGTCCCTGATCGAAATGGCGTGCGCCTTCGGCATCTCGGAGCTCCGGCTCTGGTGGCGACTGCTGCTGCCTGGCGCGGTTCCCGGAACCTTTACCGGCCTGCGGCTCGGGTTGGCCCGCGCGTTGACCGGCATGGTCGTCGTCGAGCTCCTACTTGTGGCGGTCGGCGTCGGTGACCTGATCCTCCGCTATCAGGGAGAGTTTCAGGCAGACTACCTGTTTGCCGTCACCCTGGCGGTTGTCCTTGAGGCTATGATCCTGATGGCGCCGCTGCGGCACATCGAGCAGCGGCTCAGCCTGTGGACGACGGAAGCGCGCGAATGAGGGTGTCGATCAGGGGGCTCGCCAAGACGTACCGTACGACCTCAGGACGGCATGCGGTGGACGCGCTTCGCGACGTGAATTTGGATATCGCCGACGGCGAGTTCGTCGCGATCATCGGGCCGAGCGGGTGCGGCAAGACCACATTGTTGAAGATCGTGGCAGGTCTTGTTCCCCTGGATGATGGAGAGGTCACGATCGACGGGCAGCCGGTGACCGGTCCCGGAGAGGATCGGGCGATGGTGTTTCAGAACTTCGCCCTGCTGCCCTGGTCGGATGTTCTCACCAACATCTGCTTCGGCCTCGAGATTCGCGGCCTCTCTCGCGGCGACCGAGAAGAGATCGGCATGAGGCTGGTCGATAAGGTGGGCCTGTGCGGATTTGAACGGCGCTACCCCCGCGAGCTTTCCGGGGGGATGCAGCAACGCGTCGGGCTGGCCCGGGCGCTGGCTGTCGATCCTCGCATTCTCCTCATGGACGAACCCTTCGGCGCGCTGGACGCGCAGACGCGCCGGCTCATGCAGGAGGAATTGCGCCGCCTCCACGAAACGGACCGCAAGACGACATTGTTCGTGACGCACGGCATGGAGGAGGCCATTCGACTCGGCGATCGTGTCGCCCTCATGAGCGCGCGGCCGGGCCGCATTGTCGAAGTGATCACGGTGCCGCTGCCGCGGCCGCATCCTGAGGGCTTCGAGAAGCTCCCGGTGATCATCGAGCTGCAGGAATACCTCTGGGGCATGCTGAGAGACATGCAGCAGCCGGCCGCCGCGGGGGAAAACTAGGTGGCCCAGGTCCCGTCCGCCGCCACGCTGAGGCGCACAGATCGCGCGCTGCCCCGACCGCTCGGCCTGGGCCGCCTTCCTCCCGAGATAGTCGCCATCCTGGCGGGCATCGTCCTGTGGGAGGTCATCGGGCGGATCGCGGCGTTCCCCTGGTTCCCTCCGTTCACGCGCGTCATCGCCGCGGGCGCCCAGCTCGTCAGGAGCGGCGCCATCGGCGTGAACGTGCTGGCCAGTCTTTCCTCGTTGGCCATCGGGTTCGGCCTTTCCTTGACCTGCGGGATTCTCGTGGGAGCGCTGATGGGCCGGGTGCCGTTGGTCGAGACGGCTCTTGGCCCCTATGTGAACGCGCTGCTCGCCGCTCCCTCGCTGATCTTCGTCCCCATCCTGTTTGTCCTCTTCGGCGTCGGCGCCGCGGTGCGTGTGGCGGTCGTCTTCCTGTACTCCGTGTTCATCATCATCGTGAACACGGCCACCGCGGTGCGGACCACGAATCCTCAGTTGCTGGAGATGGCCAGATCCTACGGCGCCGGGGGGCCCCGCCTCTTCGCACGCGTCATTCTTCCCGACGCGCTGCCGTTGACGATGGCCGGGGTCCGGCTCGGTATGAGCCGGGGGGTCAAAGGCATGATCAACGGCGAGATGTTAATCGCGTACATCGGGCTCGGCGCGCAGTTGCGCACCTATGGCGGCGCCTTCGACGCCTCGAGCGTGCTGGCCATCGTGTTGTTGATTACCGTCATCGCGGCTGTGGCTTCGTGGCTCGTCCAGGTTCTTGATCGACGGCTCACCTGGTGGGCCGATTGAATGCGGCGGCGGCATGGCGAGGCGTCGGAGCACACAATCTCCCGAGGAGGGTGAACATGGGCAAGGATCTCCGTACGTACCTGGCAGAGTTGACCGCTGCCCGGCCGAAAGATCTCATGGTCGTCGACGACGAGACCGATCCGCGCTTCGGCCTGACATCGATGGTCGAACGGCTGGAGGCGGAAGGGCGCAACGAAGCGCTCCTGTTCACGCGCGTACGAGGGTCCTCCATCCCCTGCCTGATCAACCTCGGCGCGTCGTTTTCCCGCCTGGCGCTCGCCCTGGGCAAGCAAAGTGTCCGGGAGTGTATTGAAGACCTGGCGACCCGGGAGAACCAGCCGATCCCGCCGCGGGAGGTCCGACGCGAGCAGGCGCCGGTAAAAGAGGTCGTGATGACAGGAGACCAGGTGAACCTGGATCTGCTGCCGATTCTTGTCCACAACGAGTTCGACGGCGGTTACTATGTCGACGCCGGGCCGATGATCCTGCGGGAACGCGGCACCGGGCGATACAACGTCGGCCTGTACCGGCACCAGAAACACAGTCCCAGACGCCTGGGCATAATGATCAACCCGGCCAATCACGGGAACTACGTACGGGCCGAGTATGAGGACCACAACGAGCCCACGCAGGCGGCCATCGTCATCGGTCATCATCCCGCCTGGCTGCTTGCCGCGGTGACGAAGCAGCCGGCCGTCGGGGGGGAGATGGAGATCACAGGCGCGTTTCTCGGCGAGCCGCTAGACGTCATCCGTGGCGAGACGGTCGACATGATGGTGCCCGCGAGGGCGGAGATCGTGATCGAGGGCGTGGTACCGCCGCACCAACGCCATCAAGAGGGGACATTCGGGGAGTGGCCTCGCTACTACTATAAGGAAGGGCCAATGCCGTTCCTCGATGTGACGGCCATCACGATGCGGCGACGGCCGATCTACCAGAGCATCTTCAACGCGCACAACGAGCACACGGTGATCGGAGCCCTGCCCCGCATCGGTAGCCTGCTGCGGCGGGTCCGGGGCGCGGTGCCGTCGGTGACCGGGGTGAATCTGCCGATCAGTGGGGCCGGGCGATCACACTGCTACATCACGATCAAGAAGCGCGCCGAAGGGGAAGCCAAGCAGGCGGCCATGGCCGCGATGGTGACCGACCCCAATATCAAGTTCGTGGTGGTCGTCGATGACGACGTCGATGTCTTCAATGAGCAGCAGGTGCTCTGGGCGCTGGCCATGCGCTTCCAGGCCGACCGCGGGCTGGCGATCATCCCGCACGCTTTGGGCTCGCACCTGGTGCCCACCGCGTACGGCTGGGATCGCCTCACGAAGGGGCCGATGGAGACCAAGCTGATCTTCGACGCTACCAAACCGCTGCCGCCGTTTGAGTTTCCCAAAGAGGCGAAGGCGCCCGCGGATCTCACCGCCGCCGCCGACCTGCGACGGCTGCGGCCCTTCACCGACGCCGATGCCGCCGCCTTTCTGGAACAGATGGCC
The DNA here is from genome assembly GCA_052387355.1 of Armatimonadota bacterium. Classification (GTDB taxonomy): domain Bacteria; phylum Sysuimicrobiota; class Sysuimicrobiia; order Sysuimicrobiales; family Humicultoraceae; genus JBQTJG01. The sequence continues at coordinate 10,207 of JBQTJG010000342.1, read as the reverse complement.
GCACGTGTGGGCCAGGGTCGCGACCGCTGAAGGAGGCGGGACGAGACAGATGCCGTCATGGAGTCCCCGGCCAGGCACTGACGCCAAACTCGACGCTTCCCAGCGACGGGGTGGGTCTTGCCATCTCACTGATCCTCAAACGCTCGGCGACCTATGGCGGCCAACAACGGTTGGTCCTCTGCAGGAGAGCGCGCGCATCGAAACGAACCTGCGCTGCCATGGCATGTCTCAGAGCACAAGGGGGTGAGTGGATCATGGTGAGGCGCCGAGGCCTCGGCCTGCAAGTGATACTCGTCGGCCTGCTCGTGGGCGTTCTGGCCCTGGGCAGTCTGTTTTCCGTCACCCAGGCGGGGCCTGCGCGACGCCTGGTCGTCTACAGTGCGGCGCCGCTGGACTTCACGGAGACCCTCAAGAGGGACTTCGAAGCTGCCAACCCAGGGGTGACCGTCGACATCTTGGCCGGGCTGGGCGCGGAGGCGATCATCAGCCGGCTGGAAGCCGAGAAGGCCAGCCCGCGCGCCGATATCATGCACTCGGGCGCGCTGTCCGCGTACATCGAGGCGGCGCGGCGGGGTCTTCTGGCGACCACCGTACCAAGGGAGGTTGCCGGCGTCTTCCCGGGCACCCTGTTCGTGGGAGGGTCGAAGGTTCCGCTGCAGGATGCGCAGGGCCGGTGGTACCTCTTCGGGATGGAGTTGGGCGCGATCGGCTACAACCGCGATCGCGTGGCGGCGCTGCGGCTGCCGCCGCCCAAGACGTGGTCGGATCTGATCACCCCGGTCTATAAGGGGCACGTGCTCTTCAACATGCCGCAGTTGTCGTCGTCGGCCTTTAACACCCTCGTCGCCCACCATCAGATGATGGGGATGAACGGCGTCTGGCCGTTCTGGGATCGGCTGAACGAGAACATCACGTTCTACACGCGGTCGACCTCACAAGTCTACGCGCTGGTGGCCCGCGGCGAGGTGCCGATCAGCTTCGGCGTGGATCGCAGTTACTACGTGGACCGGGCAAAGGGCGCCCCGGTCGAGGTGGTCTATCCGACCGAAGGTTCCTGGGTGTTCGCGCTGACCATGGGGATGGTCAACGGTGGTCCCAATGCCGACCTGGCCAAGGCGTTCATGAAGTTCGTCCTCTCGCCGGCCGGCCAGGTGCACGTGGCGAACCAGTTTGCGATCCCCATTCGGGGCGGCGTCAAGGCGACCGCTCATAACCTGGATGTCTCCCTCGACGCCATGGTGCGCCAGGTGACAAAACTCACCGTGATCGACAATGCGCTCGCCGAGCGGGTGCGCGCCGAGATCGTGCGGCGCTTCGACGGGTACACCAGCGGACGGGCACGCTAGTCCACGAACAGCAGTGAGCGAGAGCGCACGGGCGTGGACCCGCAAGGGGGTCTTCGACCCCCTGCGGGTGCTGGACGTCGTCACGATCGTCTTCCTGCTGGCCTTCCTCGTGGTTCCGCTCGCAGTCATCGTAGCGGAATCGGCCCAGGTCGCCCTGACGGGTGGGCTGGACCAGCGCCCAGGGTTCCTGCGGTACCTGAGTCACCTGACTCGAAACTCCATTCTCCTGGCGCTGTCGGTCACCGCCATTTCCGTCGGCCTCGGCCTGCTCCTGGCGATCTTCACCGGGCGGGTGATCCGGCGCAAGGCCGGGTTCGTGCTGGCCCTGACCCTGCCGCTGCTCGCGCCGCCGTTCGTCTCGGCCTTCGCGACGATCATCCTGTTGGGCCGGGTCGGGGTCCTCACGCAGCTCCTGGAGCGGGCCGGAATCCGGCTCTTCGATATCTACGGGTTTCCCGGGATCGCCATCACCCATGTGCTGCATTTGACGCCGCTGGCCTACCTGACGATCCTGGCGGGCCTGCGCACCGTGCCGAAGGCCATCGAGGAGTCGGCCGTTTCGCTGGGGAGCAGCCCCCTGCAGGTGATAACGCGCATCGTCCTGCCGTACATCGCTTCCTATATCTACATGGGCGCGCTGCTGGTGTTTCTGGCGTCGTTCGGCGATGTCGGCGCGCCGCTGATCGTCGGCGGCAACTACCTGGTGCTCCCCACCGAAGCGTACACGCGATTCCTCAGCTTCACCGCCGACCGCCAGGTCCCCATACTCCTCTCGGGTTGGATCGTCGTCCTCTCCGGCGTGACCCTGGTGGCGGTCCGCGCGCTGATGCGGCGGACGCAGATCGTGCACACATTCGTGACCGAGCAATACGCCTACGATGTATCGTGGATGCGGATGGTCGGAACGGCGTTCTGCGCCGCAGTCGCCGTGGTGCTGCTCCTCCCGTACGTGGTGATCCTGATCGTGTCGGTGGCCACGGCGTGGGGGCCGCAGCTCCTGCCCAAAGGATGGACCCTGGGACACTACCGGGAGTTGTGGCGCAGCGTCGGCACGATGCAAAACTCCCTGGTCGTCGCCGCGATGGCCACGCCGGTCGCAGTGCTCCTGGCCGTGGTGATCGGTCGGATGATGCGGGAAGGGGGCCGCCGGGCCGCCGTGCTGGACTACGCGACGCTGCTCCCGTTCGTCGTCTCCGGCGTCGTACTGGGGATCGGCATGGTCAAGGTCTACTCCAGCCTGGCGGCTGCGGGCCTGATGTCGTCCCTGATGTTGGGCCCCAACCTGCTCGTCATCGCGCTGGTGGTGCGCCGGGTCCCGTACCCAGCGCGGGTCATGAACGCCGCCTACACCCGCATCGACCGCAGCCTGGAAGAATGCTCGTTCAGCCTGGGCGCGTCTCCCGCGAGGACCTTCGCCAGCGTCACCCTGCCCCAGCTCTATCCCGGCATTGCGGCGGCGCTCACCATCACGTTCATCCAGGTCATCACCGAACTGGGGACGACGCTGATCGTCCACCGCCCGGAATGGAGGACGCTTTCCGTGCAGATCTACAGCTACGCGATCGAGGGCTACCTGGGCCGCGCGAGCGCGCTGTCCGTCGTCCTGCTGGCGCTGGTTGGGCTCGCCGTGATGATCACGCAACTCGAGTACCGCCGGTTGACCGGCCGCCTCCTCCGAGGGCGGCGCTGAGGGTGCCGGCATGACCCGCGTTCGCATCGCCGACATCGCCAAAGCCTTCGGACCAGTCCTGGCTGTGCGTGGCGTAACGCTCGAGGTCGGTGAGGGTGAGTTCTTCTCTCTGCTGGGCCCCTCGGGCTGCGGGAAGACGACAACGCTGCGGATCATCGCGGGCCTGGAGCGACCGACACGCGGGGAGATCTGGTTCGGCGATGAGGCGGTCACCAACGTGCCGCCGCAGTTGCGGAACATCGGGTTGGTCTTCCAGAGCTACGCGGTCTTCCCGACCATGACCGTGTACAACAACGTGGCCTACGGGCTGCGGATCCGCCGGCTGCCCGAAGCCGAGGTCCGGCGGCGTGTCTTCGCCACGCTGGAGATGGTGGGTATGCAAGCGCTGGCGGATCGGATGCCCGGCGCAATCAGTGGCGGCCAGATGCAGCGCGTGGCGCTGGCGCGCGCGCTGGCCATCCGGCCGCGGCTGCTATTGCTCGACGAGCCGCTTTCCAACCTGGATGCCAAGCTGCGCATGGAGGTGCGGGCGGAGATCAGGCGGCTGCAGCGGGAGGTGGGCATCACGACCATCTACGTGACCCACGATCAGGAGGAAGCCCTCTCGTTGTCGGACCGGGTGGGGGTCATGAACCAGGGAGTTCTTGAGCAGGTCGGGCGGCCGGACGAGATCTACCGGCGCCCGGCGACGCAGTTCGTGGCAGGCTTTGTCGGCGAGGGAACCCTCTTGAGCGGCGTCCTGGGGTACGAGCAGCAGCAGGCCTGGGTGACAGTGGGGTCCGGCGTACGACTTCCGGTGCAAGGCGCAGCCGGCGGGCCTCCCGGCCCTGTGTGGGTGTGCATCAGACCCGAGGCGGTCAGGATGGCCCATGAGGCGGCGTCTGGGACCGGCGTGCTGGAAGGCGTGGTGCTGGGCGTGGAGTACGTGGGCGCCGTGATGCGGGTGGACGTGCAGGTGCCCACGGTAGAACGAGCCCTGCGGCTGACGATGTGGTCGTTGGAGTTTCCAGCGCGGCTCCAGATGGGATCGAAGGTGCGTCTGACGGTCGATCCCGAGGGGATCATCGTGGGCCGGCCGCACTAATACGAACGCACTAAATAGAGTGACAAACTAGAGATGCGCTCGGGTTGGTAGGCTTCAACGAGTCGCCGCACCGCCTCCGCCAGCCTGGGGTCGTGTTCTGGGACCATAGCCTCCCTCATGCCGGTCTCAACAGGAACTTCCCGTTGGCCCTCAAGCCAGCCCTCCATGTACGACTGACGCCTCCAGAGATCAGCGGACACCTGGGGACTGGAACGGGGACGGGCACGGTAGGCGTCTACAACCCGGCCAGGGAGCGGCGCGGGCGATAGGTGTTACCAGGTCACGTCGTCGGCGCCCGGCACGATCACCCGACGGAAGCGCTCCCGATCGGCGCCCATGGGGATCGTGGCGTCGATGCCGATCTTCGAGCTGTGCCGGTAGATCGGCGCGGACGGATCGAGTGGCGCCCCGACCATCGGCGGAAAGATCATGACGTCCCGATCCGGCTGCACCCGAGTATACATCGCCCAGAGCACCTCGTCCCAGTTCCGCACATCGATGTCCTCGTCGACCACGATCACCCACTTCGCCTGAGGCGCGCCGGCGGTCGGGCCCAGCACACTGAGGATCACGTTCCGAGCTTCGCCTTCCAGCCGCTTCTTGATCGAGACGATGATGACGTAGTAGGGCCCGATGGCGTGCACGTCCCTGACCTCGGGACACGCCTGTTTCGCCAGACGCGTGGCCGATTCGGTCACCGCGGGCCAGGCCATCACGTGATTTTCGGTCGTGGGCATCCCCGTGAGCACCGTCTGATAGATTGCATCCCGCCGCATCGTGATCGCCGTCACCTCGAGCACGTGACGGTCGCCGAGCAGGCCGTACGTGCCGCCGACTTCCCCGAAGGGCCCCTCGGGCTCGCGCACCTTCGGGAGGATGCGGCCTTCGATCACCATCTCCGCGCGCGCGGGCACGAGGACGTCGCAGGTCTCGCACCGCACCAGCTCGATGGGTGCGCCGGCCAGCGCGCCCGCGACGCCGAGTTTGGCTTCATCGTGGGGAATCTTGGCCTGCGAAGCCAGGTCGACATAAGGCCCGGCGCCGATGGCGATGGCGATCGGGAGCGCCTCTCCGCGGTCCTCGGCCTTGGCGTGGGCGCGCGCGATGCGGCGCTCCGCCGGCAGGCTGATGCCGAACCGGCGGGGCCCCTTGAGCTGGATTCGCTGGATCCCGAGTCCGAGGACGCGTGTCTCGGGATCGAGAGCCATGGCGACGCCCGACGTGATGTAGCGGCCGGCGTCATGCTCTGAATGGCGCACCAGCGGCAGCGTCGTACAGTCGATGTCGTCGCCGCGCAAAGCCACGGCCTTGACCGGTCCATCGTTGACCGTCACGGGTGCGAGCGGGCTGCGGATCGCCTGCCCGAAGCGGTCCACGACGCTGCGCATGTCCGTCCCCAGCGCGAGTTCGAGGCGGCGATACGTCCCGTACACGCCCGCAGCCACGCTCCATCCCGGATGCCCCTTGACGCGCTCGAACAGGAATGCAGGGCCTTGTGTATCTGACGCCCGGCGAATGTACGCGGCGATCTCGAACTCGGGATCGACCTCCTGGCTGATGCGTCGCAATTGGCCCTCGGTTTCGAGCCCCTGCAGGAAGTGTCGGAAGTCATGCCAGGCCATCGTGTCCATCTCCTTCGTTCATCCAGGTAGTGCGGTGGGAATTCCGAGCACGGCTGCCCCGGTGACCAAGGCCTGTCTTGCGATTGCTTCGGCAGGCAAAGCATCAAGCGCCTCGTTGATGACCTGGACGGTGTACGGACCGGTATAGCCGCCGTCATCGAGCCATGTCACGATTTCGCGCAACGGGATGACCCCTTCCCCCGGCATGAGGCGCTCCTCCGCCCGGATCACCGTGCGGGGGGCCCCGGGGGCGTCACTCAGACGAACCAGGAAGACGCGATCGACGGGAACCGCAGAAAGATCCTGCAGACGCGACCCGCCGCGGTAAAAGTGGAACGCATCCAGCATGAGTCCTCCATTCGAGCGATCAGCGCGGCGGACCAGATCCCAGGCCTGCGTAAAGGTCGAAAAGGTCCGGGCCATCCCGTGGATCTCGTAGGCGATCCGGAGGTCGTGCCGTGCGGCGCGATCGCACACCTCCTGGAACTGTTCCACCGCGTCAGTGATCTCGCCGGTGTCCTCCACAGGACCGGACGCGACGATGATTCGCGCGCCGATCCGGCCGCACGATGCGAAGAACCGCTCGACCAGGTCCCACAGCTCCTTCGCCGTATGGCCGCGTAGCTCGGGTCTGCGATTCACCAGAGGCGGGTGGCCCGACCACTGCCAGTCATTGAGGGCGCCGACATCAGAGATGGCGAGGCGCCAGCGCCGGCAAAGTGCGACTACATCGTCCAGCGAGTGGCCCTGACGCACGAACTCGTCGATCTCGTTGCCCCGCATGCTCCAGGCGAAAAATCCGGCGCGGTGCGCCAGTTCGGCGCGAGCCTCCAGGTCACGCACCTGCCTGACGGTGGCGGGGTGAAGCCCGAGCTGGTCGAGCTTCGCCATGTGGTTTCCCCAGGTCGGCGTGGCTCAGGACGCGGCGGCGGGTTCAGGCTCCAGTGGGGCCTCGGTCCAATACCGCTTCCAGACATCCCCTGTGCGGAATCCTTCCGGAATGTCCTCGGACCGGACCCGCATCGTGATCTCAAGATGCCCGTCGGGATAGCGCCAGGCATGGCAGGGCTTCCCGAGGGCGATACGCACCACACTGTCGGCCGGTGAGGCCGGATCGACCGCGGCGACGAATGCGGACTGCGTCGTCTCAGACCGGATGTCTGGATCGTGCCGGCAGATCGAGTTGGGGCCGGGGCCGTTGGCGTGATCCCGGGTGAACGCCGCGAAGTCATCGAGGGACAGCGGCGTCTTGCCCTTCAACAGTTCCTGCGTCCGGACGTACCGGCAGTACGAGGAAACGTCGCCCGGATCGTTGAGGTCGTGGAGGACGACGAAGCGATTGGCGCGCGAGCCCGTGCCGCTGTGGTAGAGCTGGACGGCGAGCCGATCGTACGATCCTTCGATAACGTACGCCAGCGTAGGATCGACGAACTCCAGATTGCCCGGCGTGGCCATTGGCGCGTCGGCGACCCGTGCGGTAATCGCCTGTCCCGCATCCATCGCGGTCGCCATTTCGAGGCCGTCCCGCGCGAGCTGGACGCGATCGACAGCCCGCTCCTGGGTCGTGGTGACGCGACGATCTCGCAGTTCCTTCGTCCGCGCGATGTTCGTCCCGGCGGCCACGCCACGGTCGTTCAGACCCATCTTCAGGCCGGTGGAGCCGGCCGAGCCCACCCCGACGATGGCAGGCTTGCCCGCGGGCCGCAGCGCCAGCACGACATTGATCTCCTTGTTCATGTAGAAGCCTTCCCCGAGCATGTCGCTGCGGCCGATCTTGTCGCTGGTCTTGAAGAACAACATGCGGCCGTCGGCGGTGGCGTCGGGCAGGGCCCACATGACGGTGCATCCGTCAGGATAGGCCCAGGCATGATAGACGTTGAAGGACACCAGATCGAGGTATGCGACTCGCGCCCCTTCGGCGATGCCGGTGATCTCCGCGCGGCGATCATCGGACAGCAGGCGCTCGGCCGCGCGCACCCCGACGAGGGTGTCTTGACGATCCCAACCGGACTCGTGCATCCGCATCCAGAACTGCCGCACGTTGGCGGCAACCGCGCCGGCGAGCTGCTCGCCATGGGCGCGGCCGATCTGCAGGGCACTGCCTTCTCCAACCACGATGTCCATTGGGAAGCCCTCCGTCGGTTATGATGCCGGGCGAATGTACTCGCCCATCGGTTTCCCGATGATCTGCCCGTCCTTCATGACCACATGGCCGCGGATGATCGTGTAGACCGGCGCTCCCTTCACGCGAAAGCCATGGAACGGTGTGACTTTGCTCTTGCTATGGAGCGCGTTCTTGTCGATCACACCTTCTCTGTTCATGTCCACGATCGTGACGTCGCCGTCCGCGCCCTGGTTGAGGTTGCCCTTCCGTGGCCACAGGTTCCACGCCCGCGCCGGACCCTCGGCCTGGACTTTGACGTAGTGGTTGAGGCTCATCCGGCCGGCGTTCACCTGGGTCAGCATGAGCGGGACATTCGTCTCGACTCCGGGCCAGCCGGGGATCGCCTTCCAGATGTCGGCCATCGGCGCGTCGGCCATCTTCTCTTCAGGTGTGTGCGGTGAGTGATCGGTGCCGATGACCTCGATCGTGCCGTCGAGCAGGCCGCGCCAGAGCGCCTCGCCGTGTTCCTTCGAGCGGATCGGCGGGTTCATCTTGAGCAGGGATCCCAGCCCCATGCGCACCATGTCGTTCCCATCCATGATGAGGTAATGAGGGCCGGTCTCGGCCATGATGTCCACGCCGGTATCCTTGCCGCGCCGGATGAGCGCCACGCCCTCCGCTGAGCTCAGGTGATAGATCATCAGTTTGCTGCCCGCTTCGCGGGCAAACAGCGTCGCACGGGAAATCGCCTCAGCCTCGGCGACAGCCGGACGCGATTCCAGGTGCGCCAGAGGATCCTTGCGGCCCTGCGCCTGGAACTTGGCGCGCAGATACAGGATGATCCCGTTGTCCTCGGCATGTACCGTGCACCGGAGACCGGTGCCACGCATGATCTTCCAGGCGTCGATGATCTCACCGTCGCTGGGCGCGGGAATGTTTCCGACGGTCTCGCCCATGAAGATCTTGTACCCGGCCACCCCCGCTTGCGCCAGCGGAACGATCTTGTCCAGGTTGCCTTCCATGATGACGGCCAGAATACCGTAGTCGACGTACGACGCTCCCTTGGCTTTGTCCAGCTTGAGCTGGAGGGCGTCGACGTCGGCGGTGGGTGGGACAACGTTGGGATTGTCCAGGATCGTGGTGATGCCCCCGCAGATCGAGGCCTGGGATCCGGTCGTCCAATCTTCCTTGTACTCCAGGCCGGGAGACCGGAAGTGCACATGGGGATCCATCAGGCCGGGGAGGACGTACAACCCGGTCGCATCAACGACCTCCGCGGCCTCCGGCAGGTCGTCGCGCACGGCCACATCCAGCACTTTGCCGTCCTTGATCAGGACGTGTCCCCGCAGGCTGGCATTCGGGGACACAATGGTGCCATTCTTGACGATCAAGTCAACGGACATCGATGCAGGCCTCCTCTATCTACGGGCGATGGCTCGCGCGGGTTACGATCGGGTTGGCTACTTCCCTCCTGAAATGCTGCCGATCTTCACCATACCGCCGGTATCCCCACCCAGCACCTTGGTGAAAGCCGGGACCTTCATCATCAGCCAGCCCTTCCCAGGACCACCCATGCCGACGGCCACCGTGAACGGCACATCGTTGAGGATCTGCACCGGCTCCTTCCGCATTCCCGGAACCAAGACGACCGTCGCCTTGCCGCTAAACGTCGCGGTGGTCCCCATGATCTTGAGACTGCCCTTGTCTAGCGGACCTTCCACCGTCATCACCTTCAGACCTTTGAACCCCCCGGTGAGCGGGCCCGCCATGCTGCAGACGAACGTCCCGCCCTCGCGCGTGACAGCAAACCCGAAGTCCGAGGGCGAGTCGATGGTCTTGCCTGGGATGGGACGCCCGATGAGCCCCCCGCCGCTGACCTGCATCATCGACGCCGCTCCTGAGGGCGATGGCATCGTCGCAGAGAGCAGGCCTACAGAAAGAAAGACGAACAGTACCCTGATCTTCATTCGGTTCACCTCCAAACGTGGCTGATTGAGCGTCTTCTGTTTCGACGGACCCGGAGGTTGACCTGCCCGTTGAAAGCTGATACGTAACCGTCAAAAGTAGACGGATGTGACCGTGAAAAGTAGACGGTAGGATTGGGAGGCATGGCAACCTTCGGGGAAAACCCGGAGGAGACCCGTGGGCTCTCAACTCTACCGAAGACTGCGCAGGCGTTTGTCGTAGAGGTGTTGGAGGCGTTTAACCACCATCGGATGACGGAGGTGCAGGCGGTTCATGTTCACCGACATCGTAAAGTCCACGAGCCTCGTCGAAGCCGTAGGCGACGTCGCCTGGTTGGACCTGATCCGGTGGCACGACCAGACGTTGCGGTCGCTCTTCGCGCGCCACGGCGGCGAG
>JBQTJG010000341.1:0-1805 GCA_052387355.1 Armatimonadota bacterium | reverse complement strand
GCGTACTTCTCCATGATCGCCTTGCGCTTCACCTTGAGGGTCGCGGTGACTTCGCCGTCTTCGGCGTAGAGCCGCTTCGGGAGGATCGCAAAGCGCCGGCACTGCTCGGGATTCGAGAGGGTCTTGTTCACGGCGGTGACTTCACCTTCAATCAACTGCTGCACATCGGGATTCGCCGCCAGGTCCGTGTAGGTCGTGAACGGTAGGCGGCGCTCCTGCGCCCAGTGGGTGACGTTCTCTTCGTCGATGACAATCAATGACACGATGTACCGCTGGCCGTCGCCGATGACCACCGCGTCATTGATGTACGGGCTCGCCTTGAGCTTGTTCTCGATGTACTGGGGTGCGATGTTCTTGCCGCTGGAGGTGACGAAGAGATCCTTCTTGCGATCGGTGATGCGCAGGAACCCGTCGGCATCAATCTGACCGACGTCGCCGGTATGCAGCCAGCCGTCCCCGAACACCGCGGCGGTCCCATCAGGGTCGCGGAAGTAGCCAATGAACACCCCATCGCTGCGCGTGAGGATCTCGCCGTCCTGCGCAATCTCGACCTCAGCGCCGGCGAGTGGCAGGCCGACCGCGCCCAGCCTGACGGTCGCCCGGCGGTTGATGGTCGTCGGCCCAGTCGCTTCGGTCAATCCGTATCCCTCGCAGATCGGTACGCCGAGCGCCCAAAAGTATTCCAGCAAATCGGGCGAGATCGGCGCGGCGCCGGAGATGACCACGCGAGCGCGATGCAGGCCCAGACGCCGGCGCAGCGGCAGCAACACAAGCAGATCGGCGATCCCCACCACGACCCGCAGTAAGGCAGGCACCGGCCGCCCCGAGAATCGCCGGCGCACCGCGCGAAGCGAGAGACTGATGGCTGCCCAATAGGCCCACCGTTTGAAGAGGTCGTTCTCCTTCACTCGCAGGCACACGGTGGAGTAGAGCTTCTCCCAGATTCGGGGCACCGCGAAGAAGACGGTCGGCGCCACTTCGCCCACGTTGTCCATCACGGTGTCCACGTTCTCGATGAAGTTGACCGTATAACCGCAACGCACCTGTAGGAAGACCGTGAGCAGCCGCTCCACGATGTGCGACAACGGGAGGAACGAAAGCACCTCATCGTCCTCGAACACGGGGTTCGCCGTGTCCAGACCCTCGGCGGCCCAGATGATGTTGCGATGTGAGAGCATCACGCCTTTCGGCGAACCGGTCGTCCCCGACGTGTAGATCAAGACCGCCATGTCCTCAGGCCGGATCGTGGCCATTCGCTCGTCCACGTCGGACGGACGGCGGCGCGCGTGGCCCTCGCCCGGGGTGAGGAACTGATCCCACATCAACACCTGGTCGTCCTGAAATGCGCGCAGGCCTTCGGGATCTATCACGACGATATGCTCGAGATGAGGCAGGCGGTTACGGATCTCAAGGGCCTTGTCGAGCTGTTCTTCTCCCTCGACGATGAACACGCGGCACGAAGCGTGGTCGAGGATATAGTGGATCTGCTCCGGGCTGCTGGTTGTGTAGATGCCGGTCGTCGCGGCGCCGATGCTCTGAATGCCGAGGTCGGCGTAGGCCCACTCCGGCCGGTTCTCGCCGATCAGGCCCACGCGCTCGCCGCGCTGGACGCCGAGCGCCAGCAGGGCGTTGGCGACCAGCCGTACCTGTGCGGCGTACTGTTCCCAGGTGATGCGGTGCCAGATGCCGAAGCGCTTCCGCCGAAGCGCCACATGACCGCCTCGGCGCGCGGCCTGCGCGAAGAACAGCGCAGGGACCGTGCCGGTCGTCGCAACCGGCCGGGGCTGGGTCAGAACCATAGGTAG
>JBQTJG010000340.1:0-10607 GCA_052387355.1 Armatimonadota bacterium | reverse complement strand
AACATCACCGGGCCGCCGCGGACTGTGGGGTGGGTCCCGCCGGGCGCCGCTTTTTACTGGTTGACAACCCTGGTGTGGGTGGGGGCGGGGGTGGGTCGCCCCCCGCCCACGACATCATCGACGCGGGACGAAGGGCGCACTCATGGCACGCTATATCCTGAGACGGCTGCTGCAGATGCTCAGAGTGCTCGCCATCGTCTCCGTGGTGGTGTTTCTGCTGGTCCGCCTGGGAGGCGATCCGCTCAGCGTCATGTCGCAGGGAGACTACTCACCCGATCAGATCGAAGCGCTGCGCCGGGCGTGGGGATTGGATCGCCCGCTGCACGAGCAGTACCTTGTGTTCTTGAAGAGCGTAGTGCAGGGTGACTTCGGGTTCTCGCCCCGGTACCGGCGCACGGCCATGGAACTGGTGCTTGAGCGGCTTCCCTGGACCTATCTGCTCGCCGGCGTCTCGGCACTGGTCGCCCTCGCCATCGCCATCCCCCTGGGGGTGCTCTCGGCCGTCAAACGAAACAGCACGATCGATCTCGTGAGCACGGCGTTTGCAACCCTCGGCGCGGCCATGCCCAACTTCTGGGTCGGCATCATGTTGATCTTGCTGTTCTCCGTCACCTTTCGCGTGCTCCCGGCGTTTGGGGCTGAGTCCTGGCGTTCGATCATCATGCCCGCGGTCACGCTGGGTGCGGCCATTGCGGCGCGGCTTGCCAGGCTGACGCGATCAGCCATGCTCGAGGTCCTCGGACAAGATTTCATCCGAACCGCGCGGGCCAAGGGGCTGAGCGCGCGCCGGGTCGTATATGGCCACGCGCTTCGGAATGCGCTGATTCCGGTCGTGACGGCCTTCGGGCTCCAACTCGGGTGGCTGCTCGGCGGTGCGGTCGTCGTTGAGCAGGTTTTCGCGTGGCCTGGGCTGGGCCGCCTGATGATCGAGGCGATTGGGTTGCGCGATGTCACGATCATCCAGGCGGGCGTCTTCTGGTTTGCTCTGTCGTTCCTCCTGATCAACCTAGCCGTCGACGTCTCGTACACGATGCTCGATCCTCGGATCCGGTATGACTGACGCGGGGTCGGGAACCGTCGCCGCTGTGGGGCATCTCCCGGTCACACCCTACCGGCATCTGATGCTGGGCGCCCTCCGCCGCAGCCCTACGGGCGCGGCCGGCCTCCTGGTCGTCGGGTTCCTGCTCTTCTCGGCGTTCTTCGGCCCGCAGATCGCGCTCCATGACGCGACGAAACCCGACCTGCTGGCGCGACTTCACCCGCCGGCGTGGAGCGCGGGGGGGACGTGGAGCTATCCCATGGGCACGGATCAGCTCGGCCGTGACATCCTGAGCCGGTTGATCCTGGGCAGCCGGGTATCGGCGATCGTGGGCGTGGCCTCGGTGCTGATCTCCACCACACTCGGCGTCGGCATCGGCATCATCGCAGGGTACTACGGCGGTGTCTGGGATGTGCTGTTGATGCGGGTCACCGACGCGTTTCTCGCGATTCCATTCCTGGTACTCGTCATCGCCGTCGCCGGTGTGATCGGACCGGGTCTGCTCACGATCATCCTGATCCTGGGCTTTACGGGGTGGGTGAGCTACAGCCGCGTGGTCCGGGGAGAAGTGTTGCGCCTGCGTGAGGAGGAATACGCGACCGCGGCGCGGGCGCTCGGCCAGACCGACGCGATCATCCTGCTCCGGCACATCCTGCCGAACGTCACCGCGTCGATCATCGTGCTGTCCACGCTCCAGGTGGCCACGAGCATCCTGGCGGAATCCTCGCTGAGCTTCTTGGGCCTGGGTGTGCAGCCGCCCACCGTAACGTGGGGCGGCATGCTCGCCGATGGCCGGCAGCATGTGGGGGGCGCCTGGTGGCTGGCCACTTTCCCGGGTCTGGCCATTACCATCACCGTGCTCGGCGTCGTATTCCTGGGAGACTGGTTGCGCGATGTGCTCGATCCGAAACTGGGAGAGTGAGTCAGGAGGCACGAGGCGATGCTGTCGACGGATACGCTGAGCGTCGAGGTCGCAAAAAGGATCTCCCGCCTGCAGGCCCTGATGGCCGAGAAGGGTCTGGTTGTGACGGTTGTAGTCGGCGGGGGAGCGCCGGGGCAACTCGGCGCGGCCCGCTACTTCACGAACGTCGATCTGTGGAGCGGCCGTGAATTCGTGGTCATCGGCCGGAGCGACCCCGACCCCGTCGTCTTCATCGCGTCGTCGTACCAGGCCGAGTGGGCCAGGATGCTGGCCACGACGAAGCGGATCCACAGTCCGGAGAACCTCGTCAGCGGGGCAGCCGCGGCGATACGCGAGGCGGCCGCCGCATCCGGCAGCAAGCGGATCGGCACCGTCAACTTCAACCGTATCCTCTCGGTGACTGAGGCGGAGGGCCTGCGCAAGCAGCTCGAGGGCTACGAGATGGTCGAGATCACCGGCGACGTCAACAGGATGCGCTCGATCAAGTCCCCGTTTGAGATCGAGGCCCTGTTCGACACCGGGCGGATCCTCGACGAAGCGTTTGACGTATTCGGACAGATGGTGAAGCCAGGCGTGCGCGTATGGGACGCGTGCGCCGAGGCGGAGCGCCACGTGAAGGCGCAGGGGTCGTTCTGGGGGCGCTCCAAAGTGTCGCTCGACCTGCGGCCCTACACCATTCCGGCGCCGGTCGACCGGCGCTTTGGACGCGACGACGTCACCTGCTTCGAATTGGTGTACGCGGGGCCGTGGGGCTACTGGTCCGAGATGACGGCCGTCTACTCGTTCGGCCCGCTGCCTCCGGACTCGAAGCGGCTCCTCGAAGCGACCTTCAAGGTGATCGACGTGTGCGCCGACGCGGCGCGGCCCGGCGTCCCCATCGGCAAGATCGCCGAGCTCTCGAACACCACGTTTCAGTCGCTCGGCTTCCCGGTGATCGGGAAGCACACGCCCGACTGCCACAGCATCGGGCTCGACGGCAGCGACGGCCCCAACTCCGAGTACACGCCGAAGGAGCTGCTGCAGGCCAACATGGCGCTCTCGTTCCACCCGGCGACACTGATGCAGGGCGACCGGGCGTTCCTGATCTCTGACAACTTTCTGGTGACACCGGAGGGCGCGATCCGCCTCTCCCCGCACAGTAAGTCGAAATTCCTGTACGAACTCGACGTCTAAGGAGACGTGCTCCCATGGCACAGGTGCGCACGCTAACGGAGCAGCCGACGCTCGTCGCCCAGTTGGGCGCGTTCGCGGCCGGCCTGCGGTACGACATGCTCCCCGCCATCGCGGTCACGCGCGCGCGGCAGATCGCGCTGGACACCATCGGCACGGCGCTCGGCGGGTATCGCCGGGGGTTTGGGCCGCGCGTCGTGGAGTTCGTCCTGCGGACCCACCCGGGAAGCGCGGCGACCCTCATCGGCGACGGCCGGCAGGCTTCGCTGGAAGGCGCGGCCTTCGCCAACGCGACCATGGCCAAGATGGTGGGGATGGACGACTCCCATCGGGCGTACGGGCACGTCGCCGCAGAAGTGGTCCCGGCCGCGCTGGCCGCCGCCGAAGTGAAGGGCCGCAGCGGCCAGGAGCTCATCGTGGCCATCGCCGCAGGCTATGACGTGTTCGGCCGTGTGGGCCGCCAGGTCCGCCGCACGCAGCTCGATCGCGGCCTGGACATCAAAGCGACCGTCGGCACCCTTGGCGCGTCGGTCGCCGCGGCGGTCGGGCTGGACCTGGACGCCGACGGCATCGCCCACGCGCTGGCCATCGCCACGTCGCTGTCGTGTGGGTTGGAGACGTACGTGTACGATCCCGCCATCTCGCACACCAAGGACCTGATCTCGGGGTTCGGCGCGCGCAACGGCATGTTCGCGGCGTTGCTGGCAGAGGCCGGGTTCCGCGGCGCACGAGGCGCCATCGAGGGCGCCAACGGCTTCGCCCAGGCGTTCGGGGACGGGTTCGACGTGAGCCGGGCGCTCGAGGGACTGGGGACCTCGTTTGAGATTGAGACCGCCGGGTTCAAGCCCCACGCTGGATGCCGCCACGTGCATCAGGGCGTGGATGCGGCGCGGGAGGTGACGCGCCAGACGCCGATCGACCCTGCGCGCGTGACACGAATCGATGTCGGCACATACGCGCACGCGATCGACGCGCCGTTCCGCACCACGCTCGAGCCCGCGAACGCCTCGGCCGCCGGATACAGCCTCCCGACGGCGGTGGCCGTCGGCCTGGTCTTCGGCGCCTTCTATCAGGAGGACATCGCCCGGTTCGACGATCCTCGCGTCCGCGCCCTGCTGCCGAAGATGCACGTTCACGTCGACGAGCGGATCCAGTCGCAGTACCCGAACCAGAATGGCTGCGTGGTGCGCGTCACGCTCGACGACGGCCGCGCGGTCGAGGGCCAAGTCGATCATGCCAGGGGCGAGCCCGAGAACATGCTCAGCGACGAGGAGTTCGAGAGCAAGTTCCGGTTGACGGTCGGCGACGTGCTGCCAAAGCGGCGGATCGACGAGCTCATGGCTACTGTGGCAGCGCTGGAGGACGTCCGAGACGTTCGTACGCTCGTGCGCCTATTGCGGCATTAATAATCGCTGGCCGCCCTGATCGGCGCGGGGGCGGGCCACACCGACATCCGAAGGAGGGGCTGTGTGCATGAAGGAGATCCACGCACCGCTGAAAGAAACGCTCGTGAAGCGCTACCCCGAGCGTATCGTCCGCAAGTTCGCGCGCGACCTGGTCCTGGGGCTGGGCGGGAGTGAGGCCGAGGCCGACGTCATCAGCGACGGCATCACGACAGCCAGTCTCTGGTGGCATCCGGGCCAGGGGCAGGGCCTCGAGAAGTTCTTCCGCTATCACCGCCGCGTAAGAAACGGTGGGTATGTTCCTCGGGCGAAACTGGAGTGGGTCAGGGAAGGCCCCTCCTACGCGCTCCTCGAAGCCAACAAGGCCTTTGGATACCACGCCGGCAACACCGCGATGCGGAAGGCCATGGTACTGGCGAGTACGTCCGGCATCGGCATCGTCGGGATTCGAAACAGCAACCACTTCGGGATCGCCGGCTACCACGCAAAGACCGCGGCCGAAGGCGGCTTCATCGGCCTGGCCATGACGAATGCCCGAGCCGAGATGGCGCCGTGGGGCGCCAGGACGGCGGTGCTGGGGACCAACCCGTGGGGGTGGGCGGTGCCGCGTCTGGGGGCCTATCCTATCGTCCTGGACATGGCGCTCACGATGTCAGGCATCGGCATGATCATATGGGCGCACCGGGAAGGCCGGCAGGTCCCTGATGACCTGGCGCTCACGGCCGCCGGCCGCCGGACGACGAATCCGGCTGAGCTCCTTGAGGGCAGCACGCAGATGCCGATCGGGCGGGCCAAAGGCTCCGGACTGAGCTTCATGACCGACGTCATGACCGGGGTGCTGATGGGCGCCAAGTTTGGCACGTCCGTCTTCCAGGACGACACTCATTATGACGTCGCGCATGTCATGATCGCCGTCAACGTCGAGTCGTTCATGCCCAGGGCGCAGTTCTTCGACCGTCTCGAGCAACTGATCCGCGAGGTGAAGTCCGCCCCACCCATCACCGACGGCGAAGAGATCCTGTTGCCCGGCGAAGCCGAACAGCGGAGGATGCAGGAACGGCTCAAGAACGGCATACCGGTCGATGCCGACACCGTGGAGAAGCTGCGCCCGATCGCCAAGGACGTCGGGGTTCCTTTCCCGCTGTGACTGAGGGGCAACCACAACGTGAACTGCGCCGGGAGGCTGATGAATGAACACACCGACCGATGAGCACCGGACCGATGCGCAGCGCCGGCTCACCGAATTGCGGAAGATCATGACCGCCAACGACGTGTCGGCGGTGCTCGGCGTCGCCGGGGGCGCGCCAGGGCAGAACGGGTTCCTCCGGTACTTCACCAACGTCGAGCTCTGGGCGGGACGTGCCTTCTTTGTCGTCACCGCGCAGGAGCCCGATCCGCTGGTCGTCATGTGGTCGAACTACGGCGCCGAGTGGGGCAAGCAGATCGCCACGACCCAGCGCATCGTCAGCACGATCCTCGAGAACCGGCCCCCCATGACCCGCGTCGTTGAAGAGTTGCAGAAGGTAACCAAGCCCGGCGGGAGGGTCGGCACGCTCAACATGCAGACCGTCCTGTCACTCAACGAGCACGCGATGCTGACGCAGGGGCTACCCGGCATCACGTTCCAGGCGCTCGACACCGAGGTCAACGCGGTACGGCAGATCAAGTCGCCGTTTGAGATCAAGGCCATGGAAGACACCGGGCGCATCCTCGCCGGCGCGCTCGAGCGCTTCGGTGAGGTGGCCCGACCCGGGATGCCCGCCTGGGCGGCGGCCTCCGAGTCAGAGCGCTACGCCAAGGAACGCGGGTGCTTCTGGGGCCGGTCGAAGTACTCCGTCGATCAGCGCCCCTACACGATTCCGACCTTGCTCGACCGGCCGCTGAAGAGCGACGACGTTATCCTGTTCGAGCTCGTCTACACCGGTCCGCTGGGGTACTGGCACGAGATCACCTGTCTCTACTCGTTCGGGTCGCTGCCCGACGCCCCGGCGAAGCGTTTCGACACCTGGTGGAAGGCCGTACAGGCGGCGGCGGCCGTTGCGAAACCGGGCAACCGATACGGGATTATCGGCGAGACGGCGGATAGGATCTTCGCGGATGCCGGCTATAAGATCATCGGCCATCACACGCCCAACTGCCACACCATCGGCACCGACGAGGCCGATGGCATCACGCCGCCGCCGCCGGACGAACTCTTGAAGGAGAACATGGTCCTATCGTTCCACCCGTCGACCTGGCTCGACGGCGATCTCGCTTTCCTGATCTCGGACAACTATCAGGTGACGCCCAGCGGCGGCCGCGTGCTGTCGACCCTCAGCCGCCCGTATCGCCAGTTGAAAGCGTAAGGATCTCGTAACGGCTGGAGGAGATGCGCGTCCTCGGCGCTAACTGTAAGAGTTCAAGGCAAGCCCGAAGACAGCGAGACTTTGTTCATCACGGGAGTCTGTCCATCACAAGGGGGAGTGCAGAATTATGACAAGGCGCCGTTCTGAGGTAGCTCGCATCATCGCCGTCGTGGGCGCTGTGGGCCTCCTGGTGCTGACCGGGTTCAGTGGCGGCATGGCTGCGCCTGCCCCGGCCGCTCCCGGCGAGCCCGTGCGCGGAGGTGCCCTGACCCTGTCGTACCCGCCAGGACTGCCGCATATCGACACTAACGCGGTATCCCAGACGCTGATCGTCGAAACGATCGGCGGCTTCTATGAGCGGCTGTACGAGCGCGACAGCACAGGCAAAGCGCAGCCGCACCTGGTCGAGTCCGAGCAGATCTCGTCAGACGGTCTCACCGTGACCTGGAAGCTCAAACCCAACATCAAGTTCCACGACGGCTCGGCGTTCAACGCCGAAGCGGTCAAATGGAACTTTGAGCGCAAGATCTCCAAGCGGCAGATCCAGTTCGGCCTGCTCCCGTTCAGGACGATTGAAGCGGTCGACGAGCGCACCGTACGGGTGGCGCTGAGCCGGCCATCGCCCAACCTGCACTCGATCCTCACGATGGGCAACTTCGCCATGTACAGCCCGCGGTTCACGCAGCAGGTCGGCGACGAGGGCGTCCGGCTGCAGGCCTCGGGCACCGGTCCCTTCCAACTGGTCGAGTTCCGGCCCCAGCAGATTGCCCGGCTGCGCCGGAATCCCAACTACTGGCAGCAGGGCCTACCGTACCTCGATGAGATCGTCTACCGGGTGGCCGACGACATCAATACCCGCGCGACCATGCTGGCCGCGGGCGACGTCGACATCGCGCGCGAGGTCTCGTTCCCGGACGCGCAGCGGTTCAAGACCACCGCGGGCATCAAGGTGCTGGAAGCGGTCGGGTCCCGCCAATACGTCATCTACATCAACACCCGGCGGCCCATCATGAGCGATGTTCGGGTGCGCCAGGCGGTCAACTACGGGGTCGACAAGGAAGGCATCATCAAGACCGTCATGCTCGGGAACGGCAAGCCGGCGACCGTCTTCTTGTTCGGCCCGCGGGTCACCGGGTTCACGCCGACCGAGGGGTATCCGTACAATCCCGACAAGGCCCGAGCGCTCCTCGAGGAAGCCGGCTGGCGGGTCGGGCCCGGCGGCATCCGGCAGCGTGACGGCCAGCCCCTCCGCATGATCTTCGTGACCCGAAAAGGATCGGCCCCGGGCGACTTCGAGATCGGCGAGCAGGTCCAGGGGATGCTGAGGGCGGTGGGCGTCGACGTGAACCTTCAGGTGCATGACAGCGCCACGCTGCTGGCGCGCATGAACGCGCCGGGCGGGATCCAGGTCGAGTACGACATGCTCAACCTGTCGAACAACACGTTCACCGCGGACGCCGAGTACATCATGCTCGGGTTCTACCGCAGCGTCGACTTCCCGCCAAACGGGTTCAACTATTCGCTCTACTCGAACCCCCAGGTCGACCGGCTGATCGAGGGCTCGCTGACAACCCGCAACCTGGCGGGACGCAACTCGATCTACTACTCGCAGATCATCAAGCAGGTCGTCCGCGACGCGCCGGGCATCCTGCTGTTTGATATCCAGATGCAGGCGCCCATGAAGCAAAATGTGCAGGGCGTCTACCTGGATCCCGCGTACAATATGTGGCCAGCGAAATACGCCTGGAAGTCGAAGTAAGAAGGATCGACGAACCGGGAGCGGGATCCTGCATGGCCCCCGGCGGCTAGCGGCCCCCGCTCCCCTTTGTCAGATCCATCGAAAGGTAGTCTGCCGGCCCGTTCCGACATCATCGTCGTGGGCGGCGGTCACAACGGGCTGGTCGCGGCAGCCTACCTCGCCCGCGTAGGCCTGAAAGTCACCGTGGTTGAACGCCGCGAGATCGTCGGCGGCTGCTGCGTGACCGAGGATCTCTGGCCCGGTTACCGGGTCTCGACTGCGGCGTACCTCGCGAGTCTCCTCCAAGACCGGATCGTCCGTGACCTCGAGCTCGGGCGCTTCGGCTACCACGTCGAGGCCAAAGACCCACCCTCGTTCGCCCCGGTCCCCGACGGCCGTTATCTGATCTTCTGGCAGGATCTAACGCGCACGCTCCAGGAGATCGCCAGATTCTCGCGCCGCGACGCCGGGCGATATGAGGCCTATGGGGCGTGCCTCGAGCGGCTGGCGGTCATGGTCGACTCGCTGCTGCTGACCACGCCCCCGACCTTTCCGCCGAAAGGTCCGTTCGATTTCGTTGACTACCTTAGAGTTCTCGGCCGACTCCGGGGACTTCGTGCTGCTGACCTGTCGACGTTGGTGAAGATCTTCACGCAGAGCGCGGCCGACTTTCTCGATGAGTGGTTCGAGTCCACGGAGGTCAAGGCGACACTCGCCACCGACGGCGTCATCGGGACGAACGGCGGCCCGCGGTCAGCCGGGACGGCCTACGTCCTGCTGCACCACTGCATGGGCGGTGTCGGAGGTCGCCGGGGTGTCTGGGGGTTCGTGCGCGGCGGCATGGGCGCGATAGCCGAGGCGATGGCGGCCTCGGCTCGAAGCCGCGGCGCGCTTATCAAGACCAGCGCGCCGGTCGCTCGCATTGTGGTCCGTGACAGACGGGCCACCGGCGTGGTGCTGACCTCCGGCGAAGAAATCGGCGCGCGGGTCGTGGTCAGCAATCTCGATCCCAAGACGACATTCCTGCACCTGGTCGATGAGACAACGCTGCCGCCGGACTTCCTGGAATCGATCCGCCGATATAGGTGCGAGGGCACCTCGTTCAAGATCAATTTCGCCCTTGGCGGACTACCGAAGTTCGCGGCCCTCCCCTCCTCCCCCGGCCCCCATCACCGCGCAACCATGCATCTTTCCCCGTCGATCGACTACATGGAACGCGCCTGGGACGACGCCAAGTACGGCCGCCCATCCCAGGCGCCCCTCGTCGAGATGACGCTGCCCACCCTCTACGACCTGTCGCTCGCCCCGCCGGGCAAGCACATCATGGGCGTCTTCGTGCAGTACACCCCCTACACGTTGGCCGAGGGTCACTGGGACGCGCAGCGTGACCGGTTCGTCGATCGGGTGATCGGTGTGATCGAAGCCTACGCCCCCAACGTTCGCGGCCTGATCGAGCACCACCAGGCGCTCTCACCTCTCGACCTGGAGCGGCGGTTCGGTCTCTGGGGCGGCAACATCTTCCACGGCGAGATGAGCCTGGACCAGTTGTTCGTCATGCGTCCCGTCGCGGGGTGGACGCGGTATCGCACGCCGATCGATGGCCTCTACCTGTGCGGGTCGGGCGCCCATCCCGGAGGCGGCGTCATGGGCGCGCCCGGCTACAACGCGGCGAGGGAGATCGTGCGCGACCTGCGTCGCTAGGACACGGGCCCCGTCGATTCGCCTCAGTCGAACGAGGCAGACAGGTCGCGCAGACGGCGATTCTGGGCCTCAGCGTCAGAGGTGACGGCGCGGCGGAGGTGCTCGACGACGAGGTCGACATCGGCCGCCGGCATCCCGGGATAGACGGGCAGCGTAAGCAATTCGTCGGCCGCCCGCTCCGTCTCGGGCAGCGATCCCTTCGGATACCCGAGGTCGGCGAAGGCCGGCATCAGATAGGTGGGCGGAATGTAATGGGTGCCGGTGGGAATGCCGGACTCATACAAGGCCC